>NZ_JBHEEW010000003.1:0-357981 GCF_041930185.1 Mycoplana ramosa | reverse complement strand
GAGGCCCCGATCTTCCAGGTCGCCGACTACGGCCTCGTCGCCGACCTGTTCGACGTCCTGCCGGAGCTGGAAAAGGCCCTCTGAGGGCGATCCGGGCGGCATCGACGCGACGATTAATCGCTGGAAAAAGTTGCCGCATCGCATTATCACTTCACCGGGCTGGAATTCTCCGGCCCGGTTTCTTTTTTGACGCGCGGCCGATCGCGCCAGCGGCGTTACTATTCAGTGAGCAAGGCAATGAGCACGATCAGGAATGTCGGTATCGTCGGAGCAGGTCAGATGGGCTGCGGCATTGCGCATGTCTGCGCCGTCGCCGGCTACAAGGTCCAGATCTACGATCTGTCAGCCGAGAGGATCGAGGCCGGGCTGGCCACGATCCACGGCAATCTGGCGCGCCAGGTCGCCTCCGGCAAGATGACCGACGAGGAGCGCAAGAACGCGCTGGCCCGGATCAAGGGATCGAACGACGTCAACGACCTGTCCCAAGCCGATCTGGTGATCGAAGCCGCGACCGAGGATGAGACGGTCAAGCGCAAGATCTACGGCCAGGTCTGCCCGGTGCTGAAGCCCGATGCGATCCTGGCGACCAATACCTCATCGCTGTCGATCACCCGGCTGGCCTCGGCCACCGACCGCGCCGAGCGCTTCATGGGCATTCATTTCATGAACCCGGTTCCGGTGATGAAGCTGGTGGAGCTGGTGCGCGGCATCGCCACCGAGGAAGACACCTTCGCCACCGCCAAGCAGTTCGTCGCCACCCTCGACAAGACGGTGACGGTCGCCGAGGACTTCCCGGCGTTCATCGTCAACCGCATTCTGCTGCCGATGATCAACGAGGCGATCTATACGCTTTACGAGGGCGTCGGCACGGTCGACGCGATCGACACGGCGATGAAGCTCGGCGCCAACCATCCGATGGGCCCGCTGCAGCTTGCCGACTTTATCGGCCTCGATACCTGCCTGTCGATCATGCAGGTGCTCTACGAGGGCCTGGCGGACTCGAAGTATCGCCCTTGTCCGCTGCTGGTCAAATACGTCGAGGCCGGCTGGCTCGGCCGCAAGTCCGGCCGCGGCTTCTACGACTACCGCGGCGAAGTCCCTGTTCCCACCCGCTGACAGTCGAGCGGACGCATTAAGCTCTTCTGAAAGATTCCGCGATATCAAAGCATATCGCGGAAGCATTTCACGACGAGCCCATGAGCGCGTTTTCGCCGGAACCAAGAATACCCGTTTCGAAGTCGCGGCTTTTCGACCGGGCCGCCATTCGTCTGATGCTGATCGCCGGATTGGTGCCGAACGGCATCTTTCTTGTCGCGATGCCGTTCTTCATTGCCCAACGGCTGATAGCGCCCCTGCTCTATCTGCTCGCGACCGCCGCGGCATTGTTTCTCCCGCCGTTCTGCGCCTACCTGCTGTTCCTCTTGGTCGCCGCAATTGATCTCGGCCTGATCATTTCCATCGCCTTCCATCTGCCCCTGCACACCGCGCTGGACTCTGTCCGGTTCCTGAGCACGATCGACGTCACCGCATCGACATTCTATGTGACCACCGTCACCCTCACCTTCACCATGCCCCTGCTAGCCGCATTGCTGTTGAATCGGCACCGCGAAGAGATCCGCTTTGCCTCGCCAATTCCCGTTGCGCTTCTTGCCTTTGCCCTCGTCGGCGCTGAGCTGCACTTCAATCTGCCCTATGCCGCCAAGGCGGAACCCGAATTCGACAGCGCGATGACACAGAACGGGCTGGCGGCAGACGCTATAGCCGCGCGCGGCAACAACCTTCTCGTGGTGCTGGTCGAGGGGCTCGGCGCGATCGCGAACGCAAACGAAAAAGCCCTGCTCTCGGCAGAACTTGAGCGGGCGGCTGCGAGCGGAAACTACACGCTTACCCACGGAACCACGCGCTACTCCGGGTCGACAACTGCGGCTGAATCGCGGGAACTGTGCGGTCGTTGGGGCGATCACCTCGACTATATCCACGAGAATGGTCCGTTCGATTGTCTTCCGCGGCAGTTGGCGGAGCATGGATATGCGACCACCGCGTACCATGGCTACACCTCGGCGATGTTCGCACGGAACATTTGGTATCCGAAGATTGGCTTCGAGGACCTCCATTTCGCTGACGAACTGGCCAGGGATGTTCCGATGCTGGTGCCAAACCGATGCGGCAGCGTCTTCGAAGGCCTTTGCGATACGGAGGTGGCGCATGCTGTGCGCGCGCGGCTGCTGGCGGCGGACAAGCGTCCCAAACTTGTCTACTGGCTAACGTTGAATTCACACGTTCCTTTCGTTGCCAAGCCGGACGGCCAGCTTCGCTGCGGTACGGAAGAAGCGGCGATCGCCAACCGGACGACATGCGAACTGACCGAGCTTTGGGGCGATGTATTCAAGTCCGTGGCGTCCATCGCCACCGACCCCGAATTGCCACCGACCGACATATTGGTGGTCGGCGACCATCACACCCCGCTTTGGGAGCGCGACGCGAAAAAGCGATTCATCCTTGGATCTGTCGACTGGTATTTTTTGCGTAGCAGCGGACGGTTGCATGAGCAGCAACTGGCCGAACGATGGAGAGATATTCCCCTTCGCACCGGGGAAACCAGCGACAACGGGATCGCGCGCCCAACGACCACCATTTCCACGAATTTTCTGCAGAACTCCGCCAAGTGGGACTAATTTTTTCCTGACCAGACCGTGATTGGTCCGCCGTGCCTCGGATTGAGTTCGGCCGGCCATTATGGTCCCGGCAGACAACGCACTTGCAGGAGACAATCACATGAAGCGCCTTCTTCTGATCGGTGCCGCCATCGCGGCGCTGGCAGCCCCCCTTTCGGCCCATGCCGCCGACAAGCTCCTGAACGCGTCCTATGACATCGCCCGCGAACTGTTCGCCGCCGAGAACGAGGCCTTCGTCAAGGCCCATCCCGGCATCACGATCGACCAGTCGCATGGCGGCACCTCCAAGCAGGCGCGCGCCATCGTCGAGGGCCTCGAAGCTGACGTCGTGACCTTCAACCAGGTCACCGACATCGATTTCCTCGTCAAGAACGGCTTCGTCGCCGAAGACTGGCAGACGAAGTTCCCGAACAACGCCTCGCCCTTCTACTCCTTCCCCTCGTTCCTGGTGCGCGCCGGTAATCCGAAGGGCATCAAGGACTGGAACGATCTCGCCCGTGACGACGTCAAGGTGATCTTCCCGAACCCGAAGACCTCCGGCAACGCCCGCTACACCTATCTCGCGGCAACAGCCTACGCGAAGGAGAAGTTCGAAGGCGACGAGGCGAAGGTGAAGGAATTCGTCACCAAGATCTTCGACAACGTGCCGGTCTTCGACACCGGCGGCCGCGCCGCAACGACCACCTTCGTCGAGCGCGAGATCGGCGACGTCATCATCACCTTCGAGGCCGAGACCAAGGCGATCGCCAAGCAGTACGGCACCGACAAGTTCGAGCAGGTCGTGCCCTCCGTCAGCCTTCTGGCGGAATTCCCGGTCGCCGTCGTCGACAAGGTCGCCGAGAAGCGGGGCAGCCAGGAACTGTCCAAGACCTACCTCGATTTCCTCTATTCGCCGGAGGGCCAGAAGGTCGCCGCAGAGTTTGGCCATCGCGTTCATGACGAAAAGGTCGCCGCCGAGTTCAAGGACCAGTTCCCGGACATCCGCCTGGTGAAGGTCGAGGACGTCTTCGGCGGCTGGGGCCAGGTCTCCAAGGAGCACTTCGCCGAGGGCGGCATCCTCGACACGATCTACGGCAGCCGGTAACACCAGGAAAGATCCGATCGGGACCGGCGGGAGAAACCCCGCCGGTCCTTTATGTTGCAGAAAGGACGAGCATCTTGAAACGGCGCGTTTTGCCGGGCCTGCCCCTCTCCCTCGGGATCACGCTGGTCTATGCGGCGATCATCATCGTGCTGCCGCTGACAGCGCTCGTGTTCAAGGCCGCAAGCCTCGGCCCGGCCGACTACTGGCGCATCGTCTCGTCCGACCGCGCCGTCGCCAGTTACATGGTGACCGTCTCCAGCGCCCTCGTCGCAACCCTGTTCAACCTCGTCTTCGGGCTGGCGCTCGCCTGGGTGCTGGTGCGCTATCGCTTCCCCGGCCGCCGCCTCATCGACGCGCTGGTCGACCTGCCCTTCGCGCTGCCGACCGCCGTTGCCGGCATCTCGCTGACGACGCTGTTTGCGACCAACGGCTGGTTCGGCGCGCCGCTTTCCGAACTCGGCATCAAGGTCGCCTACACGCCGCTCGGCATCATGATCGCCATGGCCTTCACCAGCCTGCCCTTCGTGGTGCGCACCGTCCAGCCGGTGCTCGAAGAACTCGATCCGGCGCTGGAAGAGGCGGCGCAGACGCTCGGCGGCAGCGACGTTTCGATCTTCCGGCGCGTTATCCTGCCGCTGCTGACGCCGGCGCTGCTCGCCGGCGTGTCGCTGTCCTTCGCCCGCAGCCTCGGCGAGTTCGGCGCGATCATCTTCATTGCCGGCAACCAGCCCTTCTCGACGGAGATCACTGCGCTGCTGGCCTTCATCCGCCTCGAGGAATACGACTACCCGGCCTCCGCCGCGATCGCCTCCGTCATGCTGATCGCCGCCTTCGTCATGCTCGCGGTCACCAACCTCATGCAGGCGCGCGCGCTTCGCTACACCGTGAGAACCTGAGCCGATGAAATCGCATCATTCCGGCCGCCGGCCGCCCCGCATCGGCGACGACCCGCTGTTCCGCCGCGTCCTGCTCGGCGTCGTGCTGTTCTTCGTCGCCGTCATCATCGTCGCCCCGCTGGCCGTCATCGGCGTCCAGGCCTTTTCCAAGGGGCTTCCCTATTTCGCCGCCGCGATCGCCGAGCCGGACACCCTGCACGCGATCATGCTCACCGTGCTGACGGCATTGATCGCCGTGCCGATCAACACTGCCTTCGGCATCGCTGCCGCCTGGGCGATCACCAAGCATGATTTCGTCGGCAAGCGGTTGCTGACGATCCTCATCGAGATCCCGTTCTCCGTTTCGCCGATCGTCGCCGGCGTTGCCTACCTGTTCGTCTACGGCCTGCAGGGCCTTTTCGGGCCGGCGCTGGAGAGCGCCGGAACCAAGATCATGTTCGCGCTGCCCGGCATCGTGCTGGCCAGCATGTTCGTCACCGCCCCCTTCGTTGCCCGCGAACTGATCCCGCTCATGCAGGCGCAGGGACGCGACCTCGAGGAGGCGGCGACCTCGCTCGGCGCCAGCGCCTGGCGCACCTTCTTCTCGGTGACGCTGCCCAACATCAAGTGGGCGCTGCTCTATGGCGTCGTGCTGTGCAATTCGCGCGTGATGGGCGAGTTCGGGGCGGTCTCGGTCGTCTCCGGCAACATCCGCGGCCAGACCAACACGCTGCCGCTGCACATCGAACTGCTCTACCACGACTATGACGCCGTCGGCTCCTTCGCCGCCGCGTCGATCCTCGCGACGCTGGCGCTCGTCACGCTGGTGGTGAAGGTGGCGCTGGAGCGCCAGGGCGCCGGCCGCAGCAACCGCCCGGCGACGCTCGCCGGCAATGATAAACTTTCGGAGGTCAAGCCTTGAAAATCCGCCTCAACGACGTCGTCAAGACCTTCGACACCTTCCGCGCCGTCCATGGCGTGTCGCTGGAGATCGAAAGCGGCGAACTGGTGGCGCTGCTCGGCCCCTCCGGCTCCGGCAAGACGACGATCCTGCGCATGGTCGCCGGCCTCGAATATGCCGACCACGGGCACATCTATTTCGGCGACGAGGACGCCACCGACATTCCGGTGCGCGACCGCGGCGTCGGCTTCGTCTTCCAGCACTACGCGCTGTTCCCGCACATGACGGTGGCCGAAAACATCGCCTTCGGCATGAAGGTGTCGAAGGTGACGCGCTCGCCGGAGGCCATCCGCGACCGGGTCGACGAACTCTTGGCGCTGGTGCAGCTCTCAGGCCTCGGCGAACGCTTCCCGGGGCAGATCTCCGGCGGCCAGCGGCAGCGGGTGGCGCTGGCGCGTGCACTCGCCGTCGATCCGCGCGTGCTGCTGCTCGACGAGCCGTTCGGCGCCCTCGACGCCAATGTGCGGCGCGACCTGCGCCGCTGGCTGCGCAAGATCCATGACGAGCTCGGCATCACCACCCTCTTCGTCACCCACGACCAGGAGGAGGCGCTCGACCTCGCCGATCGTGTCGTCATTCTCGACAAGGGCAATATCGTGCAGGAGGGGACGCCGGAGGAAGTCTGCCGCGCCCCCGAGAACGCCTTCGTCATGAAGTTCCTCGGCGATGCCAACGCGCTGCCGGCGACGGTGCGCGACGGCAAGGCCTATGTGCAGGACGTTGCCTTCGACGCTCCGGACCTGAAGGACGGCCCGGCCGACCTGCTGTTCCGCCCGGCCGACGTCTCCTGGCGCGAGACTGGCGAAGGCGTGCCGGCGCAGATCCTGCGCGTGCTCGACCGGCCGGATTCGCGCCGCGTACTGGCAAAGACCACCGGCGGCCAGTCGATCGAGTTCGACACGGCGCCGGAGTTTCCCCACAAGAAGGGCGAACAGGGTTTTCTCGACATCCGCCGGCCGAGGGTTTACGCGACGCCGTGAGTCCGGAAGCGCGTCACGTTCCAGCGGACGCAACAAAAATGTGGCGCTACAACAGCCCCTCACCCTAGCCCTCTCCCCGCAAGCGGGGAGAGGGGACGTGCCCTCACAGGTGCTGTGGGACGGAGGCGCCGCTGCATCCTTCCTTCTCCCCGTTCACGGGGAGAAGGTGCCGGCAGGCGGATGAGGGGCAAAAACGCCGGGCGAGTCCGCTTCCGAAGAAGACCTTGTTACGTCACGAGGCCGGCGCGGCCGGGAGTGCGGCCTTGATCAGCGCCTTCGCATCCTCGCTGTCCCAGACCGCCGGGCCGTTCATGGCGCCGATGAGGCAGCCCTTGTCGTCCATCAGCAGCGTCACCGGCAGGCCGAAGGCCAGCCCCTCCTTCTTCAGGGCGTTGAAGACGCCCATTGAGCTGTCACGATAGTAACCGAGGTCGTGCACGCCGGTCTCGTCGAGGAAGGCCTTCGGCTTCTCGTCGGTTCCCGTGTCGATGTTGATCGCGACGACCTCGAAGCGATCGCTGCCGAGCTCCTTCTGCAGCGCATTCAGCGCCGGCATCTCCTCGCGGCAAGGGAAGCACCAGGTCGCCCACAGGTTGACGAGCAGCGTCTTGCCGGCAAAATCGGCGACCGTAAGCGGCTTCCCGTCCGGCCCGTTGAAGGCAAGCGCCGGCAGCGGGCGCGGCTGGTCCGCAGCCATCATGGCGGCGACCTGCCCTTTCAGGAACGGCGTCAGCGCCGCTGCCTTTTCCTTTGCCGCTTGGCACTGGCCGGCGCTGGCGACGGGCGTGCCGGGCTCGCCATTGCCAGACCGGCTCTCCATCACGTATACCGCTGCCGCACCGGCAAGGATGCCGGCAAGCGCGGCCAGCGTGAGCAGCTTTGCGGCCGGGCGGCCCGGCTTCTTCTCGACTGTCATTTCATTCTCCAGGATAGGCAATCCCATGGCTGACGCAAAATCTGAGACCCAGTCCTCGAACCAGATGTGGGGCGGCCGTTTCGCTTCGGGCCCGGATGCGATCATGGAGGAGATAAATGCCTCCATCGACTTCGACAAGAAGCTCTACGCCCAGGATATCCGTGGCTCGATCGCGCACGCGACCATGCTCGCCCATCAAGGCATCATTTCCGCCGAAGACAAGAACAAGATTGTCGCAGGCCTGGAAACGGTCTTAAAGGAAATCGAAAGCGGCGCCTTCGAATTCTCCCGCAAGCTCGAAGACATCCACATGAACGTGGAGGCCCGGCTTGCCACCCTCATCGGCCCGGCCGCCGGCCGGCTACACACCGCCCGCTCACGCAACGACCAGGTCGCGCTTGATTTCCGCCTCTGGGTGAAGGAAGAGCTGCAGAAGACCGAGAAGATGCTCACCGCGCTGATCACAGCCTTCCTCGATCGCGCCGAGGAGCATGCCGACACCGTGATGCCTGGCTTTACCCATCTGCAGACGGCGCAGCCGGTCACCTTCGGCCACCATTGCATGGCCTATGTGGAGATGTTCGGCCGCGACCGCCAGCGCGTCCGCCATGCGATCGAGCACCTCGACGAAAGCCCGATCGGCGCTGCGGCGCTCGCCGGCACCGGCTTCCCGATAGACCGCCACATGACGGCGAAGGCCCTCGGTTTCCGCGAGCCGACCCGCAACTCGATCGACACGGTATCGGACCGCGACTTTGCGTTGGAGTTCCTGTCGATCGCCGCGATCGCCGCAACCCACCTTTCTCGCCTCGCCGAAGAAATCGTCATCTGGTCGACGCCGCAGTTCGGCTTCATCCGGCTTTCGGACGCGTTTTCGACCGGCTCGTCGATCATGCCGCAGAAGAAGAACCCGGACGCCGCCGAACTGGTGCGCGCCAAGACCGGCCGCATCAACGGCTCGCTGATCGCGCTGCTGACGGTGATGAAGGGCCTGCCGCTCGCCTACTCCAAGGACATGCAGGAGGACAAGGAGCAGGTCTTCGACGCCGCCGAGAGCCTGGAACTGGCGATCGCCGCGATGACCGGCATGGTGCGCGACATGACGGTCCGCGTCGACCGAATGAAGGCAGCCGCCGGCTCGGGCTATTCCACCGCGACCGACCTTGCCGACTGGCTGGTGCGCGAGGCGGGCTTACCCTTCCGCGACGCCCATCATGTCACCGGTCGTGCCGTCGCGCTCGCCGAGCAGAGGGGTTGCGAACTGGCCGAACTGCCGCTCGTCGACCTGCAGGCGATCAATCCTGCGATCACCGACAAGGTTTATGGCGTGCTGACGGTCGAAGCCTCCGTCGCAAGCCGCACCTCGTTCGGCGGCACCGCGCCCTCGGGTGTGCGCCAGCAGATCGCCTGGTGGCGGGCCCGTGGTTGACAGGCGACCAATCAATCGCCTTGCATGAAGCATCAGCAGAATCGGGGTGCACAAGCAGCCCCAGATTCTGCTAAGTGTTTCACAACCAATAAAGACCGCTATCGGAGCCGTGACCCGCATGACACTGAAGACCACTGCCAGGCTGGCCCTCGTTCTTGTTCTTTCGGCGACGGTAATGGCGGCTTGCGGCCGCAAGGGCGACCTCGATCCGCCCGGCCCGGCGACGACCACAAAGGCGATCGTCGGCCCGGATGCGAAGAAACAGGCCGTCGAGGACAAGCCCTTCATCCTCGACGCCCTCCTCTGACGGAAGCGACACTGTGAACCACTTCGAATATCGCGACGGCGTTCTCTTCGCCGAGGACGTGCCCGTTCCCGAAATCGCCAAGGCGGTCGGCACGCCCTTCTACTGCTACTCCACGGCGACGCTCGAGCGTCATTACAAGGTCTTTTCCAAGGCCTTCGACGGCGTCGACGCGCTCGTCTGCTATGCGATGAAGGCGAATTCGAACCAGGCGGTGCTGAAGACGCTCGCGCGTCTCGGCGCCGGCGTGGATGTCGTTTCCGAGGGCGAACTGCGCCGCGCGCTGGCCGCCGGTGTCCCCGCTTCACGCATCATGTTCTCCGGCGTCGGCAAGACGGCGCGCGAGATGGACCTCGGCATAGAGGCGGGCATCTACTGCTTCAACGTCGAATCCGAGCCGGAACTCGAGGTGCTCAATGCCCGCGCGGTGAAGGCGGGCAAGCAGGCGCACGTCTCGTTCCGCATCAACCCGGACGTCGATGCCCGCACGCACGCGAAGATCTCGACCGGCAAGAAGGAGAACAAGTTCGGCATCTCCTGGGAGCGCGCCCGCGCCGTCTACGCGCATGCCGCCAAGCTGCCGGGCATCAAGGTCACTGGCATCGACATGCATATCGGCAGCCAGATCACCGAATTGCAGCCGTTCGAGGACGCCTTCCGGCTGCTGCGCGAATTGGTGCACACGCTGCGCGCCGACGGCCACGCGATCGACCATGTCGACGTCGGCGGTGGTCTCGGCATCCCCTACAAGAGTGACAATTCCCCGCCGCCGCTGCCGGACGCCTATGCCGAGATCGTCAAGAACGAACTCAAGGGCCTCGACTGCAAGATCGTCACCGAACCGGGGCGGCTGATCGTCGGCAATGCCGGCATCCTCGTCACCGAGGTGATCTATGTGAAGGACGGCGGCGAAAAGACCTTCGTCATCGTCGACGCGGCGATGAACGATCTCATCCGCCCGACGCTCTACGAAGCCTGGCACGAGATCCACCCCGTGGTGATCTCGGCGGCCAACGCGCCGCGCATCCGCGCCGACGTCGTCGGCCCCGTCTGCGAAACCGGCGACTACCTGGCCTTGGACCGCGAGATGGCAATGCCGAAGCCGGGCGACCTGATTGCGGTCGGTTCGGCAGGCGCCTACGGGGCGGTCCAGGCCGGCACCTACAACTCGCGCCTGCTGGTGCCGGAAATCCTGGTCAAGGGAGACCGCTTCCACGTCGTGCGGCCCCGCCCCACCTACGAAGACCTGATGGGTCTCGACTCCGTGCCCGACTGGCTCGCTTGAACCACGGCCAGTAGCCCTGCCCGGGAACAATCGAAGCTGGAAAACGATCACGTTTTCGAGCGCGCCCTCGCCTTGGCCACAAAGAATGTTATCCTCTCGGCAGTTGGGCGTCGCGAGGGGCCTGCAAGCATGCGAGGACCGATGCACGAAGACGCGAAGAACGCCTCCGGCAAGGGACAGGGCTACGATCTTTCGGCGCGGTTGGATCGCAAGCGCGCTTTGGCATGCGCGGTTCTCTTTGCCGAAAGCATCCTTCCAAAGCTGCTTCCGCTGATCCTGATCGTCGCGAGCCTGCTCGCGCTGACCTGGTTCGGCTACTTCCGCCATGTCCCCGCCTGGCTGCATGTGGCGACGCTTGCAGTCTTCGGGCTCGGGTTTCTGCTTGCGGCAGCGCGACTGAGGCAAGCGGTCTGGCCCCAGGTCGACCGGGCCGATCGCATGCTGGAAGAACGCAATGGCCTCGTTCATCAGGCGATCCAGGTGCAGGCGGACCGGCCTGTCCGGGATGGGCCGGTTGCGGACGCGCTCTGGCGCGAGCACCAGACCCGCATGGCCCGCACGGTCGGCGCCCTCCAGGCCGGGTTTCCGCGGCCGGACATCGCGCGCCACGACCGCTTTGGCCTGCGCGCCGTGCCGTTGCTGCTTCTTGCCGTTGCCTTCGCCTTTTCCTATTCCAATCGGGCGGGACTGCTGTCCGATATCGTCACGGTTCGCGCGCCGACAGAGGACAAGCCGGACATCCGCATCGACGCCTGGATAACGCCGCCCGCCCACACCGGCCGCGCTCCGGTGTTCCTGACCGGAGCAGAGCAGCCGATCGATGGGACGCTGCGCGTACCGCAGTTCAGCGAACTGACCGTGCGCATCACCGGCGGAGTTGGCGGCGGTATCGGCGATGCGGTTTCCTACACGCCGACGGGGGAGAAAGCGACGGCGATCCGGGCAGACGAACCGAAGCAGGGCGCTGACAAGGTTGACAAGGCGGAAGCAAGCGCCGCGCAGGAAACAGCCTCCGCCACGCCCGCCTCCACGACGCTGCACTACAGGATCGTCAAGAGCGGCTCCCTTTCGCTCGATGGCCGCCAATGGGCCTTCGACATCATCCCGGACCGAGTTCCCGAAATCGCCTTTGACGGCGTGCCGCGCAAGACCGCCGCTTCGGCCCTGGAAATCCGCTTCGTCGCCAAGGATGACTACGGCATACAGGAGGCGCATGCGGAAATCGTGCCGGTGGAACCGCCAGCCCAGGATGCGCGGCCACTCTATCCGCCGCCGGAATATCGATTGGATCTGCCGCGACGCAACGCCCGTGACGCAAAGGGCACGACGAGCCGCAATCTCACTGAACATCCGCTCGCAGGAAAGAGGGTACGCATAACGCTGGTCGCCCGCGATGCCGCCGGCCAGGAGGGGCGCAGCCAACCGCAGGAAATGATCCTTCCGGAGAAGGCGTTCTTTGAGCCGCTTGCTGCGGCGGTTGCCGAACAGCGGCAGACTTTCGCGCTGGACGCCAATCAGTTGCCGCGAGCGATCACGCTCAGCGAAGCGCTGATGGTGCGGCCGGAGGAGACCATTCCCAATCCCACGCATTTCCTGCTGATCAGGTCGGCACAGGAGCGCATGAAGCTTGCGCGCAATGACGACCAGTTGCGGGAGACGGCCGATTACCTGTGGGAAATCGCCCTCGGCATCGAGGACGGCAACCTCTCGCTCGCCGATCGTCGCCTGCGCGAGGCCCAGCAGGCGCTGTCGGACGCGCTTGAACGCAACGCGCCCGACGAGGAAATCGCCAAGTTGATGCAGGACCTGCGCGACGCCATGCAAGCCTACATGCAGGAACTGGCGCGCCAGGCCGAGAAGAACGGGCAGATGCAACAGAATGCCCAGCAGCAGGGCCAGATCCTGCGCCAGCAGGATCTCGAACGAATGATGGACCAGATCGAGAACCTGGCCCGCTCCGGCGCGAAAGACCAGGCCCGACAGCTTCTTGCCGAAATGCAGCGCATGCTGAACAACCTGCAGGCCGGGCGCCCGCAGCAGCAGCAGCAGGGCCAGCAATCGGACGCGATGCGCCAGCAAATGGACAAGCTCGGCAGGCTGCTGCAGGATCAGCAGAAGCTGATGGACCAGACCTTCAACTACGACCAGGCACTGCAGGATCGCCTTCAGAGCGGCGATCCCCTGCCCGGCGAGGACGAGTTGTTCGGTCAGCCGGGCGATCAGGGCAACGAGCAGCAACCGGGCAATTCGCCGAGCGACCAGATGACCGCGGACGAACTACGCCAGGCGCTGAAGGATCTGAAGGCCCAGCAGGACGCGCTCGGCAAACAGCTCGGCGAACTGCAGAAAGGCCTGAAGGAAATGGGCATCGAACCCGGCAAGGGCTTCGGCGAGGCCGGCCGCGAGATGAAGGGAGCCTCCAATTCGTTGGGCAGGGGAGAAGGCGAGCCCGCAGTCGAAAGCCAGGGCCGGGCGCTGGAGGCGTTGCGCCAGGGTGCACAGGACATGATGAGCCAGATGCAGGCCATGGGCCCGGGCGGGCCGGGCGAGGGCCAGCCGCAGATGGATCGGACCGGCCGAGACCCGCTCGGACGGGAGCGTCCGGACACCGCGCAAGGCCCTGACTATGACGGCCGCACCCGGGTGCCGGAAGAAATCGACATCCAGCGGGCCCGCGAGATCCTGGATGAAATCCGCCGCCGGCTCGGCACGGGCAATGCGCCGGTCATGGAGCGCAACTATCTTGAGCGGCTGCTCGGCATCGAGTGACACGCACTTGCGTTGGGCGGTCCAAAACGGCCGCAACTGCCCGGCCGTCTATCCGGGCCGGCCTATGTCATGCCGCCAGCGCCCGCGCAACCGCAGTGCGGATGTCGGGCAGGCTGAACGGCTTGGCGACCACGTCAATGATCTTCTCGGCGAGATCCTCGGCGCGTTCGCGCTGTTCGGCATAGCCGGTCATCAGCAGGATCTTCAGGTTCGGATGGGCGTCTGCGGCCCTGTGGGCGAGCTCGATTCCATCCATCACCGGCATGCGGATATCGGACAGGAGCAGGTCGAATTCCCCCTCTAATAGGGTTTCGAGCCCTTGCGCCCCATCGGCGGCCTCGACCGTTTCATGCCCGTCGAGCCGAAGCGCCCGCGCCACGAAGATGCGAAGCGAATCCTCGTCTTCGGTGATCAGAATTCTCGCCATGTTATCCTCATCAAGCCGCCCAACCGACTTTATCCGGGCGGCGTCCTAGTGCCGCCGGGCGTCGTTGTCGCGGCTGAGACATGACCAGAGTTTCGTTTGCGATCGGTAAACGAAAGAGAGGCAAAAGCAGGTGCGCCTACTCAGCGTCACCGGTGATGACGCCGACGAAGGGCAGTTCGCGGAATGCGTAGGCAGCGTCCATCCCATAACCGACGACGAAGTGATCCGGGCACTCGAAGCCGACATAATCGGCTTCCAGATCGGTTTCGCGCTTCACGCTCTTGTCGAGCAGCACCGCGATCGTGACGTGCCGCGCACCGCGCTCCAGCAACAGGTCCTTGGCAAAGCGCAGCGTACGACCGGACTCGAGAATATCGTCGATCAGCAGGATGTCGCGCCCATGGACGTCGCTGTCGATGTCCTTGACGATCTTTACCCCCTGCGACTTCGTGCCCTTGCCGTAGCTGGACAGGGTCACGAACTCCACTTCCGGTGCGAGGCCCGTGGAGTGCATGGCGCGAATCAGGTCGGCGGCGAAGATGAAGGAGCCCTTCAGGATCGAGATGACCAGAAGGTCATGGGTCGGACCGGCCATGATCTCAGCCGCCATCTCGGCGTTGCGCTTGGCGATCTGCTCGGCGCTGTAGAGGGTCTCGATCTTCTTTCCGCGCACTACCTGCATTGCGACGTGGCTCCATATGGCGAGGTTCTGCTGCGCCGCGCCTCGGTTCGGACGCGCAAGGCACGCACAGCATTGTGGATCCGCACACGGGCCGTCCAGAAATCCTTCCGAGCTTCTGGGGGCCATGCACGAGCGGGGCTGCACCCCGTCCATGCCGCATAGCACACTCAATGCAAGGGCGCACCCGCCGGTTCAAGCGAAACCGCAATTTTCGGCAGGTTTGCCCCGCCGTGGGGCAGCTTCAGCAAAAATGCATCCGTTGCACCGGGCGGCAGGCTCGCAGCACCCGGCTCGATACGATGACGCGCGACCGACTTGCCGCCCGCAATGACGTCCACGACGATCGCCGGCACCGTACGCGTGTCGCGGGAGCGGTTTTCGACTGTACCGTACACCGAGAGCACCTTCATGCCATCGCGGTCGTCAAGCGACGACGAGACACCGGCAATTTCGAAACCGCCGACCGGCCCGGCGCCAGTGAAAACCGTCGCCAATGCCGAGAGTCCGCCGGCTAGGAAGAACATGGCGACGACGCAACCCGCAACGACGGCGCCAAAGGCGCGTTGCGGCAGAAGCTGGAGCAGCCGCTCGGCAAGGCGCACTGCCCAGGCAAGTCCCAGAAAGGCGAGGCGAACGGCCTGCGCGGTGATGGCGGTGTACGGCGATCGGGTAAGCCGCTGATTGTCGTTGTAAACCGGCCTGCGAGCCGACGGCGCCTCGGCCGGAAGAACGATGAAGTGAGCATCGACGGCAGGCGCGTGCCTGTTCTCTGGGGCGACGCGCTTGCGGATGCCGGGTTCTGGCGGCAGGAGATCGATCGAGGCGCTTCGTTCGCGCCGTGCGCCGAATGCGCTCATGGCGGTTCTCCTTGTCGTTGCTTCGCGCAGTGGTCGTGGCCCGCAAAAAGTCGGGCATTGAACCAAATCCTTACGAAACGTAAACCATATTGGTTAATGCTTCGGAAACCGGCCTTGGATGGGCCTTGATTCCATGCGATTCGCGAGTGGTGACACGCGCGCCGCGCACAGACGAGAACCGGATTACCCCTTTGATACAGTTCGAGAATGTCGGTTTGCGCTACGGAATGGGTCCGGAAATCCTCCGCGACCTTACCTTCGACATCCCGTACCGATCCTTCCAGTTCCTGACCGGGCCCTCCGGGGCAGGTAAGTCGACGCTGTTGCGCCTGCTGTTCCTCTCCCTGCAGCCCACCCGCGGCCTTGTGCGCACGTTCGACCGGGACATCGCCACCATCCCGCGCGACGAGTTGCCTATGCTCCGGCGGCGAATTGGCATCGTCTTCCAGGATTTCCGCCTGCTCGACCACCTGACGACCTATGAGAATGTCGCCCTGCCGCTGCGAGTGCGCGGCAAGGAGGAGTCCTCCTATCGCGCCGACGTGCTGGAGCTGCTGAAATGGGTGGGGCTTGGAGAGCGCATCAACGTGCTGCCCCCGGTCCTGTCTGGCGGCGAAAAGCAGCGCGCGGCGATCGCGCGCGCCCTCATCGACCGACCAGAGCTGCTGCTGGCGGACGAACCGACCGGCAACGTCGATCCGCCCATGGCGCGACGGCTGCTCAGCCTGTTTCTCGAACTGAACCGGCTCGGCACGGCAGTCGTCATCGCCACGCACGATCTGTCGCTGATGGACCAGGTCGAGGCGCGACGCATGATCCTCTCTCACGGTCGGCTCGACATCTATGAGTGAGCCCACCCCGCACAATGCGGCCGAACGCGCCCCGCAAAAGCGCTCGGAGATGCAGGTCCGACCAACCGCACCGATCGTGCCGGAGGCCAACGTTTCCGGCAACGCGCTGATGTGCGTCATCGCCATCATGGCCTTCCTGGCCTGCCTGACCTACGGCGCCGTGAGCATGGTGCGGGCGACGGCGGCAAGCTGGCAGAGCCAGATCTCGCGCGAGATCACCATCCAGATCAAGCCGGACGACAAGCTCGACATGGAGGCGGCCTTGCGCGATGCGCGCGATCTCGCCCTCACCTTCACCGGCACTAAGGACGGCCAGATCGTCGACCGCGCAGCAACTGCAAGGCTGCTGGAGCCCTGGCTCGGCGAAGGCCTCGATCTCGACGAACTGCCGGTCCCTCGCCTGGTCATCATCACCATCGACGAGCGCAACCCGCCCGATTTCGCCGCCATGCGGCAGGCCCTGACCGAGACCATCCCGCAGGCTTTCCTCGACGATCACCGCACCTGGGTGAACCGGCTCGTCGCCATGGCGGAAACAACCGCCTGGATCGGGACCGCCGTCCTGGTTCTCGTCTTTACCGCCATGGTGCTGACGGTGATCTTCGCGACGCGCGGCGCGCTGTCCGGCAACCGTCATATCATCGAGGTGCTGCACTTCGTCGGCGCCGAGGCGGGCTTCGTGGCCAGCGAGTTCCAGAAGCATTTCCTCAAGATCAGCCTGAAGGGTTCGTTTGCCGGCGGCGCGCTGGCCGCCCTCGTCTTTGCCATCGCCGGCTACTGGCAGAGCAGTTCGCTCGCGACGCCCGAGAGCGACCAGGCGACGGCATTGTTCGGCACCTTTTCCGTCGGCCTCAGCGGATACCTCGGCATCGCCGCGACGATGCTCATCATCGCCCTTTTGACGACGCTGACGGCACGTTTCACCGTGATGCGCACGATTTTCGAGATCGACCGCATCCGCTCAGACCCGGCTAGAACCGACGGTTTGCCGAGCAGCTGAAGCATGGCCTGCCGCAAACCTCGATCCGTTTGGGAGAAAGTCGTACAAAAACAGAGCACAACATGCGGCAAGCGTGCCTGAAAGACCGTTCTGCGCTTCGCGCGGAAAGCCGCGCTAATCTGAGGCAGCCGACTCGTGCTTGCCGCAATCGACAGCTATGAGAGAGAATCATGGCCGCAATGGAAGAGTCGAGAAAGGCGATAGTGGAGGACCGGCAGCCACCAGCACGACGCTGGCGGGTCCGCCCGATTCGTCGTTTTGTGCATCTGTTTCTCGGTCTGATGCTGTTGTTCTGCGCCGTTCTGCTTGCCGGATTTTTGTATTTCGCCGAAACCGTCGCGTCGCTGGAAACACCACGGCATCCGAAGGCAGACGCGATCGTTGTGCTGACAGGCGGCTTTCAGCGCATCGACCAGGCACTCGAACTGCTGAGACAGGGCGCGGGAGAGCGGCTTCTGATCTCTGGCGTCAACCCGACGACCAGCGGCAATCAGATCCGCCGTTTCACGCAGAGCTCGTCGCGACTGTTCGAATGTTGCGTCGACATCGGCCATGATGCGCTGGACACGATCGGCAACGCCAACGAGACGGCCCGTTGGATCAGCGACCACGGTTACCGCACGGTGCTGGTCGTCACCAACAACTACCACATGCCTCGCAGCCTGCTCGAGCTGCGCCGCAGCGACACGAGAACCGAATTTCTTTCCTATCCGGTCATCAACTCCGACCTGAAAAACGGCAACTGGCTCGGCCAGCCGTTGGTCGTCAAGACGATCCTGTCGGAATACGTGAAATACTCCGTCGCCATGCTGCGCGATGTGATCGGTGCCGGAACCGCAAGCGGGCTGCGCGGCGACGAGGCGGCGCGTGCCGCCTTGAGGTAGCCGGCCGGCGCACGAAGCCGGCCGCTGCGCACTTGGCCGCATGGTCGGGGTAGTCACCCGGCAACGAGGGAGAGGATGCGATCGTAGAGCTCCCGGTCGACCCTGATGCCCTCAGTTACGCTTCGCTGCCGCGCGCGATACCGCCTTTCAGACGGCAGCCTTGCCCCTTGAACTCCAAACGCGGCGAAGAGCGCCTCCGCCGCCGCGTGATTGTGCTCGACGGTCTCGCCTCCCAGCAGGGCCGGGTTGAAGGCGATGACGAGCTCGGCATGACAGGGCGCTGCCTTGGCGCCCGCATCGAAGGCCATCGACTGCAAGCTCGTCGGTCCCCCGATCAGCGGGCCCGCCAGCAACTCCACCATGGTGGCGAGGGCCGAGCCCTTGTGTCCTCCGAACGTCAGCATCGCACCGGACAGCACGGCCGCCGGATCGGTGGTCGGCCTGCCCTCGGAATCGACCCCCCACCCCACTGGTATCGGCTTGTTCTCCTTGCGATGGCGAGCGATCTCCGCCCGGGCGGCTGCGCTCGTGGCGAAATCGAACACGTAGGGGGGATGATCCTTGCGTGGCCAACCGAATGCGATCGGGTTGGTCCCAAGGATCGGGGCGGTGCCGCCCGCCGGCGCAACCCAGCTGTGGCTGGGATTCATGATCAGAGCCGCCAGACCGTGCGCGGTAATCGCCTCGATTTCCGGCCACAGGGCGGTTGAATGAAAGCAGTTGTTGATGGCCAGAATGGAAACGCCCATAGCCTTGGCCTTTGGAACCAGCATCTCCAGTCCGCGCTCGAATGCGAGCAGGGAATAGCCGAAGTCGGCGTCGATCCTGGTCACCGCAGCGGAGACCTCCTCGGGTATCGGATCCGCATTCCTGTTGAACCGCGGATGGCGCATGGTGTCCAAACAGCCCGGCAGCCGCTGCAGTCCGTGTGACCGGCAGTCATCCCGCTCGGCCCAGGCCATCGCGCGGGCCAATGGTTGCGCCTGGGCGGGGGACAGCCCATCCTGCGTCAGAACCTTCATGGCGAGGTCGATCACCCCTTCGACCGAAAGGACAACCTCGTCGCGCGCGTCCTGCAAGTTCAATTCCATGTCTCCTGTATCGACGGACATCCGTGAGACCGCATCAAATCATTGATTTTACACGATATACATACAGTATACAGAACCTGGCCCACCTTTACCAGCCGACCCGGCCTGCCAGCATGGCCGAAGGACACCTGGATAGGTCGATCCGGGCCATCAAAACCGCTGACAACGGCATCGGTCGATCACCGTCCCGACAAGGCGTCAGTCGGCAACCGAACTGGTTCCACGGGAGCACTTTCTGCCCGACTGGAGGTCGCTCGACTGATAGCCGGTTTCCGCCGCTCGAATTATCGTGTAGGCAGGCACACCTTTTGCAGATTGCTGTGCGGCGCGTCCGGCCGGACGCGCGGGGAGACATTCCGGCTCATGATCGTCGTGCGTTCCATACTGTTCAACCTGGCCTTCTATATCAACCTGATCGGGCAGATGATCGTGCTGTCGCCGGCCTATTTCCTGCTGCCGCGCAAGAAGGCCATGATGATTCCCAAGAACTGGGCTCGCAGCAATCATTGGCTGTTTGATAAGATCGTGGGCACCACTTTCGAGATCGAGGGCCTGGAGAACATCCCCAAGGGGCAGGGCTACATCTTCGCGCCGAAGCATCAGTCGCTCTGGGACACCTATGCGCTGCTGCCCTGGCAGGACGACCCCTTCTATATCCTCAAGCGGGAACTGACCTGGATCCCGCTTTTCGGCTGGTACATCCTGAAACAGCGAATGGTGCCGGTCGACCGCGGCGCGCGCGGCCGGGTCATGGCTGCGGTAATGGAGCGCGCAAAGGCCGAGATGAAGTCCGGACGCCAACTGATCATCTATCCCGAGGGTACCCGCCGGCCGCCCGGCGCGCCGCCGGAGTACAAATACGGTATCGCCCGCCTCTATCGCGATCTGCAAGTGCCGGTGCTGCCCGTCGTCATGCACCCCGGCCTGTTCTGGCCGCGGCGCAAATTCCTCCGCTATCCCGGTCATTTCAAGGTGCGCATCCTGCCGCCGATCCCGGCCGGCATGGACCCGGACGATTTCCTCGCCCATCTGGTCGACGTCATGGAGACTGCCAGCGACAAGCTGCTGCTTGAAACGGTCGAAGCCAATCCGCACGTGCCTCTGCAACCCACCGCCGCGACGAGGATCGCCGAGTTGCGTGCGCGAAGCATCTGACCGGGATCGTCAGCCACCGCACGTCAGCCGCTCGACTGTGCGGCCGACCTCCTCCAGCCAGTGGTCGCGTATGCCCATCTCCCGCAGATGGGCGAGCGTGTTGGCGACGTATTCGGTGTTCGGCCCGGACTTGCCCCTTGCCGTGCTGACGGTGACAGCAGCCTCCTCGACCGAAAGGGCGCCGGCGTATTGATGATGGGCGCGGTCGATCACATAGGCGAGCGCCGGTGCGCGGACCCCATCCAGGAGGGTGACAGGCAGCGTGCGCTCCTTGTAGACGTGGGTGACGAGTTCCCGCTCCCGCAAATAGTCAAGGACGGCGTTCCGGCGCTCCGGCGCGACACGAAAGGCCATCCCCCAGCAGGATCCCCCCCGGTCGAGGCCAAGGACAAGACCCGGCTGGTCCGGCGTGCCCCGATGCACCCAGGAACGAACGCAGAGCGCCCGACGAAAGCCATGGAGGCGCGCAGGCCGGCTCTCCTCGACTTCGAAGCCAGGATTCCACATCAGCGAACCGTAGCCGAAGACCCAAAAATCGTTTCTGTCCACCGCGCGATACCGTATCTACCTGAAAGCCGCCGCAATTGATGGCTCTTTGCCGGCATCAGCACAAGCTATGCAAATCAATTTTCTTCCGTCAAAACGGAGACCATGATGACATCGGCAAACGACGCCACCCCGCGCGGCACCAGCCGCAAGTTCTGGCTCCTCGGCCTCGGCATCATCGTGTTCGCGGGACTCTATAGCGGGGCGTGGTTCTTCGGCGCCGACCGGCTCAAGACCCTCGTGCGTGAACGGCTTTCGGATTCGTCCGTCTCGGTCGCCTGCACCGGCCTCGACGTGAAGGGCTATCCCTTCCGCATCGGCGTCTATTGTGATGCCATCGGCATCGACGACAAGCGCACGGGGACATCGGCGAGCTTCGGCGCCCTTCGATCGGCGGCCCAAGTATACAACCCCGGCCATGCGATTGTCGAACTCGACGGTCCCGCCGTTGTCCGCGTCTCGCCTGACATCGTGGTGACGGCCGATTGGAACCTCCTGCATGCCAGCGGGGTAGCAGGCTTCGGCGGCCTGGATCGCGCATCGATTGCCTATGATGCCCTGAAGGGGACCTTTGTCGCGGGCATGCGCGACGTAAAGCTCGGCTTTACCGCCAGCCATGGCGAGATCCACACGCGTGCGAACGGGACTGCCCTCGATGCGGCCCTGTCGGTGGACGGGCTCGAGCTGACCGTGTCCGACACTCGCGTCCCGAAGGTCGACGTGACGGCCGACGTGACGGTTGCCGACGTGACGGTTGCCGACGCGGCCGGCTGGCTGCAGGACGGCGTGCCGATCAATGCGCCACGTGATACGCGGGGCGATCTGCGCCGGCTCGGCCTCGACTTCGGCAACGGAAATGCGGCCGTCCTTTCCGGCTCCTATGAGATCAGCGCCGAGGGGCTTCTCTCCGGCAAGTTCGAGCTGCAGATCGACGGCATCGACACGGTCCGCGACATTGTCGCGGAGGCGTTTCCGGAAGTCGCCGAGACGGCCACAAGCGTTGCCAGCACGATCCGGGGTCTTTCGGGGGGCCGCGACGATGCCCGGGTGAAGCTCCGGGCAAAGGACGGCATTCTCTATCTCGGCATCATCCCGATCGCCGCCATCGGGCCTCTCTGAGGCTGCTGCCGAGCGCAGATCCGGGAACCGCCTCTAGTCTGGCGGCGTCGCACCGGGTCGACCGAAGTTCGCCGCCGCCGTATCCTGTCCCGCATCGATGATCGAGCGGCGGATGGCGCGGGTCCGCGTGAAGAGGTCGAACAGTTTCTCTCCATCCCCCCAGCGGATCGCGCGTTGCAGATAGGCGAGGTCTTCCGAGAAACGCGCCAGCATTTCGAGGATTGCGTCCTTGTTGTGCAGGCAGACGTCGCGCCACATGGTCGGATCGGAGGCGGCGAGACGGGTGAAATCGCGAAACCCCGACGCTGAATACTTGATCACTTCGGATTCGGTCACCGTTTCCAGATCGTCGGCGGTGCCGACGATGTTGTAGGCGATGATGTGCGGCAGGTGGGAAACAATAGCCAGCACCTTGTCGTGGTGCTCGGTGTCCATTTCGTCCACCTTGGAGCCGAGCGTCTCCCAAAAGGTCGCGAGGCGCTTCTTGGCCGCCTTGTCGGTGCCGTGAACCGGGGTCAGGATGCACCAGCGCCCGCGAAACAACTCGGCGAAGCCGGCATCGGGACCGGAATGCTCCGTACCGGCGAGCGGGTGGCCCGGAATGAAATGCACCCCTTTCGGGATGTGGGGCAGCATCTGCGCGACGACGGACCCCTTGGTGGAGCCGACATCGGTGACGATCGCGCCCTGTTTCAGGTTCGGCGCGATCTCCTGGGCCACGCTGCCGGAGGCGCCGACGGGCACAGAAACGATGACGAGATCAGCGTCACGCACGGCCTCGGCGCTGTCGAGATAGTAGTCGGTGCCGAGTTCCAATTCGCGCGCCCGCTGCAGCGTCTCCGCGCTTCGGGTCGCGATCGCGACGGAGCCTGCAAGCCCCTTTTCCTTGACCGCGCGCGCGATCGACGAGCCGATGAGGCCGATACCGATCAGCGCGATCCTGTCAAACTGTTGCTCCGACATGCTGCCGCCTCTTTGCACAGGGACGCGTGCGCGCCCGATACCCCTCCACCGCCCAGGCGTCTTCGGCCGGAATGGCTGCGCCAGCCATTACCGGCGTGACGGACGATTGTCGAGAGGGCGATAACTGACCCCTGAGCGCGTGCTCGGCACGCCGGAGGGCGCAAGCACCGGCACGAAGACGCGACGCGAGGCGCGCACGGCCACCGGCAACCCCTGATAAAGGCGCTTTTGTGCTTCCACCACGAGCACGCCGGAAAACATCGGCCACAGCCAGCGTCCAAGCCGCTCGAATGCGCTGCGCAGCTTCTGGACGCTGCGATGCTTCGACGGCGGAAAGAACAGCGCCTCGGCGCTGGCGCCGGGCGTGAAGTTGGTTTCGCGCAACAGGTGGGTGAGCTGACCACGCGAATAGGGGCGCCCCGAGCCGAAGGGCGTATGCTCCATGCGTGCCCAGACACCCCGCCGGTTCGGCACGACGATCACCAGCCGTCCGCCGGGCGCAAGCACGCGCCAGAGCTCCTTCATCGTCTCGCGCGGATTCTCGGCGAATTCCAGCGCGTGCACCATCAGGACGCGGTCGATGGATGAGTCGGGTAACGGCAATTCCTCGTCGAACACCAGGGCCGTGGCAGAGGCTTCGCCAACGGGCCAGTTCACGGCCCCCTGCCCGGCCGGCATGAATGCGAAGGTGCGCTCGGTATCCGCGCGAAACCGCTCAAGATAGGGCACGGCGTATCCGAGGCCCATGAGACGCTCTTCCGGCAGCCGGGCCCAGATCGAGGCGAGCGCCATGGTGATGGAGTTCTCCGCGAGGTGGCCGAGGGGGGAATGGTAGAATTCGCGGAGGTCGACGATATCTGCGTGCATGGACAAGATGTTAGCGACCGCCTTGTGGACTTCAAGAGCCAGGTGTCTACATTCGGCCGTGCGCGCGAAATGCCACGGGAAAGGGACCACCAATGAAGCCGCTCGATATCGAACTCTTTGGCTGCCGGAGCGACAATTTCGGGGTGCTTCTGCACGACCCGGCGACCGGGGCCACCGCCAGCATCGACGCGCCGGAGGAAACACCGATCGAGGAGGCGCTGGCGCGGCGCGGCTGGCGGCTGACCCATATCTTCACCACCCACCACCACGGCGATCACGTGGCGGCAAACGCGGCGCTCAAATCGCGCTTCGGCGCAACGGTCATCGGGCCCGCGCCGGAGGCAGATCGTATTCCCGGTATCGACCGGACCGTGGACGACGGCGACCGTTTCGATTTCGCCGGCCACCCGGTGGAGGTGATCGGGACGCCCGGCCACACGGCCGGCCACGTTTGTTACCACCTGCCGGCCGACGGGCTGCTCTTTGCCGCGGACACGTTGTTTGCACTCGGCTGCGGCCGGCTGTTCGAGGGGACCGCGGCGCAGATGTGGCAATCGCTGTCGAAGCTTGCCGCACTGCCCGAGGAGACCGTCGTATATTTCGGCCATGAATACACGCTTTCCAACGCACGGTTTGCGCTCACCGTCGATCCGGACAACGCCACGCTCAGAGAGCGGGCCGCCGAGATCGAGCGCATGCGCGCTGCAGGGCGCTTCACGGCACCCACGACCATCGGGCTGGAAAAGGCGACCAACCCGTTCCTGCGCGCCGCCGATCCCGGCCTCCGCAAAGCTCTCGGCATGCCGAACGCAACCGATACCGAGGTCTTCGCCGAGATCCGGGCCCGCAAGGACCGCTTCTGATGACACCGCGGGAGATCATTGCGACGCTCTGCATGGAGCGCCACCCTGAAGGCGGCTGGTACGTTCAAACATTTCGCGATCCGGAAGGTGGCGCCCGCGGGCACTCCACCTGCATCTACTATCTGCTCGAACGGGGAGAACGGTCGCATTGGCACCGGGTCCGGGATGCCACGGAGATCTGGCACCACTATGCCGGCGGTCCGATCGCACTCTCGCTATCAAACGACGGCATGACCAGCCAGGATCATGTGCTCGGCCCCGATTTGGCAAGGGGCGAGCGACCGCAGGTGGTCGTGCCTGCCAACTGCTGGCAATCGGCCGAACCGCTCGGGGAATGGTCCCTCGTAGGCTGCACCGTGGCGCCGGGCTTTTCCTTTGACACTTTCGAGCTCGCGCCGCCCGATTGGCGGCCGGGCGGATAGGCAGCAAACGAGCCCACGGGTGGAGTCCGGGGGCCGGCCCTTTTAGGCGTTGGCCCGCTCGGCAATCGCGCCCGGCTTGCGCCGGAAGATCATGTCCCTTGCCGCCAGCACCGCCCCCCCGGTCACCAGCGCACAGGCCAAGGCAATCCGCCACGACGGCTCAGCGAACCCGGTGATAACGAGCATCAGCGTTGAAAGAACCGGTGCGGCATAGCTCGCGGCACCGAGGATCTGGATGTCCCCGTTCTTGACGCCGTAGTCCCAGGCGTAGAAGGCCGCGCCGACCGGCAGCAGCCCGAGTCCGAAAACGGCGAACCACTCAAAACCGGTCGCAGGCCAAACGGTCGTTTCCAGCGCCAGATGGCAAAGGAAGGACAGCAACGACGTGACTAGGCAGAAGCCGGTGACCACGTCCGTCGAGACCGCTTCGAAGCGCCGGGTCAGCAGCGAATAGCCCGACCAGGTGAAGGCGCAGAGGAAGGCAGCACCGTAGCCCAGCGTGTAGGCGCCGTCGAAGGCAACGCCGTCGCGGGCGACGATCAGCACCGTTCCTGCAAGCCCAGCGAACGCACCTGCGACGTGATACCAGCGCAACCGCTCGCCCGGCAGCATGGCGGAACCGACGACGATCAGCAGCGGCCACAGATAGGCGATCAGGCCGGCCTCGACCGCCGGCGCATTCCGCAGCGCCGTGAAATAAAGGAAGTGATAGCCGAACAATCCCGCAATGCCGACGATCCAGACCTTCGCCGGTTGGCGCAGCAGCTTCAGCCGTTCCGGCCTGGCCACAAGCACAGCGATGCCCGGGAGGCTGCCGATCAGGAAGCAGATCGCGGACAGCTGGAACGGCGGCATTTGGCCGGAAGCAGCGGTAAACAAGGCCAGCAGCGACCACATCAGAATCGCCGAAAAACCAATAAGCGTCGCCTTCAATTTCCCGCCTCTGCGCTTGAAACGTTGCTGCCATCAGCCGCCAAAACGGGTGGCCGAGACCGTAACCGGACCGAGCGCTGTCGGAATCCGGACGAATACGGGAGCATACATATCAACTGCTTCGGCTTTGGCAAACCAGATCTCCATCGAAGCCAGCTTGCGCAGGTACTCGACGTCCTTGCGCCCCTTGCGATAGCCGGCCCGCGGCACGAACCGCACGCCGCAGACTTTCACCTCGCCCTCGAAGCCTCGCGTCGAGAACGGCCGCGTGCCTTTGTCGAAGAGCTTTATGTCCATGCGGGATTCACCATCGAAGATCGGCAAGGTCTTGGGGCAGACCTTCGTCGAGGCCGGAATGATCAACCCCGAGATCGGATCGAGGACAGAACGCATGTCGCTCGCTTTGACCGGCACCCAGTTTTCCGGCTGACGCTTGCGTTCCGGACGGACGGATGCCCGGACCACGTCGCCGTTGCGGAACGCCACGTCAATCGCACGCGCCCGCTTGCCGCTGCGGTAGGACATGGAATAGTTGGTTGCCCGCAGCTTGCCGTCCGCAAGCGTGCCGGACACCGAGGTCGTGCCATGCGTGCTGGAGAGAATTTCGGCAAGACCGGCGGAATCCATCCGACCGGAGATGGTGTATCTGCGCCCGTCAAAGGCAGAACGGAAACTCGCGGTCGCGACCGGAAATCCCGCCAACCGAATGCTGTAGTCGGTAATGTGACTGATATCGGCAGCCGGCGCGGCAGCGGGGGACCCCGCCAATACCGCCGGAACGGCCGCTGCTGCAAACCAAGCCCGCCAGTTCATTTTCCTGCGCTCCTTGACCTGTGTCGACTACAAATCCTTTGCGGCAATTCTACGCCGGTGCTATCCCTCGCGACATGGAATGCGCGGCGCCAGTCCGGCTATTGGCCGCAAACGGCGGCGATTTGCAATCGTTTTCCCCGAATGCGGCAAGGTTTGGCTTGACGCCATCGCTTCGGGTGACTATAGAACCGCGACTTTTCCAATAAGGCCAGACGGATTGCGGCCGGACACGGCGCCGGAATCGTATTGTCCGAACCCAAAGAAGAATAGGTGCATCCATGTCCCGTAGTTGCGAATTGACCGGCAAGGGCGTCCAGTCGGGCCACAATGTGAGCCATGCCAACAACAAGACCAAGCGCAAGTTCCTGCCGAACCTGTGCAACGTCACGCTCATCTCCGACAGCCTCGGCCAGCGCTTCCGCCTGCGCGTTTCCGCAGCAGCGCTCCGCTCGGTCGAGCATCGCGGCGGCCTCGACGCCTTCCTGCTGAAGTCGGACGAGAACGAACTGTCGATGCGCGCCCGCCTGCTGCGCCGCCAGATCGTCAAGAAGACCGCCGCCTGATCGAGCGCAATTCTTTCTGATTGCTTCGAGGCTTGGCCGGGCGTCCGGACAGGCCTCGTTTCGTTGAAACATCGTCGTCTCCAACTGGTGGCATCACCCAGGATAAAAAAATGCAAGCGAACCGCATTACCCTGATCTACGTCCTGATGATGACGCTCGTCGTCGTCGCTTCCAACATCCTCGTTCAGTACCCGCTGCCCTGGACCCTGTTCGGGATCAACCTCGGCGACATCCTGACCTTCGGCGCCTTCAGCTATCCGGTCGCCTTCCTCGTCACCGACCTGACCAACCGGCAATTCGGGCCGCGGGTGGCGCGCAAGGTGGTGATCGCCGGCTTTGCCGTCGCGGTCCTGTTCTCCTTCGCCGTCGCCTCGCCGCGCATTGCGATCGCCTCCGGCTCCGCCTTCCTGTTCGGCCAGTTGCTCGACATCTCCGTCTTCAACACGTTGCGCCGCCAGTCCTGGTGGCGCGCGCCGCTGGTCGGCTCGCTGTTCGGCTCCGCACTCGACACCCTGATCTTCTTCTCCCTCGCCTTCGCGCCCGCCTTCGCCATCTTCGGCCCGAACGAGCCGTTTGCGATCGAGAACGCGCCGATCCTTGGCGTTTTCGCCGTCGAGACGCAACGCTGGGTTTCCTGGGCGCTCACCGACTTCGGCGTGAAGCTGCTGATGGGGCTGGTAATGCTGCTCCCCTACGGCGCGCTGATGAGCACGCTCAGGCCGATGCCGGGCGTGGAGAAGGCCGCGGCATGAACGTCTATCCGACTTGAAAGCCTCAAAGGCCGCCTGGGGCAACCGGAGCGGCCCTTTTCGTCAGGAGGGCCGAAGGCCGCCGGTCAGGCGGAATTCGAGCATGAGGTTGCGCTGCAGGATCGAGTGGTTGTCATCGGAAACGACGATAATGCGGATGTCGCCATCCGGCATCTGCACCACGTCGACACCTTCCATGTTGTCGATCTGGTGGCTCATGTCGGCGTCGATCAGCACCTCGCCGTCGACGACGGCCCCGGGCCGGATGTCGGCGCCCCTGATGCGGCGGATGCGCATGCCGGCACCGTCGGACAGACGGAAGCGGCGCTCGAGCAGCAGGAGGTCTCCGTTCGGCAGGAAGGCACCGTCGGTGGCGTCATACGGATCGTTGCGCACAACGGAGAACGTGCCCTTCATCGGCCCGTCAAGGATCGCCGCCAGCAGGTTTCCCTGTTCGTCCAGGCTGCGCTCGGCGATGATCACCGCCGCACCGGCAAGCGGCCCCTCCGCAGGCGCGACGACCAGCGTTTCGAAACCGCGATTGCCGCGAAGGCCGGACCGCGGATAGGAAATCTGGTAGCGACCGGACGGGCGGGACGTCTCGAAGCCGGGATCGGGATAGACGTCCACGCGATGGCGCTGCTCGAAACTGACGATCGCGGCGCCCGAGGCCAGCGCCAGACCCTCCGCATCCATCGTTGCCTTCGCATTGCCGCTCTCGCCGTCCGAATTCAGCATCGACGTGATGTGGAGATCGGAGAGACCCGAAAGCGCCCCTTCACCATCGCGCTGGATCCGCCCGGTCAACCAGTGGCCGGTATCGAGCACGGCGACAAAATGCAGCCGATCGGGTCGAAACCGGATGGAGGAAACGGCGCCGAGCAGCCTGTTGGGGGAGGAAAAGGTGATGCCGCCGACGAATTCGAGCTTGCCGAAGGCGCGTTCGCTGGAGCCGACGGCGAAGTGCGAGATGATCCGGCTGTCCACCCGCATTGCGACGCTGGTGGCCGAACTCGGGGCGGCGACAGCGGCGGAAGCAAGAGCCAGGGCAAACAGGGCGGACAATCGCGTCATCGGCTACTCATGCCAAGCGAACGCAGCCGCCCGGGTTCGGTTGATGTTCAGCCGGCGCGGCGGAGGCCGCCCGGCCGTCTGCGGCCTGTCGTTTCGTCGGCGAAGAGCGCCGCGAGCTGTTCCGTCATGGCGCCGGCAAGCTCGTCCGCATCGACGATCGTCACCGCGCGACGATAGTAACGCGTCACGTCGTGGCCGATGCCGATCGCCAGCAGCTCGACCGGCGAGCGGGTCTCGATCTGCTCGATCACCGCGCGCAGATGTCGCTCGAGGTAGTTGCCGGGATTGACCGACAGGGTGGAATCGTCAACCGGCGCGCCATCGGAGATCATCATCAGAATGCGGCGCTGTTCGGGCCGGCCGAGAAGCCGGTTGTGCGCCCAGATCAGAGCCTCGCCGTCGATGTTTTCCTTCAACAGCCCTTCGCGCATCATCAGGCCGAGATTGCGCCGGGCGCGGCGCCACGGCGCATCCGCCGACTTGTAAATGATGTGGCGCAGGTCGTTGAGGCGGCCGGGTGCCTGCGGCTTGCCGCTGGCCAGCCATTTCTCGCGTGACTGCCCGCCCTTCCAGGCCTTGGTGGTGAAGCCGAGGATCTCGACCTTGACGCCGCAGCGCTCCAGCGTGCGCGCCAGGATGTCGGCGCAGGTGGCCGCGACCGTGATCGGCCGGCCGCGCATCGAGCGGGAGTTGTCGATCAGCAGCGTGACGACCGTGTCGCGGAAGTTCGTGTCCTTCTCGCGCTTGAAGGAAAGCGGCTGCATCGGATCGATGATGATGCGCTGCAGACGGGCCGAATCCAGGTAGCCCTCCTCAAGGTCGAATTCCCAGGACCGGTTCTGCTGCGCCATCAGCCGGCGTTGCAGGCGGTTGGCGAGGCGGCCGACGGCGCCCTGAAGGTGGGCGAGTTGCTTGTCGAGGAACGCGCGCAAGCGGTCGAGCTCAGCCTCGTCGCACAACTCTTCGGCGGCAATCGTCTCATCGAACTCTTCGGTGAAGACCGAGTAGTCGACCTTCTCGCTCAAGTCGCCGAAGATGTTCGGACGGCGGACCTCGCCGGGTGTCTCGCTGTCCTCGTTTTCCTCGTCGGCCAGATCGTCGTCGGAAATCTCCGCGCCGTCCATCTCGCCTTCTTCCATTTGCTCCTCAGCCGCCTGGTTCTCGTCGGCGGGCGCCGCGTCATCGCCGGCCTCTTCCTGCGAATCGCTTTCGTCCTGCTCGTTACTGCGCGGCTGGTCCTCGTCGGTCTCGCTCTCCTGGTCGTCCGGTTCGGTGTCCTCCTCGCCGATATCCTCGGCGACGTTCATCGAGGCCAGCATGTGGCGGACCACCTTGGCGAAAGCCTGCTGGTCGTTCATCGCGGCGACAAGATCCGGAAGATCGCCTTCGGTCTTCTCCTCGATGAACTCGCGCCAGAGATCGAGGACCTTGCCGGCGGAGGCGGGCGGCTTCTGCCCTGTGAGCCTTTCGCGGACCAGCAGCGCCACCGCTTCTTCGAGCGGAGCATCGGCCTGGCGGGTGATCGCGCCAAAATTGGCCCTGGCGTATTTTTCCGACAGCATTGAATTGATGTTGGCCGCCATGCCGCTCATGCGGTTGGCGCCGATCGCCTCGACACGGGCCTGCTCCACCGCATCGAAGACGGCGCGCGCGTCGGCGCCGGGCGGCGACATGGTGGCGTGGATGCGCGCATCGTGGCAAGCCTTGCGCAACGCCATGGAGTCACCGAGCCCGCGGGTGACAGCCAGTTCCTCGCGCGTCGGGCGCTTGGAAAGGTCCGGCAGGCGAATGCGCTCGCCGGCAATGCCCGGCCGTTCGTTGGCGAACACCACCTCGACCTCGGCGTCGCCGGCGACCGAACGGATGCAGCCGGTCAGCGCCCTGCGGAAGGGCTCGACGTCGACCGGGGCGCCGGGTCTCGGCCTGGAATTGTCACCGCGAGCAGCCATGTCTCACCTGTTCAGCCGTCAGGCCGTCGCCTCGAGCACGATATTGGCCGCGCTCTCCTTGAGCTCGACTCCGAAGGCGCGCTGGTAGTGTTCGGCAACCAGCGGCCGCTCCAGCTCGTCGCACTTGTTGAGGAAGGTCACCCGGAAGGCAAAGGCGATGTCGCCGAAGATCTCCGCGTTCTCCGCCCAGGTAATGACGGTGCGCGGGCTCATGACGGTGGACAGATCGCCGTTGATGAAGGCGGCCCGTGTCAGGTCGGCGACGCGCACCATGCGCGAAATCGTCTCGCGGCCATCCTTTTTGCCCGAAAGCGACTTCACCTTGGCGGCGACGATGTCGACCTCGTTGTCGTGCGGCAGGTAGTTCAGCGTGGTGACGATCGACCAGCGGTCCATCTGCGCCTGGTTGATCTGCTGGGTGCCGTGGTAGAGGCCGGTGGTGTCGCCGAGGCCGACGGTGTTGGCGGTGGCGAACAGGCGGAAGGCCGGGTGCGGACGGATGACGCGGCTCTGGTCGAGCAGGGTCAGGCGGCCGGACGATTCCAGCACGCGCTGGATGACGAACATCACGTCCGGGCGGCCGGCGTCGTACTCATCGAAAACGAGAGCGACATTGTGCTGGTAGGCCCAGGGCAGGATACCGTCCTTGAATTCGGTGACCTGCATGCCGTCCTTGACGACGATCGCGTCCTTGCCGACGAGATCGATGCGGCTGACGTGACTGTCGAGGTTGACGCGGACGCAGGGCCAGTTGAGCCGGGCGGCAACCTGCTCGATGTGGGTGGACTTGCCGGTGCCGTGGTAGCCGGAGACCATGACGCGGCGGTTGTGGGCGAAGCCGGCCAGGATAGCGAGCGTGGTCTGGCGATCGAACAGGTAATCGGGATCGAGATCCGGAACATAGGCATCCGCCTTCGAATAGGCCGGGACGCGGATATCCGTATCAATGCCGAAAACCTCCCGTACCGAAACCGTGGTGTCCGGGAGGTTGGAAATATCAAGATCCATCTTGCTCATAATGTCTCCGCAGCAGACGCCGCTCGCATCCGCCCTATATCGTGGTGCCGCCGGGATGCTCTAGCAGAACCCGGCTTGCTTTAACAATTGATATGCTTGGATGACCGCCCGAAAACGCTCTTCCGATCCCCTATCTCCGCCATTTGCATCCGGATGGTGCTTTTTGACAAGCGCTTTGTAGGCCGTCTTGATGTCGCCAGCGGTGGCATTGGCATGCAGGCCGAGCGTGTCGAAGGCCCTTGCCTCGAGGGTCTTCAGCTTTCTGGCGCGCGGCTCCATCCGTGGTCCGCGTCCCCGCCCCTCGTTGACGAATCCGAACGGGTCGCGGATGCGTTGCTGCGCGCCTGCCGTGCCCGAACGCACGTTCCCATGCGCCGGACCGCCCTTTGCGGTCTTGTTGACCCCCATTGTCCAGGTCGGGCGATGACCGGTGATCGCCTCCTTCTGGTAGCGCGCGATCTCTGAATCGGAGAGGCCGGAGAAATAGTTGTAGCCCTTGTTGTAGTCCTTCACGTGCTCGAAGCAAAAAAGGAAGAACTGACCTTCGGCATTGCGGCCGACCGGCGCGCGGTGGAGGCCGGGCTTGTCGCAACCGTCCCATTGGCAGGCCGGCGCAACGGGTTCGGGACGCTCCACGCGCCGGCGCGTCCGGATCCGGTCGAAATATTTGGAATCGAGTTTCATGGACGCAATTATGGGACTCGCGGCGAGTCACAACAAGAATTGACAAAGCGGATTGTTGCTGGCTTTTTGGGGCCATTTTGGCGCTGTGGGCCATAGGTTTTGCATCAGGTACAGGGCATCACATGTCAGTAAAATCCCGCATTGAATCTAGGTTGACCGAGGCGCTTTCGCCAGAGCGGCTCGAAGTGATCAACGAAAGCCACATGCATGCGGGGCACCAGCCCGGCTTCACCGGCGCGGGCGAGACGCATATGCGCATTCGCGTCGAATCGGCGCAGTTTTCCGGTGCAAGCCGCGTCGCCCGGCACCGGATGGTCAACGAGCTGGTGAAGGACGAGTTCGACGCCGGCCTTCACGCGCTGGCAATCGAGACGGCGGCACCGGGAGAGCCGGTCCGCTGGTAGTTACCCCTGCCCCGTTGCTCCGTTGGCCGGGCGGATGCGCAGCTTGGTGATACGGTTCTTGACCCGCTTCATCACGATGAAGCGCTTGCCGTGGAACGTAAACGCCTGGCGCTCCTCCGGGATCAATTTCGTTTCGTGGATGACCAGGCCGGCAATCGTCGTCGCCTCTTCGTCCGGCAGCGCCCAGTCGAGGGCTCGGTTGAGATCGCGGATCGGCACACTGCCGTCCACGACGATGGACCCGTCCGCCTCCTGCCTGACGCCCTGGATGTCGATGTCGTGCTCGTCAGAAATGTCGCCGACGATTTCGTCCAGAATGTCCTCGAGCGTCACGAGGCCCTGGACCTCACCATACTCGTCGACAACGATGGCCATGTGCGTCTTGCGGCGCAGGAAGGCGTTCAGCTGATCCTTGAGGCTGGTCGTGTCAGGAACGAACCAGGGCTTGTCGGCGACCTTGGCGATATCGACCGTTGACGGCTCGCACCCCGGCTCGGCAAGTGCCCGAAACAGCTCCTTGGCGTGGACGATACCGATGATGTTGTCCGTCGAGCCACGCCAGATCGGCATCCGCGTGAAGGGGCTGTCGAGGACCGACCGGACGATCGCCTCCGGCGCCTCGTCCGCATTGAGGCCGCGCATTGCGGTGCGATGCACCATGACGTCGGACACCTCAAGTTCGCTGAAGTCGAGCATGCCCGCTGAGCGGTCGGGCCGCGTCGCGGCCTCGCGCGCGGCAAGCTCTGCAGAAACGCGACCGTCGCCCGGCGGCGGCAGAAGCGCGACATCCCGAACAGGCGTCAGGCCCAGGAACCCGAGAAGCCGGCGCAGCATGTCGTTGCACGTGCTCATCGAGGCTGCTTCTCCTTCAGGAAGGCGAGAACCTCGGAGGCCGGCACGTCGTCGGCAACGAAAGACTGGCCGATGCCACGCGTGAGAATGAAGGTCAGCTTACCCGCCTTCACCTTCTTGTCCTGCGCGATCGCGTCCATCAGCACCTCTGCGGAGGGCAAGCCACCGGGGATGGCATTCATGGAAATCGGCAGGCCGACTTCGGCCAGATGCGCCTCCACCCGGCGCGCGTCGTCGGGGCTGGCCAGGTTCATGCGGGCGGAGAACTGGTGCGCCAGCACCATGCCGATGGAAACACCTTCGCCGTGGACGAGACGGGCGCTGTCGTACTCGGTCGCCGCCTCCAGCGCATGGCCGAAAGTGTGACCAAGATTCAGGAGCGCGCGCAGGCCGTTCTCGCGCTCGTCCGCGGCCACCACGTCCGCCTTGGCCTGGCAACTGGTCGCTATCGCCTCGATGCGGGCCGGACCACCGGAAAAGATGTCGCGCCAATTTCTCTCCAGCCAAGCGAAGAAGTCCGGCTTGTCGATCAGGCCGTACTTGGCGACCTCGGCGTAGCCTGCCCGGAACTCGCGCGGCGAAAGCGTGTCGAGCACGTCGGTGTCGGCCAGGACCAGATCCGGCTGGTGAAACACGCCGATCAGGTTCTTGCCGTGGCGCGAATTGATGCCGGTCTTTCCGCCGACCGAAGAGTCGACCTGCGCCAGCAGCGACGTCGGCACCTGGATGAAGCGCGACCCGCGCCGCACGATCCCCGCCGCAAACCCGGTAAGATCGCCGATGACGCCGCCGCCGAGCGCGACAACCGCATCGTTGCGTTCGATGCGCGCGCCAAGCACGCCGTCGCACACCGTCATCAGGTGTTCGAAGCTCTTCGTCTTCTCGCCGGCCGGCAGGATCTGCGACACGGCTTCGATGCCGCTCTGCGCCAGCGACCCCATGAAGGGCTCGAGATAGATGGGCGCGACATGCTCGTCCGTCACCACCGCAACCCGGCGGCCCTTGAGGCGCGCGCTGATCTCTGCGCCGGCAGTGGCAATCAGGCCCGGCCCGATAAGGATGTCGTAGGAGCGATCGCCGAGATCGACACGGACGGTGCGGGAAATTGCGGTGGCGGGGCTGGTCATGCGGATCACTTCTTGATTGGGCAGGCGGCGATGGCGGCAAGCACCTCCTCGACCACCACTTCTTTCTTCACGTCGCGCGAATGGACCGCAAGGTCCGCTTCCGCATAGATGGGATAGCGCGCGTTCATCAGGTTTTCGAGCGTCTGCATCGGATTTTCGGTCTTCAGCAGCGGCCGGGTGTCGCGCTTGTTGACCCGCTCCCAGAGCACGTCGAGATCAGCCTTCAGCCACACGGTCAGGCCGCCGCGCTTGATATGCCTGCGGGTGCGCTCATTGATGAAGGCGCCACCGCCGGTGGAGACGACCTTCGGCCCGGTCTTGAGCAGACGCTTCATGACCCGCGCTTCCAGGGCCCGGAACTCCTCCTCGCCGTAAGCGGCGAAGAGGTCCGAGATCGTCATGCGCGACACCCGTTCGATTTCATGATCCGAATCGACGAACGGCACCGACAGCGCCTGGGCCACCAGCCGCCCGATCGCCGATTTTCCAGCCCCCATCAGTCCGACCAGAACGAGATTGCGCTTGCCGAGCACCATCCGCGCCTTCTGCACGAGTTCCGGGGAGGACGTTTCCATCAGGCCGATCATCAGCGAGTTCCGGTTGTTGTTGTTTTCGGTATCTGCAAAAGCATCGGAAGCGTCAAGTGTTTGAGCCCGGTGACGTCTTGCGCTTGTCGTCCCTCGGAGCGATATAGGACCGCAGTCCCACGGAGCGCGCAATGCCGACACTCTTCCGTTTCCTGTTTTTCTGCGCGGTTGTCGCCGGCATGATCTACGGGGCAATGGTCGCGCTCGTCGCCTTCGTGGAGCCGCGCGAGCGGGACGTCACCATCCGCATCCCTTCCGAACGGGTGAACCCGCAGCCATGACCAACCGCGCGGCGATCCAGATCGAGGCCTTTCTGGAGATGATGAGTGCCGAGCGTGGTGCTGCCGCGAACACGCTGTCCTCCTACGAGCGGGACCTGGAGGACGCCCGATCCTATCTCACGGAGCGGCAGGTTCAGCTTACCGAGGCCAGCCCCGACGATCTTCGCGGCTATCTCGGTCACCTGGCACGTCAGGGGTTCAAGGCATCTTCGCAGGCGCGTCGGCTTTCCGCGCTTCGCCAGTTCTACAAGTTCCTCTACGCCGAAGGCCTGCGCGGCGACGATCCAACCGGAATCCTTGACGCGCCGCGCAAGCAGCGGGCGCTGCCGAAGACGCTCTCGGTGGACGACGTCACCCGTTTGATCGCCCTTGCGCAAGAGGAGGCCAGGGCGCCGGGCGCGAACCACCTGAACCGGCTGCGCATGCATGCGCTGATCGAACTTCTCTATGCGACCGGCATGCGGGTCAGTGAGCTTGTCTCGTTGCCGGCGACGGTCCTGGCGCAGAATGGCAGGTTTCTCGTCGTCAAGGGCAAAGGCAACAAGGAACGGCTGGTACCGCTGTCGCGCTCCGCCATTGCGGCGCTGCAGACTTACGGTGCGGTTCTTGCCGAAGAGCAAGCGCGCCAGGAGAACGCCAAGGAAAGTCCCTACCTCTTTCCCTCCACGAGCAAGGAGGGCTATCTGCCGCGGCAGGTCTTCGCGCGCGACCTCAAGGCGCTGGCGTCGCGCGCCGGAATCCGCGCATCGACGCTTTCGCCGCACGTGCTCCGCCACGCCTTCGCCAGTCACCTGCTGCAGAACGGTGCCGACCTGCGCGCCGTCCAGGAACTGCTCGGCCACTCGGACATTTCGACCACCCAGATCTACACGCATGTGTTAGAAGAGCGCCTGCATCGGCTGGTGCAGGACCATCACCCCCTTGCCAAACAGGCAAAAAAGCCGGCATAGAGCCCCCATTCCGTCGCCAGGCCTCCAAAGGCAGGTCGACGGGACAGTTGGAGCAAACGATCGGAAACGCATCTCATGCACAATTACCTCGACTTCGAAAAACCCATCTCGGACCTCGAAGGCAAGATTCACGAGTTGCGCAAGCTCGCCGAAGAGGACCAGAGCATCGACACGTCTGACGAGGTGAGTCGGCTAGAGGGGCGTGCCCGCGAGGCGATGGTCGACATCTATGCGAAGCTGACGCCGTGGCAGAAGACGCAGGTTGCCCGCCACCCGCAGCGACCGCATTTTCTCGACTACGCGGCAAAACTATTCGAAGAATTCACGCCGCTTGCCGGCGACCGCAAGTTCGCCGAGGATGAGGCGATCCAGGCCGGCCTCGGCCGGTTCCGCGGCCAGTCCGTCGCCATCATCGGCCAGGAGAAGGGCAACGACACCAAGTCGCGCCTGAAGCACAACTTCGGCAGCGCCCGTCCGGAAGGATACCGCAAGGCGATCCGCGTCATGGAAATGGCTGACCGTTTCGGCCTGCCGATCATCACGCTGATCGACACCGCCGGCGCCTATCCGGGCATTGGGGCGGAGGAACGCGGTCAGGCCGAGGCGATCGCGCGCTCGACCGAGATGTGCCTCAATGTGCGTGTGCCGATCGTTTCCGTCGTTCTCGGCGAAGGCGGCTCCGGCGGCGCGATCGCGATCGCGACCGGCGACCGGGTCTACATGCTGCAGCATGCAATCTACAGCGTGATCTCGCCGGAAGGGGCTGCCTCCATTCTCTGGCGCGATGCCACCCGGGCCAAGGAAGCCGCGAGCAACATGAAGATCACCGCCGACGATCTGAAGGCGCTTGGAATCATCGACGGCATCATTCCCGAACCGATCGGTGGTGCTCACCGCGACCCGGAGGCTGTCATCACGGCGACCGGCAACGTTGTGGCCGATGCGCTGCGCGATCTTGCCGCCAAGCCGGGCGATCAGCTGCGCCGCGACCGGCGTCAGCGTTATCTCAACATCGGCCGGCAACTCTGAGCGGAAACGCTGCGGGAATACACCGATTTCACATCGCTGACGGGAATATGGCCAAACCTTGGACATATTCCCGTGTTCTCAGCGTATCCACAGATCGAGAGTGAAGGATTCAAGGCTAACACTTGATTAAGTATAAACGCCTATGATTCCGTGTCCGGCGTGCCGGTATGGATGAAGTAGACAGATTTTTTGGAACTGACGCATGCGCCTCAAGGTACTCGCCGCCGTTTCCTTGCTCGCCGTGGCCGTTGCCGGCTGCACCAACGAGACGCTCGATAGCGTCGGCGTTGACGTCAAGAAGATTTCCAACAAGACGCAGTACGAACTCTCCGGCCCGGTTGTCTCCAAGATGGCCTCGCTGAACATCGACCGCCATGCGCCGTTGATGATCCGCATCTTCAAGGAAGAGGGAACGCTGGAAGTGTGGAAGGCCGACCGGTCCAACCGCTTCCAGTTGGTCAAGACCTATAATATCTGCGCCTGGTCCGGCAAGCTCGGTCCGAAGCAGAAGGAAGGCGACCGGCAGGCGCCGGAGGGATTTTATCCGCTCGGCCCGCAGCATATGAACCCGAATTCGCAGTATTATCTTGCGATCAACACCGGCTTTCCCAACCGCTACGATCAGGCTAACGGCTTCTTCGGCACCAACCTGATGATCCACGGCGCCTGTTCGTCCTCGGGCTGCTATTCGATGACCGACGAACAGATGCTCGAGATTTTCGCCTTCGCCCGCGACGCCTTCAAGGGTGGTCAAAAGACGATCCAGCTCCAGGCCTTTCCCTTCCGCATGACGGCGGAGAACATGGCGCGTCACCGCGACAATCCGAACATCGAATTCTGGAAGATGCTGAAGGTCGGCTACGACCATTTCCATGTCACCAAGCGCCCGCCGGAGATCGGCGTGTGTGAGAAGAAGTATGTCTTCAACCAGCAGGTTGCGGAGGGCGCCCTCAACGCCAGCGGGCAATGCCCGGCCATGTCGACGCCGGCCCCGCTCCAGATGGCTCTCACCGCCTACAACAAGACCTATGCTGCCGACTACGCCAAGGCGATGAAGAAGTACGAGGGCACCGTCTGGCTCGAGCCGTCGGAAGCCCAGCGCAAGGCGATCGTTGCCGACAAGCGCAAGGGGCGCGAACTCGCCTATGCGCCGACCGGCAATTCGATCGATGCAGGCAAGCTGATGAGCGTGCGGCAGATCGAGGCCGAGAAGAAGAAGGCCGAAGAAGAAGCCCGGCGCAAGATCGAGATGGCTGAGAAGGCCAGGCAGGAGGAGGAAGCCCGCAAGGCGGCCGAACTGCAGAAGCTCGCTGACGACGTTGCCGCACAGAAGGCTGCCCAGCATACGGCGGGCACCGGCGTGCCCGTGCCTCAGAGCAACCCCGGCCATGCGTCCGCTCAGGCCGATGCCGATGTCTCGAGGAAGCCGTTCTGGAAGCTCTGGTCGAACCAGAGCAAGGCGGCAGCCGGAACAGCGGGAAGCGCCGCAGCAGCAACAGTTACCGCCGCGCCGCCACAACCCGCGCAGCAAAGCCAAGCTGCGGCCGAGGCGAATATTGCCGCCGCAAATGCTCCAGCCGCCAAGCGGCAGCAGCCGACCGAGCAGGCTCAGCCGCCCCAGAATACCGGCGCCGTGGGTGACGGCGCTTCGTTGACGGCACCTGCCGTGGAAACGACCGCCGACGCCAGCGCCACCCAGAAGTCACCGTTCTGGAAGTTCTGGAAGAAGCAATGAGCCGCACCGCCACCAGCCCGGCCGAGATCTACGACCTCAAGGGGCTGAAATGCCCCCTGCCGGTCTTGAAGACGAAGAAGCGGCTGGAACAGCTTCCAACTGGAGCCACGCTCTGGATTGAGACGACCGACCCGCTCGCCGTCATCGACATACCGCATTTTTGCAGCGAGCAGGGCCATACGCTCGAAGCCAACGAAAAGACCGAGGGTGGCCACCGGTTCCTGATCCGGAAGTAGCCCCGAGCATCGCCTGACGGTTGCCGGACTTGTCTCTCCTCTCCGCAGCGCCTATAGGTGGGCTTCGGCAGAAGGAGATTGATGCGCAGAAGCCCAAAGTGAGAACCGCTTCGACGCGGTGACGCATGGCGTCCCGTGGGCGCTATTCTGTGTACTCCATTCTACGGAAAATCATGAAACACGTGGATCTTTTCATCCGCGCCTATGAAGAGGCGACGGATCTCGAAAAACTCTCGACCATCTGGTTCGATGCATCTCTTCGCGCACATTCGTTCATCGGTGAGCGGCGTTTGAAAGAGCAACGGCTCGCCGTCGAAACGATCTATCTTCCCAAAGCCGAGACCTGGGTCGCATGCCACCGGCAAGAACCGGTCGGATTCATCAGTCTGTTGGGATCGTTCATCGGCGGATTGTTCGTCGCCCCCGAACAGCAGGGGCTCGGCGTGGGCCGGGCTTTGGTGTCCCACGCCCTCGGGCTGAAGGGCGAACTATGCCTGGAGGTCTACACCGGCAACACCCAGGCGGTCGGCTTCTACCAAAGCCTCGGTTTTGAGGAGATCTCGCGGCGAGCGCAGGACGACGAAGGTCTGCCGTTTGAGAACGCGCGCATGCGCCTGACCGCCTGACGATCCGGCAGGGCGAGATTCAAGCCGCCCTGCCGAAGTTTCGGTGTCAGAGCCTGAGTCCCGGCACAGCCAGGGGGTTGTCCTCCAGCGCCGCGCGGTCCGGGCGGTCGATGCGAGGCTGGCCGACAAAGGCGTCGAAGAGATCGCGCACGAATTCTTCCGGCAGATCGTTTGTGATCAGCACCATGCGCGTGCGGCGGTCGGACGGATCCGGCCAGGCGGAAAGCCGCTCCGGCGGATGAAACACGGACTGCACCCCATGCAGGATCAGCGGGCGCTCCGGGTTGTCGGACAAGGCGACGATCGCTTTCATCCGCAACAGTCTCTCGCCATGGGCGGAACGCAGGAGATCGACGAACAGGTCGAGCGCCATCGGATCGATCGGGCGGTCGTGTACGATCGCGTAGGACCGGATGGAGGCGCTGTGACGGGTCACGTCATGGGGGTGCGGGTGGGAAGACACGTCTTCGCCGTGCGCGTTATCGTGGGCGTGGTGATGCGCATGATGGTGGTGATGGCCGTGCGCATCATTCGCCTCGTCGCTCAACCAGCGCCTGACGTCGGCGATCTTCGAGCCCGGGTCGTAGAGGCCGCAGGCCAGCACGGACGGCTCGATTCCGCCAGGATCGTTCCCATCAAGGATCGCAGCCCTCGGGTTGAGTTCCGCCAGCGCCTTCGCCAGCCGGTCGACCGCCCCGGCGTCAGCGAGCGCCGCCTTGGTCACGACGAGACGGTCCGCCACGGCGACCTGCTTCACCGATTCCGGATGCTGCGCAAGCGTCGCCAGTCCGTTCACCGCATCGACCAGGGTGACGACCCCGTCAAGCCGGAACGAGTGCGCGATGACCGGATGACCGATGACGGCCTGGATCACCGGCGCGGGATCCGCCAGACCGGTGGTTTCGACGACAACGCGTTTCAGCGGTCGGATGCGCCCCGTCTGCATGCGGTCCATCAGATCGGCGAGCGTGTCAACCAGTTCGCCGCGGATTGTGCAGCACAGGCAGCCGTCGGAGAGCTCGATGATGCCGTCGCCGGAGCGCTCGACCAGAAGGTGGTCGATCCCGACCTCGCCGAACTCGTTGATGATGACGGCCGTATCGGTCAGCTCCGGATGCTTGAGCAGCCGGTTCAGCAGGGTCGTCTTGCCGGCACCGAGGAAGCCGGTCAGGATGGTGACCGGCACGGTGCGATCAGCGGCTGACATGTGCGCTCCCTGTCAGAAAGTCGGCCGGGGGACCGGGATCGGGACGTTCGAGGCGTCGCCGACGTCGCCGACCGCCGCCTGCTCGTTTGCGCCGGGCTTGGCCGTGCTGCCGGAGATCAGGCCGGCAAAGACGAACCGCGGCGGCCGGTTCATCTCGCGAATATAGGGCGACAGCAGCTTTTGCCGGCCCGCTTCGTCGCGCCCTTCGCTGCGCACCTTGGCGGCGTGCTGGCTGCAGATTTCCTTGGAAATGTCGGCGACCTCGCCGGTATCGCCATAGGGGGCAAGCCCGCCGAGCGTCGGCCCGCCGCCGCGTTCGGTCAATCCCTTATGCAACATGCGTGCCGATTCGTCGGCGCGCGCACCGAGGCTCTCCTCGCCCAGGACGACCGACACGACGCTGCGGCCGTTGCGGGTGGCCGAGGAAACCTGGTTGAAGCCCGATGCGCAGATGAAGCCCGTCTTCATGCCATCGGCGCCGTCAAACCGGCCGATCAGCATGTTGAAGTTCGGATATTGTTTCTTGCCCGTGGTGAAGCCTTCGAGCGCAAAATAGGGGGCGTACTGCGGAAACTCGCGCTTCAAGGTCACGGCGAGCACGGCCAGATCGCGCGCCGTCGTGTACTGGCCCTTGCCGGGCAGGCCGTTCGGATTGATGAAATGTGTCGACGTCATGCCGATGCGCGCTGCTTCGGCGTTCATCCGGTCGACGAAGGCCTGCTCGGAGCCGCCGACGGCTTCCGCAATCGCGACGGACACGTCGTTCGCCGACTTGACCAGCATGATCTTGATCGCGCTGTCGAGGGTCAGGGACTGGCCGGGCTTGAAGTACATCTTGCTCGGCGGCTCGGCGGCGGCGTTCTTCGTCATCACCACCGGCGTCTCAAGCGTGATCTCGCCCGCCTTGATGGCCCGAAAGACCGTATAGGCGGTCATCAGCTTGGTCAGCGAAGCCGGATACCATTTGCGGAAGGCATCGCGATGCTCGATCACCTTGAGCGTGTTGACATCGACCAGCAGACGCGGGCCCGTGTCTGCCAGCGCCGCGCTCGCCAGCAAGGTGGCGGCGAGTGTCACCGTTGCTCCAATGCATGCCATTTTGCGGCGCATGAACCGTTCAGCAATCTGCAAGTGCCAGTCCTCGGAAAATCGGGAGTTGTCTCGAATGCTCCGCCTATTTAGCCTATATGGCAGGCTCATGGCAAAGCCCATGCTTAAAGAAAGGCCGTTTTTCGGCCACAACGGTAACAGGAACAGCGAATGCCCATTTTGAACCGCGCCGCGGAACTGCAGGATGAAATTGCCGGCTGGCGCCGCCAGATCCATCAGCATCCTGAAACGATGTTCGCCGTCGAGAAGACCGCCGCCTTCGTCGTCGAGAAGTTGAAGGAATTCGGCGTGGACGAGGTCGTGACGGGCATCGGGCGCACCGGCGTCGTTGGCCTGATCAAGGGCAGAGGGCCGGGCCGGACCATTGGCCTGCGCGCCGACATGGATGCCCTGCCGATCACCGAGACGACCGGCAAGCCCTGGGCGTCCACGGTGCCGGGCAAGATGCACGCCTGTGGTCACGACGGGCACACGGCGATGCTGCTGGGGGCGGCGAAGTACCTCGCCGAGACGCGCAATTTCGCCGGCAACGTCGCCGTCATCTTCCAGCCGGCCGAAGAGGGCGGCGGCGGCGGCAAAGAGATGGTCAAGGACGGCATGATGGAGCGGTTCCGGATCGACGAGGTCTACGGCATGCACAACATGCCGGGCATGCCCGTCGGCGAGTTCGGCACGCGTCCCGGCCCGATCATGGCCGCAACCGACGAGTTCGATATCACCGTCAAGGGCCGCGGCGGTCATGCCGCCCAGCCCCATCGGACGATCGATCCGATCGTCATCGGCGCGCAGCTCGTCACCATGCTGCAGACGCTCGTGTCGCGCAACACCGACCCCGTCGCCTCGCTCGTCGTCTCGGTGACGAAGTTCAATGCCGGCTTCGCTCACAACGTCATTCCCGAGGAGGCGCGGCTGGGCGGAACGGTGCGCACGCTCGCCCCTGCGCTGCGCGAAGAGGCCGAAACCCGCATCCGTCAGGTCTGCGCCGGACTTGCGAGCGCAAACGGTGCCGACATCAGCGTCACCTATCAGCGCAACTACCCGGTGGTGGTCAACCACGAGGCCGAGACCGGACACGCGCTGGCCGTGGCGAGCGAAATTGCGGGAGGCAGCAACGTCAACGGCGCCCTCGATCCGCTGATGGGCGGCGAGGATTTTGCCTACATGCTGCTTGCGCGCCCAGGTGCCTTCGTGTTCGTCGGCAACGGTGATACGGCGGGCCTCCACCACCCGGCCTATGACTTCAACGACGATGCCATCCCCTATGGCGTCAGCTATTGGGTCAAGCTCGCCGAAGCACGCCTTGCGGACTAACCTCCGGTGATGGACGGTGCCTGTCGTCGGGTTGCCAGGGCCTCAGCATCCGAAAATGCCGGCGGCGCCGTTCAAAATCACTTGGCTTCAAGCGCCGGCTTTTGTATGGGTGCTGCAGTGGTCCCGTAGCTCAGCAGGATAGAGCACCAGATTCCTAATCTGGGGGTCGCGCGTTCGAATCGCGCCGGGATCACCATCCACTGCGGGCCCTATCACCGCACCTTTTCCCGTCATCATCATCATCATCATCACCGCGCGATCGGGAGTGTCGGACATCCGAATCCCCCAAAGGTTGCAGCAACATCCGACACATCAACCGAAATGCGAGTACCTACGCCTTTTGCCTAGGTGATCCTCCATTGGCTGATAGTGGAAGTCGAACGGTCATGTATCACCATCGGAAGATTTACGGCAAATTTGCACGCTCAGGCAGTAGCAAAGGGGGAGAGCAGGATCCGGTTACTAACCGGAACAGACACAACAGAACCGAGGAGCAGAGCGATGTCTACAGAACCACATCGGCCGTCGCAACTTGATCGCGCGCGGCGTCATTTCCTGGGTCTGACCGTCTCCGCGGGCGCGAAGATCGCTGCGGTCGGTGGGATTTCTTCACTACTTTTACATAACGCGGCGTGGGCAAGGCGAAGGGGTCGCGGCCCCAGGTGCTTCTTACGCGGCACCGCGATCTTGACGACTGCGGGCGAAATCGCAGTTGAAGACCTGAAGCCCGGAGACTGCGTCAGAACCGCGGCCGGCCAGACGTTGGCGATCAAGTGGATCGGTCGTCAGACATTCAGACGAAGCGGCCGGTCGTGGAACAGGGATATCGTGCCGATCCGGATTGCAAGGCATGCCCTGGAGGACCGCACACCGCATACCGACCTCTACGTCTCCGCCTATCATGCGCTGCTGGTCGATGGTGTATTGATCAGGGCGAAGGACCTCATCAACGGCACGACGATCGCCCCCGTCCTCCCAGAGGGCCGGGCCACGATCGAGTATTTTCATATCTTGCTCGACAGACATGATGTCGTCCTTGCCCAAGGCGCCCCAGCGGAGACATTCCTCGCCGAAGCGGGCAATCACGAGATGTTCTCCAATTTCGCCGAGCTGGCGCGCCACATTCCGGACGGGGCACCGACGATGAAGCCCTTTGCTCCGATTATGCAGCGTCGCGGACGGGACCATCTCAACGCCCTGCTTCAGTTGGCACGTCATCCCTTCGCGGCGAAAAGCGATCCGATTGAAGAGGTGCGTGAACGGCTCGCCCATCGCGCGCGGGCCTTCGCCGTCTGAAGCCGACGCCTGGCCAAAGGTTCGACGTTCCCGGCCCGGGAGCGTCGAATCCGGATCGGCACGCGCCGCCGCAGCCGCGATCAGCCTGATAAATCACCATCTGCGCGCGAAGCCGCCGCCCCTGTCGATCGGGACGGGGCCGGATCAGACCTGCTCTTCTTCCCGCTCCGGCGTCGTCACGCGCGGCTTCGGCCTGACCGACGGCACGATCGAAGGCCGTGCCTCGATCTTCGGGCTCGGCGCCTTGATGCCCAGCATGCTCTTGATGCGGTCGGAAACCAGCGGACGGAACCGGCTGGCGCGGAAGGGCATGTCAACCGCGCCATAGCCCTCCGGGCCGTCGTCGTTGCCGCGGTAGAGCTCCATCAGCTTGATGCCATAGAAATCGCCGTCGACGTAATGCCGGTAGTGGCCCACCCAGCGGACCGTGTAGATCTGCCCCTTGCGGATCCCCTGGTCGATCGAGACGTTCTTGAAGGTATCGTTGATGCAGACGACCTTCTGTCCGACGCGGAAATGGGCCATGGATATCTCCGTGGAAGGGCATGGAAGCGGTCAGCTTCCGTGAATGCTCATGCGATCAGGGAGCCCTGTGGCAGGCGATTCCGGGCGCTTCAGCACCCTTGGTGAGATCCTTCAGCGTGCCTTCGTCCCCCTTTGTCCACCACTCGAACTGCCCGCCGGAATAGCGCGCGCCGGAGCCGGAGATCACGTTGCTGGCAATCACGAAATTGTCGCCGAAAGACAGAATTGCCAGTGAGACGGACTCGGCATTGATGTAGTCCGCCTTCACCTTGAGATCGCCATCACAATCATAGGCAACCGTCTGGCGATCGACGGTGATGGTGTTGGGCACCTGCAGGACGATGTCGGTCGTGTTCTTCAGCATCGCCAGCCGCATCGCATGACCGCCGTCCTTGTCGGCGAGGTGCAGCAATCCGTTTTCGAGCTTCCACGACCTGACCGTGCCGAGCGCATCGAAGAACTTCTGCTCCTGGTCCATGACCGCCGGGGCACACATCTTGCGGGTCGCTGCGGCCGGTGCAAAGGTCACTTCGCCCTCCTTGCCGAACTTCAGGTTGCCGCGGTAGGTGTTGCAGCCACCATTGCCGCCATACGATCCGTCCGTGCGAATTTCCAGCGTCGTCTGGAGGTCATCGATGACGCCCTTGCCGTTGAGGTCCTCGACCACCCAGGTCGCGCTCATCCCCGGCGGCAGCGCATCCGCGGCGAAGCCATTCGACGCAGAGCCGACAGACAGCAACAAAGCCGCGAGCGCATTTACCGACAACCGCACGAACAACCTCCAAAATCACCTGGGCGAACCATTGCTCGCCAGCGGCGACGTTATGGCGGCTCCATTGAAAACGTCAAGCCTGTGCACGCCGACGTGTCCAGGAACGCGCGCATCAACAGCTTGTTGCGCGTGGCAATCGGCTGTAGAGCCTCATCAAGACAATAAAATGATCGCGGAAGATATTATGGCACCCAGCGAGGCGAACAAGCGCCGCGTCACCATTCTCGGCTCGACCGGTTCGATCGGCAAGAACACATTGGATGTGATCGAACAGCTTGGCGGACGTGACGCCTTCGAGGTGGTTGCCGTCACCGGCAGCGCGAATATCGAGCTTCTGGCAAGGCAGGCAAAGGCCGTCGGCGCGGGTCTGGCCGTCACCGCCGACGAGCGCCGCTACGACGAGCTCAAGAGCGCGCTGTCCGGCACCGGCATTGCCGTGGGCGCCGGCCGCAATGCCCTCTTGGAAGCAGCGACCGCGCCGTCGGACTGGGTCATGGCGGCGATCGTCGGCACCGCCGGGCTCGCGCCGACGCTGGCCGCCGCCGAGCGCGGCGCGGACATTGCGCTCGCCAACAAGGAATGCCTGGTCTCGGCCGGAAATCTGTTCGTCGAGGCGGTCGCCGCCGGCGGCGGCCGCCTGATTCCGGTCGACAGCGAGCACAGTGCCGTGTTCCAGGCGCTTGAGGCCGACCAGCGCCACGCGGTCGAGCGCATCGTGCTGACCGCTTCCGGCGGGCCATTCCGCACCTGGTCGCGCGAACAGATGGCCGGGGTGACGGCAGCGGCCGCCAGTGCCCATCCGAACTGGTCGATGGGCCTGAAGATCTCGATCGGCAGCGCCTCGATGTTCAACAAGGCGCTGGAGATGATCGAGGCCAAGCATCTCTTCGACGTCCGGCCCGATCAGATCGAGGTGGTCGTGCATCCGCAATCGGTGATCCACTCAATGGTCGGCTACAGCGATGGATCGGTGCTGGCGCAACTCGGCTGCCCCGACATGCGCACGGCGATCGGTTATGCGCTGAGCTATCCGCGGCGGCCGGTGCTCAATGTCGAGCGGCTGGACTTCGCCAAGCTCTCGCGGCTCGATTTCGAGGCGCCCGACGAGGCACGCTTCCCCGCGCTAAGGCTCGCCCGCACGGCGCTGACGCGCGGCGGGCTGCAGGGCGCGGTGATGAATGCCGCCGAAGAGGTCGCGTTCCAGGCCTTCGTCGATGCGCGCATCGGCTTTCTTCAAATGGCCGATATTGCCGAGGTGGTGATGGACGCCATGGTGGACTGGGGCGCCGCCTCGTCGATGGCGGATGTCTTTGCGGTCGACGAGGAAGCACGCCGGCGCGCCGGGGAAGTGATCACCAAAATCGAAATGGCCGCGTAAGCCGCGGCCATCGGATTTCCTGCCGTTTTCAGTGCCACCCGTCAGGCGACGGCACGAGCCAGCGCACAACGCGACCATAGTGCGTGCAATGCGCCCACCAGATGGTCGATATCCGCATCCGAGTGCAACGGCGTCGGCGTTATGCGCAGGCGCTCGGTCTTCTTCGGCACGGTCGGATAGTTGATCGGCTGGACGTAGATGCCGTAATTGTCGAGCAGCAGGTCGGAGATCCACTTGCACTTGGCCGCGTCCCCGACCATCACCGGAACGATATGGCTCGGGTTCGGCATGTGCGGGATGCCGTTCTTGTCAAGCAGCGCACGCAGCCGGCGCACCCGCTCCTGATGGGCGAAGCGTTCCTGCTGGCTCTCCTTCAGGTGGCGGATTGCCGCGAGCGCGCCGGCGGCGAGCGTCGGCGGCAGCGCGGTGGTGAAGATGAAACCCGAGGCAAACGAGCGGATGAAGTCGCAAAGTGCCGTCGAGGCGGCAATGTAGCCGCCCATCACGCCGAACGCCTTGCCGAGCGTGGCTTCGATGACCGTCAGGCGGTGCATCAGCCCCTCGCGCTCGGCAATGCCGCCGCCGCGGGGCCCGTACATGCCGACGGCATGGACCTCGTCGAGATAGGTCATGGCGCCGTACTTGTCGGCGAGGTCGCAGATGTCCTTGATCGGGGCGATGTCGCCATCCATCGAATAGACCGATTCGAAGGCGATCAGCTTCGGCGCCTGCGGGTCGGCGGCGGCCAGCTTGGCCTCGAGATCCTTCAGGTCGTTGTGCTTCCAGATCACGCGCTCGCATTTCGAATGGCGGATGCCCTCGATCATAGAGGCATGATTGCCGGCATCGGAAAAACAGATGATGCCGGGGATCTTGGAACAGAGCGTGCCGAGTGCGGCCCAGTTGGAGACGTAGCCGGAGGTGAAGAGCAGCGCCGCTTCCTTGCCGTGCAGGTCGGCGAGCTCGCGCTCCAGCAGCACGTGGTAGTGGTTGGTGCCGGAAATGTTGCGGGTGCCGCCAGCACCGGCGCCACACTGGTCGATGGCGAGCTTCATCGCCTCGGTGACGGTCGGATGCTGCCCCATGCCGAGATAGTCGTTAGAGCACCAGACCGTGACGTCCTGCACACCCGAATCCGTATGCCGTGTTGCCCTTGGGAAGCTGCCTTTCTGGCGCTCCAGCTCAGCGAAGACGCGATAGCGGCCTTCCTGATGCAGCCCGCCGAGTTCGTTTTCGAAGAAAGCCTCAAAGTCCATCACTGTCTCCAGACCGGTTTCCCGGCACATCCGGGCGGAGTATGCCACCCACTTCGCCGCCTCCGCCTACACCTCGGGCGGGCCTCTCGCAACGCAAAGGCGCTGCGGCAAATCCGCACCGACCTTTGAAACATCCGGAGTGAGGCTACAAGCTCAAAAACCATCGCAACTTGATGCATGTCAAGCAAGAACGATTGCGGGGCGGCTCGCGCCGCCCCGCAAGGCCAGTCCGGCAGGATGCGGTGAGCGATCAGGCCGCCGCAACGGCACGCTTTGCCATCACATTGACGAGGTTCGCCCGGTACTCGGCGCTGCCGTGGATGTCGGAGAGCATGCCGGAGGCATCCGTCGTGACGCCGGCAAGCGCGCCCGGCGAGAAATCGGCGGACAGGGCCGTCTCCATTGCCGCGTGCCGGAACACCCCGCTGGAACCCGCACCGGTGACCCCGACGCGGACGCCGCCACCCCCCTTCGCCACGAAAACGCCGGCCATGGCATAGCGCGAAGCCGGGTTCGGGAACTTGCAATAGGCGGCCTTCTCCGGCTTTGTGAAACTGACGGCGACGATGATCTCCCCCTCTTCCAGGGCCGTCTCGAACAGGCCGGTGAAGAAGTCGTCAGCCGCAATCTTGCGCCTGTCGGTCTCGATTGTCGCCCCCAGCGCCACCATGGCGGACGGATAATCCGCAGCCGGATCGTTGTTGGCAATCGAACCGCCTATCGTCCCCATGTGCCGCACGTGCGGATCGCCGATCAGGGAGGCGAGATGGGCCAGCGCCGGGCACGCGGCTTTCAGATCGGCGGACGCAGCAACCTCGGCGTGGGTGGTGGCAGCGCCGAGGCGAACCGTGTCGCCAGAAACGGTGATCCCCTTCATCTCCGGCACATGCCTGAGATCAATGAGATCGGTGGGCGCTGCCAGGCGCTGCTTCATGGTCGGAATCAGCGTCATCCCCCCGGAGACATATTTGCCGTCGTCCGCGGCCCCCTTGAGCCGGACAGCGTCAGCGACCGAGGATGCGCGATGATAGTTCGTTGCATACATATCCTGTCACTCCCTCAATGGGCCGCATGGGCCGCCGCCCAGACCTTCTGGGGCGTGGCGGGCATGGTGAGATCGTTGTTGCCGATCGCGTCGGTGATGGCGTTCATCAGCGCCGGCGGCGAACCGATCGCGCCGGCCTCGCCGCAGCCCTTGATGCCGAGCGGATTGTTCGGGCAGGGGGTGTTCTGGTGCGAGACCTGGAAGGATGGCAGGTCGTCGGCGCGCGGCATGGCATAGTCCATGTAGCTCGCCGTCAGCAGTTGGCCGGTCTCCGGGTCGTAATGCACGCTTTCCAGCAGCGCCTGGCCGATCCCTTGCGCGATCCCGCCATGCACCTGGCCCTCGACGATCATCGGGTTGATGATGTTGCCGAAGTCGTCGGCGGCGACGAACTGGATGATCTCGGTCTTGCCGGTCTCCGGATCGACCTCGACCTCGCAGATGTAGCAGCCGGCCGGGAAGGTGAAGTTGGAGGGGTCGTAGAAGGCGCCCTCCTTCAGCCCCGGCTCCAGGCCGGCGGGCAGGTTGTGCGCGGTGTAGGCAGCGAGCGCCACCTGGAACCACGGCACTGACTTGTCGGTCCCGGCGACCTTCAACTCGCCGTTCTCGATGACGATATCGCTCTCGTCGGCTTCCATCAGGTGGGCGGCGATCTTCTTCGCCTTGGCTTCGACCTTGTCGAGCGCCTTGACGACCGCCGACATCCCGACCGCGCCGGAACGCGAGCCATAGGTGCCCATGCCCATCTGCACCTTGTCGGTGTCGCCATGGACGATCGAGACGTTGTCGATCGGCACGCCGAAACGGTCGGAGACGAGCTGGGCGAAGGTCGTCTCATGCCCCTGGCCGTGGCTGTGCGAGCCGGTCAGCACCTCGATCGTGCCAACCGCGTTCACCCGCACCTCGGCCGATTCCCAGAGGCCGACGCCGGCGCCCAGCGAGCCGACCGCGGCCGAGGGCGCGATCCCGCAGGCCTCGATGTAGCAGCTCATGCCGATGCCGCGCTTCCTGCCGCGCTTTTCGGCCTCGGCCCTGCGCGCCGCGAAGCCGGCCCAATCGGCCTGCTTCATCGCCGCCTCGAGCGAGGCTTCATAGTCGCCGGCGTCGTAGTTCATGATCACCGGCGTCTGGTAGGGGAAGGAGCGGATGAAGTTCTTCCGTCGCAGTTCCGCCGGCGAGACGCCGAGTTCGCGGGCCGCCGTCTCGATCGTGCGCTCAAGCAGATAGGTGGCCTCCGGCCGCCCGGCGCCGCGATAGGCATCGACCGGGGCGGTGTTGGTATAGACCGCCCGGACGTTGGCGTGGATCGCGGGGATGGCGTACTGGCCCGAAAGCAGCGTCGCATAGAGATAGGTCGGCACCGCCGCGGAGAACAGCGACATGTAGGCGCCGAAGTTGGCAATCGTATCGACCTTGAGCGCGGTGATGCGGTTGTCCTTGTCGAAGGCCATCTTCACGGTCGAGACATGGTCGCGGCCGTGTGCGTCCGTCAGGAACGCCTCGGTGCGGTCCGACGTCCACTTGACCGGCACGCCGGTCCGCTTGGAGGCCCAGAGGCACACGATCTCCTCGGGATAGATGTAGATCTTCGAGCCGAAGCCGCCGCCGACGTCGGGGGCGATCACGCGCAGCTTGTTTTCCGGCGCGACATTGTAGAAGGCGCTCATCACCAGCCGCGCGACATGCGGGTTCTGGCTGGTGGTGTAGCAGGTGTAGTGATCCTCGGCGCCGTCGTAGATGCCGAGAGCGGCGCGCGGCTCCATCGGGTTCGGCGACAGCCGGTTGTTGACGATCTTCATCTCGGTAACGTGGGCGGCCGCGGCGATCGCCGCGTCGGTGTCGGCCTCGCTGGTGCCAAGCGCCCAGTCGTAGATGAGGTTGCCGGCCGCCTCCGGATGAATCTGCGGCTGGCCGGGCTGCAATGCCGTCACCGCATCGGTCACCGCCGGCAGTTCCTCATACTCGACGACGACCTGCTCGGCCGCGTCGCGCGCCTCGCCGACGCTGTCGGCAATGACGACCGCAACGGCATCGCCGACATAGCGCACGGTCTCGTGGGCGAGCGGCCGCCAGGCGCCCATCTTCATCGGGCTGCCGTCCTTGGAGTGGATCATCCAGCCGCAGATCAGGTTGCCGATCCCGTCGGCGAGCAGCTGCTGCCCGTTCAGGATGCCGATCACGCCCGGCATGTTCTGCGCAGCCGACGTGTCGATGCTTTTGATCCGCGCATGGGCATGCGGCGAGCGCACGAACACTGCATATTTCATGCCCGGCACGACCATGTCGTCCGTGTAGCGACCCTTGCCCGTCAGGAACCGCTTGTCTTCCTTGCGCGCCACCCGCGCACCGATACCATCGACACCCATCAGTCATCTCCTCCCGAGATCCGTCGAGCCGACAGGAGGCAGCCGAGGCTTCAGCGAGATCGCCCCTTTCCGGCCGCCAACACCATCGGACTTGCCCATCTGGCTATTGGCTAATCCTACTCGCCGGCCCTATTCGGCCGCCTGTCGACCGGCGCTCATCTCCTCGGCGGCAGCCAGGATCGCCTTGACGATGTTGTGGTAGCCCGTGCAGCGACAGATGTTGCCTTCCAGGTTCTCACGCACCGTCTTCTCATCCAGCTTGCCGCCGTAGCGATTGATCATGTCGACCGCGGTCATCACCATGCCCGGCGTGCAGAAGCCGCATTGCAGGCCGTGATTGGCCTTGAAGGCTGCCTGCACCGGATGCAGTTCGCCGTTCTGGGCGAGACCTTCGATCGTCGTAATGGAGGCGCCGGCGGCCTGGACCGCCAAGGTGGAACAGCTCTTGATCGACTTGCCGTCCATGTGCACGACGCAGGTGCCGCATTGCGAGGTGTCGCAGCCGACATGCGTCCCGGTCAGGCCCAGCTTGTCGCGGATGAAGTGGACGAGCAGCGTGCGGTCCTCCACCTCACCGCTGACCTGCCGGCCGTTGACGGTCATCGTAACCTTCGTCATTCGTTCCTCCCTCGTGGTTCACGCCCGCGAGGCATTCCGGATCCGAATATCGGCTTGGGCGGCGAATTCGAAAGACCGAAACACCTGCAAATTCCACGCCGCAGCGGGAGACCCTTGTCGGTCTCCCCCTTGTCGGCGGCGCCCCCTCGCCGTCCGACCCTGCAGCCAGCGCATCATTCGTCCTTTTCAATCTGTGATCAACCGCTTCTTTGCCGGCTGACTGAAATTTTTGCGCTGAACCGGACAGAACGGCAGACGCCACGCCTTTATTCACGAACCAAAAAAATACTTTGCGCCCATAGACTTCCCCATTTTCGGCCGTATTGTTCGCGTTTGTGACATTGCCAAAACGCGAATCGGCCACGCCGATTTGGGGACATTCGAGACGCCGGCGCCTTGTCTGCGCCGGTACAACCTTGGAGAGATTTGCATGAAGAAAGCCATTGCGCTCGTGCTCATCGGCCTGGCCGCCGCTAGCTGCACGAAGACGGAGAAGGGAGCCGGCATTGGCGCTGCCACCGGCGCGATCATCGGTGGCGCGATCACCGGTGACGTTCGCGGCGCGGCCGTGGGTGCCGCGATCGGCGGCGTCAGCGGCGCGGTGATCGGCCATGTCGCCGACCAGCCCGGCCAGTGCTACTACCGCGACCGCTATGGCCGTCGCTACATCGACGATTGCTGAGCCAAAGCGAAGCACAGCGACAAGGTTCACGGGACCCCGGCATCGTCCGGGGTCTTTTGCATCGATGCAACGGTTGCGGCGTAAATCCGCCCTACACTGCAAATTTTCTTCCCAACCGGCTGGAACCGCCGTTAATCTTAGGGAAATGCTAACGGGCTAGGCTCAAGGCGAGCCTGCGTGGCCTGACAGACCGTCGTTCGGACTGCGAGTGCCGCACAATCTGAGGAGAGACGGGCACAAGCCTGTCCATCGTCGGAACGGGAAAGGCAACAACAGCGGATGCGGCAGCGTATCGACCGGCCGAGATTGAGTACTGCGTTCTTGCGTGCTGGCACGAGCCTTGCGGCCGCGATCGCGCTCGCGATTCTGCCTGCCGCCGCCACGCCCGCCATGGCCTTCAAGATTTTCGGCATGCGCTTCTTCGAGAGCGATGCGGAGGAGGCGGAGGTCATCGATCCGGTCAACTATTCCCTGACCTTCGAAACCGGCACCGATGACGACGAACTCAAGAAGGCGATCGAGGCAAGCGCGCTGTTGAAGCAGGACGAAGGCCAGCCGGTCTCCGGTGATCTCGGCCTCGTCATCAAGGCGCGCGACGATCGCGACAGAATCCTGGCCACCCTCTATCAAAAGGCCCGCTACGGCGGCGTGGTCGACATCCGCATCAACGGCACTCCGCTCGATTCTTTGCCGCCGATTCCCGATTTTCCTCCCGGTAGCGTGCCGGTGGCGGTGACGGTGCGGCCCGGCCCGGCCTTCACCTTCGATTCCGTGGCCTTCTCCGGGGATGCCGCCGGGCGCTCGCCTGCGGACTATGGCCTGACCCGCGGCGCCCGGGCGGATTCCACCCTCATCATCAAGGCCGGCGAGAGGGTGGTGGCGGACCTCAAGGCCGAGGGGCGGCCGCTGGCCAAACTCACCGACCGCACGGCGATCGCCGACCACAAGACGAACACCGTCGATGTCGTCATCGCCGCCGAAGGCGGACCGGTCGCCAATGTCGGCGATGTGGCCGTAACAGGGGCAAAGGGCGTCGACCCTGGCTTCGTCAAATACTATTCGCGCATCAATGCCGGCCAGCCCTACTCGCCGGAGCAGTTGACCAGAGCGGCCGATCGCCTGCGCCGGCTCGGTGTGTTCTCCAGCGTCACTATCCGCGAGGCCGAGGCACTCGCCCCCGACGGCACGCTGCCGATGACGATCGAAGTCTCGGAAGGCAAGCAGCGCTATTTAGGTGTCGGCGCGCAATACTCCACCATCGATGGCTTCGGTCTCCAGGGCTATTGGGGTCACCGCAACCTGTTCGGCCGCGCCGAGTCGCTACGGATCGAGGGGACGATAAACGGCATCGGCGAGGGCAGCGGCTTCGACAATATCGGCTACACGGCCGGGTTTCTGTTTGCCAAGCCTGGCGCCTTTGGGCCCGCATCGACCTTCACCGCCAGCCTGAAGGCCGCAATCGCCGACACGGACGCCTACTATGCAAAGAGCCTGACATTGGCCGCCGGCGCAATCTTCGAGCTGACGGACCGCGACACGCTGTCCATCGGCGGCGAAGGTGGGTGGGTGGACGTGAACGATCCATTCGGCGACAACACCTACCTGCTCGCGGCCGTTCCGATCGAATACATTCGCGACACACGCGACGACAAGCTCAACCCGACGGCAGGCTATCGGGCAATGATCAACGCCAAGCCAACCTACGAATTCGACCACAGCACGTTCTTTTCAAGTTTCGAGACCTCCGGGTCGGTCTACCAGGCGCTCGGAGCCGAGGAACGCGTGGTGCTGGCGGGCCGGATCGGGGCGGGGACGATCGTCGGTGCGCCGACACTGCCAGACATCCCGGCGCCGCGCCGCTTCTATCTCGGCGGCGGCGGCACGGTCCGCGGATACGGCTTCCAGGACATTTCACCGCTGAACAGCAAGGGCGAGCGCCTCGGCGGCCGCTCCTATGTTCTCGCCTCGGCGGAGGTTCGGTTCAACGTCACGGAAAAGATCGGCATCGTGCCGTTCATCGATGCCGGCACGGTTTCGCGCGACGAGATCCCCGATTTCAGCGACATCCGCGCCGGCGCCGGCATCGGCCTGCGATACGCCACGCCCTTCGGTCCGATCCGCCTCGATGTCGCAGTCCCGCTCAACCCCTACGACGACGGTGATACTTTCGGAATCTACGCCGGCGTCGGGCAGGCCTTTTGATTGACGCCGCGCGCGAACCTTTTGGATCAGCGTACTTCGATTCGGGAAAACGATTCCGGATTTCGGGGTTATGCTTTAGGACTTGAATCATGAGCCGGTTCTTGAAAATCCTGCAGCAGGCGCTTCGCTACCTGGGCTACGTTGCCGCCCTGGTGGTTGTCGCCTTCGTGAGCGCGATCGGATTTGTCGGCTTCACCGACGCCGGCGCCCGGCTCGTCGCCTCCTTTATCGAGGATGCAACCGCCAAGTCCGACACCCGAATTGCGATTGCCGCACCGTCCGGCCTGTTGACGGGTCGCTTTCGCGCCGACGCGATCACCCTCAGCGATCGGGAAGGCACCTTTGCGGAAATCCGCGCCGTTGCCGTCGACTGGTCGCCGCTCGATCTGATTTTCCTGCAGTTCAATGCACAGCGCCTCTCGGCAAGCGATCTGCTGGTTTCGCGCCGCCCGGTGTCGGGCAGCAAACCCGGGAGCGCTTCCGGCGGCAAGGCATTCTCGCTGCCCGTCACGGCGCAAGTCGACAGCATCGAAGTTGCGAATATCCGCCTGGCCGAAGAGGTGGCGGGCATCGAACAACGGCTGCGCCTTTCCGGCAGCGGTGGCTTCGACCGCAAGAGCATAGCGCTGAACCTTGCCCTGACGGCGAAGGATCAGCCTGGCATCTCCGCAGTGGCGGATCTGGTTTTCGATCCCGCTGCCGACAAACTCCAGTTGAAGGCGGACATCACCGAGCCGCCGGGCGGCATGCTCGCCCGCGCGCTGCTCATTCCCGGCGAGCCCGCCGTGGCCGTGCGACTGACCGGCGACGGGCCGCTTTCCGCATGGAGCGGGCGGCTGACGGCGGCACTCGATGGAAGCGAGGTCCTCGCCCTCGACGCGCGCCACGACCAGTCCACCAACGGCCTTCACACCGTGATCCTCAAGGGCGGTGGTACGTTCGAGGCTTTGCTGCCCGCGCACCTGCGGCCGCTCTTCGCCGGCGCGACGGCAATCGACGTGGCCGCCGCCACGAACGGCCGCGACCTTCTGCAGATCGAGCGTGGCCTCGTGACGACGGGCGCGTTGTCGCTGAACGCAGCCGGCTCGCTGCAGACAACGGGTGAGAACACCCTCAACATCCGGCTGACAGGGGCCAATAGCGCGACGCCGATCCCGATCCGCTGGCCGGTCGCCAATGGCGATTTCACAGCCGATCTCTATGGCCTTCAACTGGTCGCCTCGGGCCCCGCTGAGGCAACCGCCGTTAACCTTAATGTGAACCTTGCCAGCGCAGCAACGCCGCAGGGACGGCTCGAGAGGGTCCTTCTGACGGCCAGCAGCGCCGACACCAACGTCTCGACGAAAACAGGACATGCGAGCGTGACGCTGATCGCCGAGCGGTCGGCCATGGCGGATCCGAGCCTCGAGCGGCTTGTCGGCACGCCGCTGAAGGTCAACGCCGCCCTTGCCTTCTCGCCCGAGCAACTGAGCTTCGACCCTGTCACCATCGAAAGCAGCAGCATCGGCGGCCAGATCGCGGGCCGCTATCAACTGGCACCATCGACGGGAACTGCCACCTTCAATTTGTTCGCGCTGCCGGACGTCCTGCCCGACGCGATGGCTTCGCGGGTGCAGGGAACGATTGCGCTCAAGGGAGAGGCGGCGATCGGAGCGGGTGGTGCATTGTCGCTCTCGAACCTTCAGCTCAAGTCGAACGTGGCGGAAGCCACCGGAGAAGCGAGCCTTGGCGATGGCAGCCTGCAGGCTAGGCTTGCCGGGCGGCTGATCGATGCCGGCGCCTTCATCGCGGGCGGCCGCGGCGAGATCGCCTTCGACGCGACCGCGAGCGGCCCGGCAAATGGGCCGAGCGTAAAGGCGCAGATCACGTCCACCCAGTTGGGGCTTGCGGGTCGTACGCTCGACAACATTGCGATCGACCTCAACGGCAAGGCCTCCGCAACAGCAGCCGCGGGCGACTTCACCTTGACCGCCTCCATGAACGGCCAGGCGATCAACGTGCGGTCCAGTGTCGTTTCCGACGCCGGCCGAATTTCGGTGCCGACGCTTGAGGCGGTCGTGGGCAGCAACACGCTGAACGGCGCGCTGACGCTGGGCGAAGGTTTTATGCCGGATGGCACGATCCGCTTCGATTTCCCCGACCTGCCGACGCTTGCCACGCTCGCCGGCCAGAGCGCCACCGGCGATCTCGCTGGCACGCTGACCTTTGCCAACGTAAATGGCAAGGGATCTCTGGTCGTTGCCGCGACGGGAGCGGAGATCCGCCGCGACACCGCGGCAATCTTCAAGCCGGTTCTCGACGCAACCATCGAGGACCTCAGGTCTGCCGCCGTGTCGGGCACGCTGCGCGCCGATCGTGCCCGTGTCGGCGAAAACGACCTGGAAGCACCGGTCTTCACCTTCAGGCATTCGGGAAGCATCACCGGCTTCGACGTTGCCGGGCGCTACGAAGCCGCGCCGCTGTCGATCAAGGGTGATGTCGCCCGGCACGATGCGACGACCGTCATCGCGCTTCGGGCATTGGATGCCGCGATCGCCGGCATTCCGTTGTCGCTGAAGGACGCGGCCTCGATCTCCATTCTCGACGGCAACATCTCCTTCGACAATCTCGCGATCAGGGCCGGAAACGGCGTCATCGCCGTTTCCGGTTCGGCCAATCCGGCCGACAAGAGCAGCCTTGCGATAAACCTCACCGGGGCAGACGGCCCGGCGGAGTACCGGATTTCCGTGAAAGACGGTGAAGCGATCGCGCGCATCGAGGCCGCCCAGCTGACGCTATCGGGTGAGCTTAACGCAGCGGCGCTATCGCTAACGGCAACCGTCGCATCGGCACAGGCGCCGCAAGGGGCGGTGTCGGGCGCCGGCCTTGTCGTCACGAGCGATGCTTTCGACCTGATCAACCGCCGCGGCAATCTCAAAGCGGGCGTTACCGCCGCAATGGTCGACCTTTTGAACGCCGACGCCAACCGGCTGCTCCAGGCGCCGCTCGACGCAACGGCATCGCTCGCGGTCACGCCCCAACGCATCGACTTCAACGACGTTGCCATCGACGGCACCGGCCTGAAAGTCAAAGCCGATGGCCATTTCGTGACGGAAGATGCTTCGGCGGCGGCAAAGGTCGAGGCAAGCGTTGCCGCAACCGCGCTACCGGCTGCGCTGTCCGCCCGCTTCGACGCGCCCCTTCGGCTGACGGCCGATGTCGTCCGCGGGGCGGATGCAGCAATCACCGTCCAGTCGTTCGATCTTGCCTCCGGCACGATTGCAGCGAAGGGAACGGCGAAGCTCGCCGGGGAGAGCCTTGAAGCAAGCGTATCCGGGACGCTGCCCGACCTTGCAAAGCTGCTTGCCGATGCCAAGGGCCGGGCGACCTTCGAGGCGACAGCCACGGGGCCGCTCGCCGCGCTCGGGGTCAAGGCCGAACTGCAGGCAAGCGGCGCCGAACTCGCAGGCCGCACGCTGAGCGATCTCGTGGTGACCCTCGACGGCACGGCAGACCGGACCAGCCCGTCGGCCAACCTGACCGCGACGGGCGCGATCGGTGGCCAGGCGATCAACGTCAAGTCCAGCGTCGTTTCCGAGAACGGCAAGATATCCGTTCCGTCGATCGATGCGCGCATCGGCGGGAACGTGCTGACCGGTGCGCTGAAACTGGATGCGGATTTTCTCCCGGACGGCTCCGTCAAGTTTGACTTCCCCGACATCGGCCTGCTGGCGGCGATGGCCGGCCAACAGGCAAAGGGCGACCTTGCCGGATCGGCCAGCATAAGCACGGTGGACGGCAAGGCCGCAGTCTCGATCCAGGCTTCCGGTTCCGGCATCACGCGGGACCAGTTTCGCGTCATCGAGCCGCGGATCGACCTGAAAACCGACGATCTTCGCTCCCTCGCCATCTCCGGCGTCGTTCGCGCGGAGACGTTTGCCTCCGGCACCAACCGGCTGGATGCCGTGGCCCTGAACTTTACGCAGCGGGGCGCCAAGACCGTGTTCGAACTCGACGGCCGCTACGATGGCGCGCCACTTGCGGTCAAAGGTTCGGCAGAGCAGCAGCAGAGCGGCATGGCGATCGGGCTCGACGCCTTCCAGGCCACCCCGCGGGGGATTGCCGTTCGGCTCGACCGGCCGGCGGTCCTGACAGTTCGGGGCAATGCGGTCTCCATGAGCGATTTCACGATCCGCACCGGCAGCGGCAGCATCGCCGTCAACGGCACCGCGGGTGAAAACCTCAGCCTCGCCGTCAAGATCAATGCCGTGCCGGCCAGCCTGGCCAACACCTTCTCGGCCGGGCTCGGGGCAGACGGCACGATCGGCGGTACGGTGAACGTCAGAGGCACGGCCACCGCACCGCAGGCGAACTACGCGCTGACCTGGAGCAATGCGGCGACGAGCCAAACGCGGGCAGCCGGCGTCGGCCCGCTGACGATCGCCGCCGAAGGCCGACTCGCCAACAACGTCCTGCAGGTTCAAACGAGCCTCACCGGCCCGAACGGGCTCAGCTTTGGGGGCGGGGGTAATGCCGGGATCACCGGCAACATGACCCTCGACCTGACCTTCTCCGGCACAGTGCCCTTCGCACTGCTGCAGGGTCCGCTTGGCCAGCAGGGTTTCACGCTCAGCGGAAACGCCGCGGTTGACCTCGCCGTCCGCGGCCCCGCCAGAAGCCCTGCGATCACCGGCACGATAACCACCTCGGGCAGCCGATTGGTCGATGTAAGGCGCAATGTCGCGCTCGAGAATCTGACGGGTCGCGTGGTGCTGGACGGCAGGCAGGCGGTGATCGAGCAGTTGACCGGCCGGGTCGCGACCGGCGGCCAGATCTCCGCGACCGGTTCCGTCGGCATCGTGCCTGGGTCCAACTTTCCGGCTGATCTGTCGATCAAGCTGAACGACGTCACCTATGTCGACGGCCGGCTGGTGACAGCCAACCTCGACGGTGAAGTGACGGTCAAGGGACCGTTGCTCGCAGGCCCCGTCCTCGGCGGCCGTGTCGAAATCAGGCGAGCCAACATTACCATTCCGCAGCAACTGCCGGGTTCGCTTGCCGAGATCGACATCAAGCACCGCAACGCGCCGGCCGACGTCAAGGCGATGGCGGCAGCGCTTCGCGACGAGGGCGGCGGAGCCGGAGAGGTGCGCGGTATCGGGCTGGACTTGCGGATCGATGCACCGAGCCGGATTTTCGTGCGCGGCCGCGGCATCAACGCAGAGCTGGGCGGCAGCCTGACCCTGCGCGGCACGTCACTCAACCCGATCGTCTCCGGCGGCTTCGACCTGCTGCGCGGACGATTGGAAATCCTTGCCAAGCGGCTCGATTTCACGAGCGGCCATATCGGTTTCACCGGCGGCCTCGTCCCGACGATCAATTTCGTCGCCACCTCCAGCGTCAGCGCGACGACGATCAACATCACCATCGCCGGACCGGCCAACAATCCATCGGTCACCTTCAGCTCGTCGCCGGCCCTTCCGCAGGACGAAATCCTGGCGCGCCTGATTTTTGGCCGCTCCATGAACAACCTTTCCGCCTTCCAGATTGCCCAGCTCGCAGCCGCGGTCGCCGATCTCGCCGGCGGCGGTGGGGGGTCCCTGCTCAGCGGACTTCGCAGCAAGCTCGGAATCGACGACCTCGACATCACCACCGACGCCCAAGGACGGGCCCAGGTTTCGGCCGGCAAGTACCTGAACGACCGGACCTATCTGGAGTTGAAGCAGGATCCCGAGACCGGCGGCGGCAAGGCGGCGATCAACCTGGACATCGGCAGGGGCGTAAAGTTGCGCGGCGAAGCCGGCAGCAACGGGGCCGGCGCCGCCGGGATATTCTATGAGAAGGAATACTGAGGGCGCTCCTCAGCCGCGCGAGCGATTGGCTCCCCGTCAAGGGGGCCGCTACGCCAGCACGTTCTTGGTCGTCTTCAACAGGATGTTCGTCTCCGTCGAGTTGATCCCGTCGATCAGGCGGATGCGCCGCAGCGTTTCATCGAAGGTGCCGAGATCCTTGTCCTCCAGTTCGGCGATGAAGTCCCAGCGACCATTGGTCGAGTGAAGAGCGCGGACCTGCGGTAGCCCGCGCAGTTGCGCGGCCACGCGGTCAGCCATCTTCCCGAGCACCTCGATCATCACGATGGCGCGAACACCGCTGCCGCTGAGTTCCGCCCCGGTGCGGATCGTGAATGCCGCGATCGTGCCCGATTGCACGAGGCGGTCGATGCGCGCCGACACCGTCGCCCGCGACGTCCCGGTTATTGCCGCAAGCGAGGAGACCGGCGTGCGCGCATTGTGTCGAAGCGCGCTGATGAGGGCGTGGTCGAGATCGTCAAGACTTATCATTCTGCTCTGACCTGCTTGTCATTATGCTGTTTTCGGCCTTCCATGTGCCAGTTTACCCCCTTTTTGCCAACACGGTGAAGGGCAATAATCGCCCCGAATTCCGGCCGGACCGGAAACAAAGTACGTGCGCTCTGCGGGGATTGGACATGACGGCTCAGAAGCAAACCATCGCGCTGATCGGCGCGCCGCTCGAGGAAGGGTCGGGGCGTCGCGGCGCCGCCATGGGACCGACGGCGCTCAGGATCGCCGGCATCGACACCACGCTCGCCGAGCTCGGCCACGCCGTCGTCGACGAAGGCGACCTGAAGCCGCTGCCGGCCCGGGACCTTGCCAACCATCCGCGCGCCAACAACCTGCAGACAGTGGCGGCCTTCACGCGCGCACTCGACGCGGCCGTGCACGAGGCGGCCCGTGCTGGACGGTTTCCCCTGATCCTCGGCGGCGATCACGCGCTCTCGATGGGCAGCGTCTCCGGCATGGCGCGCCATGCCAGGGACGTCGGAAAGCCGCTGTTCGTGCTGTGGCTGGACGCGCATGCCGATTTCAACTCGCCCGAGACCTCGCCGTCCGGCAACATGCACGGCATGCCGGTTGCCTTCTTCTGCGGCGAGGCCGAGTTCGCGCCGATCCTTGCCGCGGGCCGGCCGCTGGTCGACCCGAAGAACGTCTTCCAGGTCGGCATCCGCTCCGTCGACGCGCGCGAGCGTGTCGAAATCGCCGAGCACGGCGTCAACGTCTACGACATGCGCGCCGTCGACGAGACCGGCATGGCACACATCATGCACGACATCATCGACTCGGTCAGGCAGGCTGGCGGGCTATTGCATGTCAGTCTCGACGTCGATTTCCTCGATCCGGAGATCGCACCCGGCGTCGGCACCACCGTTCCGGGCGGCGCTACCTTCCGTGAGGCGCACCTGATCATGGAGATGCTCTGCGACAGCGGCCTCGTCGCCTCGCTGGACCTGGTGGAGTTGAACCCGTTTCTCGACGACCGCGGCAAGAGCGCGCGCATCCTCGTCGAACTGACCGCAAGCCTATTCGGCCGCCGCGTCCTTGACCGCCCGACGCGCAGCGCCTGATCATCTGGAGGAACTGATGACACCGACGACCGCAAGCCTGATCGAAACCGAATACCGCCTCGGCGCCCATAACTACAAGCCGCTCGACGTCGTGCTGTCGCGTGGCGAGGGTGTCTACGTCTGGGATATCGACGGCAACCGTTATCTCGACTGCCTTTCTGCCTATTCGGCCGTCAACCAGGGCCATTGCCACCCGAAGATCCTGGAAGCGATGATCGAGCAGGCGAAGAAGCTGACGCTCACCTCGCGCGCCTTCCGCAATGACCAGCTCGCCCCGTTCTACGAGGAGATCGCATCCCTGACCGGCTCGCACAAGGTGTTGCCGATGAACTCCGGCGCCGAGGCCGTGGAAACGGCGATCAAGGCGGTGCGCAAGTGGGGCTACGAGGTCAAGGGCGTCGAACGGGACAAGGCCGAGATCATCGTCTGCAACAACAACTTCCACGGCCGCACCATGGGGATCGTCGGCTTCTCGACCGATCCGGACGCCCGCGAGGGTTTTGGCCCGTTCGCCCCCGGCTTCAAGCACGTGCCCTTCGGTGACATCGACGCCTTCCGCGCGGCGTTAACCGAGAACACCGTCGCCTTCCTGGTCGAGCCGATCCAGGGCGAGGCCGGCGTGCTGATCCCGCCGGCCGGCTATTTCGCCGCCGTGCGCGAGCTTTGCACCAAGCACGGCATCACGCTGATCCTCGACGAGATCCAGACCGGCCTCGGGCGCACCGGCAAGCTGCTCGCCGAGGAGCATGAGAAGATCGAGGCCGACGTGACGCTGGTTGGCAAGGCGCTGTCCGGCGGCTTCTATCCGGTCTCGGCGGTGCTTTCCAACAGCGAGGTGCTCGGCGTGCTCAAACCCGGCCAGCACGGTTCGACCTTCGGCGGCAATCCGCTCGCCTGCGCCGTCGCCCGCGCTGCGCTGCGCGTTTTGACCGAGGAGGACATGATCGGCAACGGCGCCCGCATGGGCGAGCGCTTCCACAAGGGCCTCACCGAGATCCGCTCCAACATCATCAAGGAAGTGCGCGGGCGCGGCCTGATGCTCGCCGTCGAGCTCGACCCGGCCGCCGGCGGCGCACGCAAGTATTGCGAGGCGCTGAAGGAGCGCGGCATCCTCGCCAAGGACACCCACGGCGACACGATCCGCATCGCGCCGCCGCTCGTCATCACCGCGGACCAGGTGGACTGGGCCGTCGAGCAGTTCGCAGCCGTGCTGCGCGACTGACTGCGGCAGCGGACACCGCCAGATCCCCCGCTGCCGCGAGGCCGGCCCGCTCAGTGCGGGTCGGCGTGCCCACCGGTTGAGCAATCCTTAACCTCGACGCGGCTATCCTCATCGCCTGCAAGCGATATTGCGCGATAGATGAGGCACGAATCTCCCATGACGACTTTCAAGACGGCCGGCTTCGCCGGGGAAACCCTAGAGATCATCGCCTTCCGGCTGCATGATCAGGAATTCTGCGTCAAGACGACCACGATCCGCGAGATCCGCGGCTGGGCGCCGTCGACGCCGATCCCCCATTCGCCGCCGGACGTCATCGGCGTGATGAACCTGCGCGGCACCGTCATTCCGATCATCGACCTGGCCCACAAGCTCGGCATGAAGAGCACCGAGGCCAACGAGCGCAGCGCCATCGTCGTCGCCGAGGTGCACAACATGGTGGTCGGCCTCGTCGTCGATCGCGTGTCGGACATCCTCACCATTCGCGCCGACCAGATCCAGCCCGTTCCGGAAGTCACGACCTCCTTTGACAAGGTCTATGCCGAGGGCATCATCGCCCACGAAAACGGCATGATCTGCTTCCTCAACCTGGCGCGCATGTTCAAGGAGCGTGACGTCGAGGAAATGGCAGCCTGACGCTGAAGAAGCAAACCTGATCTGACGAAGCCGCCCGATTGACCGATCAGGCGGCTTTTGTCGTCATCGGACAAACGGGTTCCGGCTGGATTGGCCGACGCTGAGGCCGGCGACCATTATGCGATGCTATCCCCTCGCGCGCGCCGTCACACGGCGCACGTGCGCCTGCCAGGCGGAGGTGGTATCGATGGCGACGGCCTCGAGAAACCGGTCGAGGACGGGGTTGAAGACGTCGGGCCGCTCCCAGAAGGGCGCATGCCCGGCTCCCTCGATCACGATGGGCTCGTCGGAAAAGTGACCCGGAAGGTGGAGTCCGGAAAGATAGCCGAGCCTGACGAAGGGGTCCTCGGTGCCGGCCACGATGGCGATCGGGATCGATGCGGTTTCGACTGCTTGCCGCTGATCGGCGCCCTCCCCGCGCGCAAGGCTCTGTGCGAATACGGATCGCACCAGACCGTCCGTTCGCAGGACGAGTTCCTGATAGGGGGCGGGCTCCGAACCGAAGCACAGCGAGGCAAAACGGGCTGCGTCCCGTTCGCCGAAGGTCTGTTTCGAGGTGAGAAGAAGGTCGCGCGACGGGTGAAAGGCGCGAAACATGCCGATCAGGCCCCGCGGCATCGGCGGCGCACCACAAAGCATCAGCCCGCGAATGCGCGTGCTGCGGCTCATCCACTCGATTGCGGCATGGCCACCGAGCGACCAGCCAAAAACGGCCAGCCGTTTCAGGTCGAGGGCTTCGGCAATCTCATCGAGGCAGGCGGCGAAGCCAGTGACGGTGTAGGTGGACCGCGGATCGCGCGCGTCTTCCGAATCGCCATGGCCCGGCAGATCAACGGCGATCAGCCGCCAGCGCCCGGCAAGCCCGCTGTCGAACTGCCTCTCGAAAACACGCCGGGAAAAGCTGGAGCCATGGATCAGAACGACCGGGAATCCGGATCCACCCGTGTCGCTGTAGCGCACAGCCCCGTGGCGGGTCATGATCGTCCGAATGTTGAACACCATCATCCAGTTCCAGGTGAGAAGGCTGCGCGCGTGGACTGCCGAGGATACGCTCCGATGATGAACGAGACGCTAAGGCTGATAACGCGATCGTGTGGGCAGAAATGAGCGGAAGGCGGCAAATTGCAGGGTGCAGATATCCTGGTTGCGCATTGCGGCCGCCTCGCACCGCCGATATGGTTCGGTACCGCACAAGAGAGGGGTCGGCTTAGCGCCGGCAAGGGAATGGAAACAGCACTGGATATCGCAGTTGCCTGCGTGAGCGTCATCGTCGTCGGCTTCTACACCTGGTCGCTGCGCGGACATTTTTCGTCGCCGCGCATGCCGGCCGGCATGAAGGTCGTATCGGCCGCGGTGACATTGACGACACTCTGCTTTCTCTATCTCGTCTGGAGCCGCCAGCAGCCGGTTGCCGCACAACTGGTCGGCCTGGGTCTCGAAATTGCAGCCATGGCCCTCTTCTGGTGGGCGATATCGGCCTCGCGCAAGGCGCGCCTGCGCTTTGCCTTCGACCCGGACAAACCCGACAGCCTCGTCACGATCGGTCCGTACCGCCTCGTGCGGCACCCGTTCTACACGTCCTACATCGTCTTCTGGACCGGTTGGGCGATCGCCACCTGGACCAGCTGGGCCGCCCTTCCGGTGCTCGCCTTCGTGATCATCTATGTGGTCGCGGCGAAAGGCGAGGAAAGCAAGTTCGCCGCCACGCCGCTTGCGGCGGAGTATGAGGCCTATCGCCGCCGCACCGGCTTCCTGATCCCGAAGCTGGCCCGGGCCTGAATCGGGAGGGAACCGACGTCAGCCGCCGGAGGCGTTGCTGCCCACTTCGGGCGCCGGCGGGCGGCGGATCAGCGGCACGGCATCGAGGACCATTGGGTCGAGGCCTTGGCCGCGCTGGTTTTCCACGATCTCGAAGAACTGGCGCCGCATGCGCGGCTCCCAGAACCTGTTGATATGGGTCGCGACCCCCTTCGGCCCCTCCTCACCCGGCTGGGAGTGGAAGAAGGTTGCGATCTGGTTGGCCATGCGGATCAGCTTTGCGTCGTTCGACATGAAGTGTTTCCTACCTGTTGACGACCCAGCGGCCGGCTTCGTCCGAAGACGACACGACGCGCTCGGTACCTGTGAAGATCTCAAACTCGTCGCCGCGCACCAGCGCAATCAGTGTCATGCCCGCTTCCTCGGCCGTGCGGATGGCGAGCGCGGTGGGCGCCGAGATTGCAACGATGATGGGGCTGCCGATCACGGCGGTCTTCTGCACCATTTCGACGGACACCCGACTGGTGACGACCACCGCCCCGGCACTGCCGCGATAGCCGGCCCGGGCGGCGGCACCCGCGAGCTTGTCGAGCGCGTTGTGTCGACCCACGTCCTCGCGTACGGCAATCAGCCCCGCACCGGGAACGAAAAAGCCGGCGCCATGGACAGCGTGCGTCTCCATGTGCAGCGGCTGCTGGCCGTTTAGAAGACGCACCGCTTCGGCGACCTCGCCCTGCGTCAACGCCAGCGCCGACGCGCGCACTGACGGCGTCACCCGGACGGCCTGCTCGATCGATTCGATGCCGCAGAGCCCGCAGCCGACTGGACCCGCCATATGGCGACGGCGCGCGGTCAGCGCGGCACTTTGGGTGTCGGCCAGGCGAATCTGCAGGTCGATGCCCTTCTCTTCGGCGACGGCCTCGACCAGTTCGATCTCGTCGGCATCGGCGATGATTCCCTCCGTCAGGCTGAAGCCGACCGCGAAGTCCTCAAGATCCGCCGGTGTCGCCATCATCACCGCATGGGTCGAGCCATGATAGGTGAAGGCGACTGGAACCTCTTCAGGAACAGTGCGCGCACCCTCCTCGAGCTGCCCGGCGCGCCGGGCCAACTCGGGAACCCTGGTGGTTGTGCTGAAATGCGTCATCGGCACATTCCGACCCTATTCCGCCGCCTCCAGCTTGCCGGCGATGCGGCGCGACTGGCGGGCCAGCTCGCCGTACTCGATCTGCCATTCGGACGGGCCGTTAGAGGGCGAGACCTGCACGGCTGTGACCTTGTATTCCGGGCAGTTCGTCGCCCAGTCGGAGAAGTCGGTGGTGATGACGTTCGCCTGCGTGTCGGGATGGTGGAAGGTCGTGTAGACCACGCCCGGCGCCACCCGATCGGTGATCAGCGCCCGCAGCGTCGTCTCGCCCGCGCGGCTGGCGAGCCGCACCCAGTCGCCGTCGCGGATGCCGCGGTTCTCGGCGTCGTGCGGGTGGATCTCCAGCCGGTCCTCATTATGCCAGACGACGTTGTCGGTGCGCCGCGTCTGCGCGCCGACATTGTACTGGCTGAGAATCCGGCCGGTGGTCAAAAGCAGCGGGAAGCGCGGGCCGGTCTTCTCGTCGGTCGCCACATACTCGGTGCGGATGAACTTGCCCTTGCCGCGGACGAAGCCGTTCACGTGCATGATCGGCGAACCTTGCGGGTTCTTCTCGTTGCAGGGCCACTGCACCGATCCCATCTTTTCGAGATAGTCGTAGGAGACCAGCGCGAAGCTCGGCGTGGTGGCGGCGATCTCGTCCATGATCTCGGACGGGTGCTTGTAGTTCCAGGAAAGACCCATCGCCTGCGCGAGCTTCTGCGTCACCTCCCAGTCGGCATAGCCGTTGCGCGGCGTCATCACCCGGCGGACGCGGTTGATGCGGCGCTCAGCGTTGGTGAAGGTGCCGTCCTTTTCCAGGAAGGTCGAGCCCGGCAGGAAGACGTGCGCGTAGTTCGCCGTCTCGTTCAGGAACAGGTCCTGCACGACGACGCACTCCATCGCCGCCAGCCCGGCGGAGACGTGCTTGGTGTCCGGATCGGACTGCAGGATGTCCTCGCCCTGGATGTAGATGCCCTTGAACGTGCCTTCCACGGCCGCGTCCAGCATGTTCGGGATACGCAGGCCCGGCTCCTCGTTGAGCTTCACGCCCCAGAGCTTCTCGAAGATGTCGCGCGTGGCATCGTCGGAGATGTGGCGGTAGCCCGGCAACTCGTGCGGGAACGAGCCCATGTCGCAGGAGCCCTGCACGTTGTTCTGGCCGCGCAACGGGTTCACGCCGACGCCCGGGCGGCCGATATTGCCGGTCGCCATGGCAAGGTTGGCGATCGCCATGACGGCGGTCGAGCCCTGGCTGTGCTCGGTGACGCCGAGACCGTAATAGATCGAGCCGTTGCCGCCGGTGGCAAACAGCCGTGCGGCGCCGCGGATCATCTCGGCGGGGACTCCGGAGAGTTTCTCCACTTCTTCCGGGCTGTGGCGCTCCTCGGAGACGAACGAGGCCCAGTCCTCGAATTCCGACCAATCGCAGCGTTCGCGGATGAACTTTTCGTCAAAGAGCCCTTCGGTGACGATGACATGGGCAAGCGCAGTGATGACGGCGACGTTGGTGCCGGGCTTCAGCGGCAGATGGTAGCTCGCCTCGATATGCGGCCCCTTGACGAGGTCGATGCGGCGCGGGTCGATGACGATCAGCTTCGCGCCCTGACGCAACCGCTTCTTCAGCCGCGAGGCGAAGACCGGGTGGCCGTCGGTCGGGTTGGCGCCGATGAGGATGACGACGTCCGTCTCCTCGACCGAATCGAAGTTCTGCGTGCCGGCCGAGGTGCCGAAGGTCTGGCCGAGGCCGTAGCCGGTCGGCGAGTGGCAGACACGGGCGCAGGTATCAACGTTGTTGTTGCCGAAGCCGGCGCGGATCAGCTTCTGGACCAGATAGGTCTCTTCGTTGGTGCAGCGCGACGAGGTGATGCCGCCGACCGAATCACGACCATACTGGTACTGGATGCGGCGGAACTCGCTCGCGACATGCGCAAAGGCCTCCTCCCATGTCACCTCGCGCCACGGATCGGTGATCTTTTCGCGGACCATCGGGTTGAGGATGCGGTCCTTGTGGGTCGAGTAGCCGTAGGCGAAACGGCCCTTGACGCAGGAATGGCCGCGGTTCGCCTGGCCGTCCTTCCACGGCACCATGCGCACGAGTTCCTCGCCGCGCATCTCCGCCTTGAACGAGCAGCCGACGCCGCAATAGGCGCAGGTGGTGACGACCGAATGTTCCGGTTGGCCGATCTCGATCACCGACTTCTCCTGCAGGGTCGCCGTCGGGCAGGCCTGCACGCAGGCGCCGCAGGAAACGCATTCGGAGGAGACGAAATCCTCGTGCATGCCGGCGGAAACGCGGCTGTCGAAGCCCCGGCCCTCGATCGTCAGCGCGAACGTGCCCTGGACTTCCTCGCAGGCGCGCACGCAGCGCGAGCAGACGATGCACTTGGCCGGATCGAAGGTGAAATAGGGGTTCGATTCGTCCTTCGGCTGCCACTTGATGTTGATGGCGCCGTCGTTGCGGGCCTTGACGTGGTTCTCGCCGTCATAGCCGTAGCGAACGTCGCGCAGGCCGACAGCGCCCGCCATGTCCTGCAGCTCGCAGTCGCCGTTGGCCGCACAGGTGAGACAGTCTAGCGGGTGGTCGGAGATATAGAGCTCCATCACGCCGCGGCGCACGTCCTTCAGCCGAGCCGTCTGGGTCGAGACGACGAGGCCGGGCGCGACCGGCGTCGTGCACGAGGCCGGCAGGCCGGCGCGGCCCTGGATCTCGACGAGACAGAGCCGGCAGGAGCCGAACGCGTCGACCATGTCGGTGGCGCAGAGTTTCGGGACCTCGATGCCCGCTTCCATCGAGGCGCGCATGATCGACGTGCCTTCCGGAACGGTGACCTCGCGGCCGTCGATCGTCAGCGTCACCATCTTTTCCGACTTGGAGGCGGGCGTGCCGAAGTCGATTTCCTTGATAAGATTCATTGGCTTCTCTCCTCCCTCACTCGGCCGCCTGCACGGCAGGTGCGGGTGAAAAATCGTCCGGAAAATGGGTCATGGCGCTCATCACCGGGTAGGGCGTGAAGCCGCCGAGCGCGCAGAGCGAGCCGAACTTCATGGTGTTGCAGAGGTCGGCGAGCAGTTCGCGGTTCTTCTCCGGCTCGATGCCGCGGGCAATCTTGTCCGCCACCTCGACGCCGCGCGTCGAGCCGATGCGGCAGGGCGTGCACTTGCCGCAGCTCTCGATGGCGCAGAACTCCATGGCGAAGCGGGCCTGGTGCAGCATGTCGGCGGTGTCGTCGAAGACGACGATGCCGGCGTGGCCGATCAGCCCGTCCTTCGCGGCGAAGGCCTCGTAGTCAAAGGGCGTGTCGAACAGGGCGCGCGGGAAATAGGCGCCGAGCGGGCCGCCCACCTGCACCGCCTTCACCGGCCGTCCCGACGCCGTGCCGCCGGCGATCTGATCGACGATCTCGCCGAGCGACAGGCCGAAGGCCGTCTCGTAAAGGCCACCGTGCTTGACGTTGCCGGCGATCTGGATCGGGATCGTGCCGCGCGACCGGCCCATGCCGAAGTCGCGATAGTGCGCAGCGCCCCGGTCGAGGATGACCGGAACGGAAGCGAGCGAGATGACGTTGTTGATGACGGTCGGACAGTCGAACAGGCCCTTGTGGGCCGGCAGCGGCGGCTTGGCGCGAACGACGCCGCGCTTGCCTTCCAGGCTGTTCAGCAGCGACGTCTCCTCGCCGCAGACATAGGCGCCGGCACCGACACGCACCTCCATGTCGAAGGCGCGGCCCGAGCCGAGCACCGACGGACCGAGGACCCCGGCCTTGCGGGCGATCTCGATTGCCTCGCTCATGACGGCGATCGCATGCGGATATTCGGAACGGGTGTAGATGAAGCCCTTGGTGGCGCCGGTCGCAAGCCCGGCGATCGCCATGCCCTCGATCAGCACGAAGGGATCGCCTTCCATGATCATCCGGTCGGCGAAGGTGCCGCTGTCGCCCTCGTCGGCGTTGCAGACGATGTATTTGCGGTCACCGGCAGCCTCGAGCACGGTCTTCCACTTGATGCCGGTCGGGAAGCCGGCGCCGCCGCGGCCGCGCAGGCCGGAATCGGTCACTTCCGCGACGATGTCGGCCGGCGCCATGGCGACCGCCTTTTCGAGGCCGGCCAGGCCGCGCAGGGCACGGTAGTCGTCGAGCGAGAGCGGATCGGTGAGGCCGCAGCGCGCGAAGGTCAGCCGCGTCTGCTGCTTCAGGAACGGGATGTCCTTCGTCGGTCCGTGACAGAGCGGATGCGCGCCACCCGTAACGAAGCCCGCCTCGAACAGCGATGGCACATCAGTGGCCTTCACCGGGCCGTAGGCGATGCGCTCGTCGCCGACGACGACCTCGACCAGCGGCTCCAGCCAGTGCATGCCGTGCGAGCCGTTGCGGACGATCGCGACATCGAGGCCGCGAGCCTGCGCTTCGCGCTCGATTGCGGCGGCGACCTTGTTGGCGCCGAGCGCCAGGGCTGCGGTATCCCGGGGAACATAAATCTTGACGGTCATCGGCGTGCCTCCTCGACGAGTTCGGCCGCGGAGGCCGCATCAAGCCGTCCATGCACCTCGCCGTCGAGCATCGCCGACGGCGCGCAGGAACAGAGGCCGAGACAGTAGACGGGCTCCAGCGTCACCGCGCCGTCGAGCGTCGTCTGGTGAAAATCGATGCCGAGCAGGGCCTTGACCCGTTCGGCGACCGCATCGGCGCCCATCGACTGGCAGGCCTCGGCGCGACAGAGCTTCAGCACGTGCCGGCCGGCGGGGCGTTCGCGGAAATCGTGATAGAAGGTAACGACGCCATGCACCTCGGCGCGCGACAGGTTCAGCTCGCGGGCGATGACCGGCAGGCTTTCCTGGGGCACGCAGCCGAATTCGGCCTGGATCTCGTGCAGGATCGGCAGCAGCGGACCCTCGAGTCCTTTCAGCGCGCCGATGATGGCCGATGTTCTCGTCCCGACGTCGCCGGAAACGTGCAGATTCATGCGCAGACCTCCCGAATGGCAAAGGCCTGCCGCCTGTGAATGCAGCAAATAGTCGGGCCCAATGCCTTGAAACCGAAGGGAAAGACCGGAACCCTGTCGATCCTCACCCCTTATCGAAACAGCTTCTCAGGGAAGACCGAGGGGGTCAATAAGGCTATCCCGTCAATTGATAGTTTTTTTCTATTGATCTAGCTCGCGCTCGGCCAAAATCCGCGCCTCATGCAACAAAGCCGACACCAGTGGCGTGAATGGCTCACGATGCGTCGCAACCAGGCCGACAAGATGGTGCGGGGCAGGATCGACGATCGAAACGATTTTGATTTCGTCATGAAAACCGAAAGAAAGTGCGACATTTCTAGGCATTATACTGCACCAGCGCCCGGTACGGACATGCGAGAACAGCACGATCGTCGAGTTCGACTCAAGCGTCGGCTGCACCGTCACGCCGACCTCGGCGAAATGGCGATTGATGATGCGCCTGTTCTGCATGTCGGAAGTCAATAGACAAAGCCTAACGTCGGCCACCTCCTTCCAGGTCACGCTTTCGCGATCGGCCAGCGGCCCGTTCTTTGCGGTGATCAGGTGGTAGTGTTCCGCGTGCAGCGGCACGCTGGTCACGCGTCCGAGCGGCTCGTTCTCGAGGTAAGTAAGGCCCGCGTCGATCTCCAGGTTTTCCAGCAGGCTGAGGATTTGCAGCGAATTGGCGGAGAGCACGGAAAAGGTGACGTCGGGATGCTTCTCCTGGAAGGGCGCCGTGATGCGCGGAACCATCGCCAGCGTCGTCGGAATGGCGGCAAGGCGGATGTGCCCGGACAGCCCCTTGCGCGCCGCCCGCATTTCCTCGCGCATCGTGCGCGCATCGCCGACGATGCGCCGCGCCCATTCGAGCACGCGCTGCCCCTCCGGCGTCAGCCCCTGGAAGCGGGAGCCGCGATTGACAAGCACAACGCCGAGCTGGTCCTCGAGCTGGCGGATGGCCGCCGAAAGCGTCGGCTGCGAAATGCCAAGCTCGTCCGCCGCCCGGGCGAAATGCCGCTCGCGGGCAAGCGCTATGAAATACTCCAGCTTGTCGATCATCTGCGCCCGTCCCTCCGTTGCCGCCCGCCTCATACAAAAGAACGGTGGCACGACCCAGCCATCGGGATATAGAAAGACGAGAGGCGGAGGAACTTGCAATGACTTTTAGAGCGCTCCTGGTTGAGAAGGCCGAGGACGGCGCGATCTCGGCGTCGGTAAAAGACCTGCAGGACGACCGCCTGCCGGACGGTGACGTGACGGTCGCAGTCGAATATTCCACCCTGAACTACAAGGACGGGCTCTGTATCACCGGCCACGGCGGCCTTGTCCGGTCCTTCCCGCATGTGCCCGGCGTCGATTTCGCCGGCACGGTGGAGGCGTCCGACGACCCGCGCTATCGGCCTGGCGACAGGGTGGTGCTGACCGGTTGGCGCGTCGGCGAAGTCTGGTGGGGTGGCTATGCCACCCGCGCCCGGGTGAAGGGCGACTGGCTCGTGCCGCTTCCGGATACGCTCACGACGCGCCAGGCGATGGCGATCGGCACCGCCGGCCTGACCGCGATGCTCGCGGTGATGGCTCTGGAGAAGGCCGGCCTCTCGCCGCCCAAGGGCGAGGTCCTGGTGACGGGAGCGGCCGGCGGCGTCGGCTCGGTCGCCGTGGCGATCCTTGCCCGCCTCGGTTATCGCGTTGCAGCCGTCACGGGCCGGCCCGAGGCGGCCGCCTATCTGCGCGAGCTTGGCGCGGAGACCATCATCGACCGCGCCGAACTGGCGGCGGCGTCCGCAAAGGCGCTGGAATCCGAGCGCTGGGCCGGCGCCGTCGACGCCGTGGGCGGCGACATGCTGATGCGAGTGCTCAAGCAGGTGAAATATGACGGCGCGGTCGCCTCGATCGGGCTTGCAGCCGGCGCGGCGGTGCACTCGTTCACCGTCATCCCCTTCATCTTGCGCGGCGTCAGCCTGCTGGGCATTGATTCGGTGATGCGGCCGCGCGACGAGCGGCTCGATGCCTGGAGCCGCATTGCCACCGACCTGCCGCATGACAAACTGGACGCGATGATCACCGAGTATGGGCTGGCAGACCTTCCCGCCCTCGGCCCTGCCATTCTCGAAGGCAAGGTGCGGGGACGCGCGGTGATCGACGTTCGCAGGTAGGCCTGCGAACGCTCATGCGCCGTGTTCACGCGCAATCAACGGCCGGCAGAAAGCCTCGTAGAGCGCACTCATGATCGCGGCGACATTCTTGTCGGCGAGACTGTAGAACACCTGGCGGCCATCGCGACGGGCGACAACGATCTGATCCTGGCGGAGGCGCGCAAGCTGTTGCGAGACGACCGCCTGCGGCAGGCCGAGGATCAGCTCGATCTCCCCGACCGCCTTCTCGCCTTCCGTCAGCAAGCACAGGATCAGAAGCCGGGTGTCGTGGGAAAGCGCCTTCAGAAACCGGCTGGCCTTCTTCGCCTGATCGAAGAACAGGTTGAAGGTTGCGATGTCATCCGCCTCAGGCTTCATGAACTGCTTCATCTGCCCTCCTGACTCGCAATCGAACCGGCCGGACGCGCGAGCCGTGCGAACTGGATTGATGCACGCGAAATATGGCGCAACGGGGAAGCGCGCGGCCGGCAGCTGCTTTTTCGCGCCAGCGTTGCTGTCCGGCATCAGCAGATCAGTTGGCCGCCGTTCACCTCCAGCACCTGTCCGGTAATGTACCCCGAAAGCATCGGCGAGGCGAGAAACAGATAGGCCGGCGCGCAGTCCTGAGCCGTTCCGAGACGCTGCAGAGGTATCGACTTGCGCGTCGCCTCCAGCTTCTCCGCCGTCGAGTAGCGCGCATGGAAGTCGGTCGCGATCGTGCCCGGCGAGACACAGTTGACGCGGATGCCATCGGCCGCAAGCTCGCGCGCCAGGGCCTTCGAGTAGGTCGAGACGAAGGCCTTGGTTGCGGAATAGACCGCCGAGCCCGGGCTGCCGCCCGTCAGCGCCGAGATCGAGACCGTGTTGACGATCGCGGCCTTGGTCGCCCGACGCAGCGCCGGCAGCATCGCCCGGGTCATCTCGACGACAGACGTCTGGTTGAGCCGCACCACGGTCTGGTATTGCTCGTCGGTCAAGGCGTCGGCGGCGAAACGGCCGACCATCGTGCCCGCATTGTTGACCAGCACATCGACATGCTCGAAGAGGTTGTCGGCATAGCGCGCGACGTCGGCAACGCCCTGCGGCGTCAGGAAATCGGCATGGATGATATGCGCCCGCGCCTCCTCCAGCGCCTCCTCGAGAAAGTCCGGCACGGTCGCAAGGGGCTCGCGCCCCCCGTGTAGCAGCACGTGCGCCCCGCAATCGAGAAACTGGCGCGCAACCTCGAGGCCAATGCCCCGCCCGGCACCGGTGACGACGACGTTGGCACCCTTGAACAAGGCCGGATGAAACATGGCGATCTCCCAATCGGTCTGCGGCCCCGGACGTGACCATGACCAGTATCACAAAAAAACGCGCGCGCACCAACTGCGCGCGGCAGGAGAATTGCAGCAGTTTCGTTTTTGCATATGATGAACAAAAACGAAAGCGTAGGAGGAATCGATGTATTTGACAGGTCGCCAGGCGGAGATCCTGGACCTTGCAAGGACGGAAGGCCGGGTGTTGGTGGAAGACCTCGCCGCCCGCTTCTCCGTCACCCCGCAAACCATCCGCAAGGACCTGAACGATCTGTGCGACAACAAGGCACTGACCCGCATTCATGGGGGCGCGCTGTTTCCAAGCGGCAACGAGAACGTCAAGTACGAGGCACGCCGATCGATCGCGGCCCCGGAAAAGCAGGCGATCGGCAAGGCAGCCGCGGCGATGATCCCCGACAATTCCTCCCTCTTCATCAACATCGGCACGACCACGGAAGCCGTCAGCGAGGCCTTGCTCGACCACAAGGAACTGATGGTCATCACCAACAACATCAATGTTGCCAATAGATTGCGCGGCTTCCCTTCAGTTGAGGTGGTCATCACCGGCGGCGTCGTGCGCGGCGCGGACGGCGGCATCGTCGGGGAGGCGACCGTCGATTTCATCCGCCAGTTCAAGGTGGACTATGCGGTGATCGGCGCGTCGGCGATCGATCATGACGGCGCCCTGCTCGACTTCGATTATCGCGAAGTGAAGGTGGCGCAGGCGATCATCGCCAATGCCCGACACGTCATCCTGGTCTCCGATTCGACGAAGTTCGAGCGGACCGCGCCGGTGCGGATCGGCCACCTTTCGCAGGTACACACCTTCATCACCGACCGGTGCCCGCTCGACAACATCCGCGACATCTGCGCCAGCCAGGACGTGCGCCTGATCGAGACGTCCGCCGGCAACGCGAGCGGCTGAACCGATCTTCCTTCTGCATTCGTTTGACATTCGAAAAATTTTCGTTTTAACTCTCCACACTTTCGCAAGCGCACCGATCTGTGCCCTGCGAAAACAGGAGGGAAAGCGTTTGGCGGGCGAAGCGGTCAGCGACATTTTTGTCATTGGCGGGGGCATCAATGGCTGCGGGATCGCGCGCGACGCCGCCGGCCGTGGCTACTCCGTCGTGCTGGCCGAGATGGCGGATCTGGCATCCGGCACCTCTTCCGCCTCCACCAAGCTCATCCACGGCGGCCTGCGCTATCTGGAGCACTACGAGTTCCGCCTGGTGCGCGAGGCGCTGATGGAGCGCGAGGTGCTCTGGGCGATGGCGCCGCACGTGATCTGGCCGCTGCGTTTCGTCCTGCCATACCAAAAGGGCGGCATCCGTCCCGCCTGGCTGATCCGGCTCGGCCTCTTCCTCTATGACCACATCGGCGGGCGCAGGCTGCTGCCGGCGACGCGCACCCTCGACATGCGTCGCGATCCGTCCGGACAACCGCTGAAGAAACTTTTCACCAAGGCGTTCGAGTATTCCGACGGCTGGGTCGACGATGCCCGCCTTGTGGTTCTGAACGCCCGCGACGCCGCCGATCATGGCGCCGACATTCGCGTCGGCACGCGCGTCGTCTCGGCCCGGCGCGAAAATGGGCATTGGGACGTGGAAACCGAGGATCTCGCCTCCGGCACGCGGGAGACCGTCAAGGCGCGGATGCTCGTCAACGCCAGCGGCCCCTGGGTCGACAAGGTGCTCGTGGGCGCGCTGGGCCAGAATAACGTGCACAATGTCCGCCTGGTGCAGGGTAGCCACGTCGTCGTCCGCAAGAAGTTCTCCGATCCGCGCGCCTACTTCTTCCAGAACCCGGACGGGCGCATCATCTTCGCCATTCCCTACCAGGACGATTTCACGCTCATCGGCACCACCGACCGCGATTACGACGGCGATCCGCACGATGTCCGCATCAGCGACGAGGAAATCGATTATCTCTGCCGCTCCGCGAGCGAATACTTCGTCGAGCCGGTAACAAGGGCGGACATCGTCTGGACCTATTCCGGCGTGCGCCCGCTGTTCGACGACGGCGCGAGCAAGGCGCAGGAAGCCACGCGCGACTACGTGCTGAAGGTCGACGGCAATGCCAATCAGGCACCGTTGCTCAACGTCTTCGGCGGCAAGCTCACGACCTATCGACGGCTTGCGGAAGCCGCACTCGACAGGATCGGCGAGGCCATCGGCGAGAAGGGCGGCAAGTGGACCGCCACCTCGCGGCTGCCCGGCGGCGATTTCGGCGTCGGGGCTTTCGAAGCCGAAGTCGGCAAGCTGGCACGCAGCTATCCCTTTCTTTCTTCCTCGCATGCGAGGCGACTGGTGCGCCTGTACGGCACCCGTGCCGCCACGATGCTTGGCATGGCCAGGTCGGTTGAGGATCTCGGACAGCATTTTGGCAGCGACATCTACGAGCTTGAGGTTCGCTGGCTTATGAGGGAAGAATGGGCGCGGCACGCCGAGGATGTCCTGTGGCGCCGCACCAAATGCGGGTTGCATTTTACCGCCGATGAAGCGGAGGCACTTGAAGGCTACATGGTGAAAGCGCGGCAGGCACCGAGCTAGCGCGCATTTCCGATGGCTGGGAGGAACATTGGAGAACATGCATGCTTGAACTTAGAGACATCACGAAGGTCGCGGGCGGGGAGACGCATATCCATCCCACCAACCTCGTGCTCGAGCGCGGTTCGCTGAACGTGCTGCTCGGCCCGACGCTGTCCGGCAAGACCTCGCTGATGCGGCTCATGGCGGGGCTGGACAGGCCAACGACCGGCAGCGTGCATTTCGACGGCCGCGACGTGACCAGCGTGCGCGTGCAGGACCGCAGCGTCGCCATGGTCTACCAGCAATTCATCAACTACCCGGCGATGACGGTCTACGAGAACATCGCCTCGCCGATGCGCATCAAGGGTGCCGACCGCAGCACGATCGATCGCGATGTGCGCAAGGCAGCCGACCTGCTGAAGCTGACGCCCTATCTCGACCGCACCCCGCTCAACCTCTCCGGGGGACAGCAGCAGCGTACGGCGCTCGCCCGCGCAATCGTGAAAGACGCCAGCCTTGTCCTGTTGGACGAACCGCTCGCCAACCTCGATTACAAACTGCGGGAGGAATTGCGCGAGGAACTGCCGAAGATCTTCGCCGCCTCTGGCGCGATCTTCGTCTATGCGACGACGGAACCGTCCGAAGCGCTGCTGCTCGGCGGCAACACGGCAACCATGTCCGAGGGACGCATCACCCAGTTTGCTCCCACCATCGACGTCTATCGTCGCCCGGTCGACCTCGTCACGGCCGAAACCTTCGCCGATCCGCCGCTGAACACGTTCGCGCTGACCAAGGCAAACGGGCATTTCGTGCTCGAAGGCGAGCCGGTCCTGTCGGTGCCGGCACACCTCGCCGGCATCCCGGATGGCCGCTGCACGGTGGCCTTCCAGCCGCATCATCTCGCACTTGCTCCACAAACGCCGGCCGCCGCACCGGTGACAGTCCGCGCCGCGATTTCCGAGATCGCCGGCTCCGAGAGCTTCGTCCACGTCGAATTCGCCGACACCCGCTGGGTCATGCTCGCGCCCGGCATCCACGACATCGAGCCCGATGCCCAGATTACCGTCTATGTCGACACGCGCCACCTGATGGCGTTCGCACCGGACGGCAGGGCCATCGCCGGTCCGGCGGCGGCCTGAGGAGGAAGCCATGGCGCGCATCAATCTCGAACATATCCGCCACGCCTACGGCGAGAAGCCGAAGTCGGAGGCCGACTATGCCCTGAAGGAGGTCCATCACGAGTGGAACGACAGCGGCGCCTATGCGCTGCTCGGCCCCTCCGGCTGCGGCAAGACCACGCTCCTGAACATCATTTCGGGCCTGCTCCAACCCTCGGAAGGCAGGATCCTGTTCGACGGCAGAGACGTCACGAACCTGTCGACGCAGCAGCGCAACATTGCTCAGGTCTTCCAGTTCCCGGTCATCTACGACACGATGACGGTCTACGACAATCTCGCCTTTCCGCTGCGCAACCGCGGTGTCCCCGAGACCGAAGTCGACCGGCGCGTACGCGAAATCATCGACATGATCGGCCTTGGCAGCTGGGCGAAGAAGAAGGCGCGCGGCCTGACCGCCGACCAGAAGCAGAAGATCTCGCTCGGCCGCGGCCTCGTGCGCAGCGACGTCAACGCCATCCTGTTCGACGAGCCGCTGACGGTCATCGACCCGCACATGAAGTGGGTGCTGCGCTCGCAGTTGAAGAAGCTGCACCGCCAGTTCGGCTTCACCATGGTCTACGTCACCCACGACCAGACCGAGGCGCTGACCTTCGCCGACAAGGTCGTCGTCATGTATGACGGCCAGATCGTGCAGATCGGCACGCCCGCGGAGCTGTTCGAGCGCCCGAGCCACACCTTCGTCGGCTATTTCATCGGCTCGCCCGGGATGAACGTGCTGCCGGCAACAGTCGACGGCAGCAATGTCACGATCGGCACCGACACGATCGCGCTCGACTTCCGCCCCAAGCTCGACGCCAACGCGACGACGGAGCTCGGCATCCGTCCTGAGTTCGTCCGGCTCGGCCGCGAGGGCATGCACGTCCGCGTCAACAAGGTCGAGGACATCGGCCGACAGAAGATCGTCCGCGCCGAATTCGCCGGCAATCCGATCGCGATCGTCATCCCCGAGGACGGCGAGATCCCGGCCGATCCGCGCGTCACCTTCGATCCGTCCGCCATCAACATCTACGCCAATTCCTGGCGCGTCGGTAGGGAGGCCTGATCCGTGGAGAAGACCTGGAACAACAAGGCCTGGTTCATGGTGCTTCCGGTGCTGCTGCTGGTGGCGTTCTCGGCGGTGATCCCGCTGATGACGGTGGTGAACTATTCGGTCCAGGACACCTTCGGCAACAACCAGTTCTTCTGGGCCGGCACCGACTGGTTTGTCGAGATCCTGCACTCCGACCGCTTCTGGGCAGCGCTCGGCCGCAACCTGCTGTTCTCCGCCATCATCCTGTCGATCGAGATCCCGCTCGGCATCCTGATCGCGCTCAACATGCCGAAGAAGGGCATCGGCGTGCCGGTCTGCCTCGTACTGATGGCGCTGCCGCTGCTCATTCCGTGGAACGTGGTCGGCACGATCTGGCAGGTTTTCGGCCGCGTCGATATCGGCCTGCTCGGTTTTGCCCTGTCTGCGCTCGGCGTCGACTACAACTACGTCAACGACGTCTTCGACGCGTGGGTGACGCTGATCGTCATGGACGTCTGGCACTGGACCAGCCTCGTGGTGCTGCTCTGCTATGCCGGCCTCGTCTCCATTCCGGATGCCTACTACCAGGCCGCCAAGATCGACGGCGCCTCGCGCTGGGCCGTGTTCCGTCACATCCAGCTGCCGAAGATGAAGCGCGTGCTGCTGATCGCCTTCCTGCTGCGCTTCATGGACAGCTTCATGATCTACACCGAACCGTTCGTCGTCACCGGCGGCGGGCCGGGTAACTCGACGACCTTCCTGTCGATCGACCTCGTCAAGATGGCCATCGGCCAGTTCGACCTGGGACCGGCGGCGGCGATGTCGATCATCTACTTCCTGATCATCCTCCTGCTGTCGTGGATCTTCTACACGGTCATGACCAGCAGCGACGAGCAGGCGTGAGGGAGGAGAACATGACCGCACGCGTTGAAACCCAAGCCGCCGCAAAGGCTTCCGCGCCAACCGCCCCGAAGGTTCGCGTCGAAACAATGGCGGCAGCCCGGACGCCTCGCCGCAACCTGGGCTGGATCGTCCCCACGCTCTACATCCTGTTCCTGATGCTGCCGATCTACTGGCTCGTCAACATGAGTTTCAAGACGAACACGGAGATCACCGGCACCTTCTCGCTCTGGCCGCAGAACCCGACGCTCAGGAACTACATCGTCATCTTCACCGATCCGGCCTGGTACTCGGGCTACATCAATTCGATCCTCTACGTGGTGATGAACACGGTGATCTCCGTCGCGGTGGCGCTGCCGGCGGCCTATGCCTTTTCGCGCTATCGCTTCCTCGGCGACAAGCACCTGTTCTTCTGGCTTCTGACCAACCGCATGGCGCCGCCGGCGGTGTTCGCCCTGCCCTTCTTCCAGCTCTATTCCGCCTTCGGCCTGATCGACACGCACATCGCCGTTGCCCTGGCGCACTGCCTGTTCAACGTGCCGCTCGCCGTCTGGATCCTGGAGGGCTTCATGTCGGGCGTGCCAAAGGAGATCGACGAGACCGCCTATATCGACGGCTACTCGTTCCCGAAATTCTTCGGCAAGATCTTCGTGCCGCTGATCGCCTCGGGCATCGGGGTGGCCGCGTTCTTCTGCTTCATGTTCTCCTGGGTGGAGCTCCTGATCGCCCGCACGCTGACGACGACGGCGGCCAAGCCGATCGCCGCGACGATGACGCGCACGGTCTCGGCTTCGGGCATGGACTGGGGCGTGCTGGCAGCAGCTGGCGTGCTGACGATCATCCCCGGCGCGCTCGTCATCTATTTTGTCCGCAACTACATCGCCAAGGGCTTTGCCCTGGGGAGGGTCTGATGGCTGCCGACGCCAACCGCAAGAACCGCTGGCCCGTGGCCCTTGCAGCTGTTTTGCTGATCTACGCGCTCGCCGCCGGACTGCTGGTCGTGTCGCTACCGGTGAAGGACGGGGCCCGCGACTGGTTTGCACCGCTCATCCCGGGCGGCTGGATGGCCTGGACCTTCCCGACCGCGATGTTCTTCCTGTCGATCTTCGCGCTTTTATCGCTGATGGCGGTTTGGGAATACGCCCGGCCCGGCGGCAATCCGCGCTTCGGCATCCTGCGCTTCGAGACGACGCGCGGCGACCGGCTGTTCCTGTCGCTGCTCGGTTCGGCATTCATCAATCTCGCATGGCTTGGGCTGGTCGGCTCGGGCCTGTGGTGGGCACTTGCCCTCAGCGTGGTCTACGCCATCGGCGTGTTCCGCTACGTGTAGGGCCACAAGAACGGGGGGCCGGGCACGCCCGGCCTTTCAGACTGCAGTCGCACAACCCAAGGGAGGAAAATGATGCGAAGGCACCTTCTGACAACTACGGCAACCATGTTGCTGGCCCTCACCGGCACGGCATACGCGGATATGGAGGCCGCTAAGAAGTTCCTCGATGCCGAGATCGGCGACATGTCGACGCTCGACCGGGCCGCTCAGGAAGCTGAGATGCAGTGGTTCATCGATGCCGCCAAGCCGTTTGCCGGCATGGACATCAAGGTCGTCTCGGAAACGATCACCACGCATGAATACGAATCCAAGGTTCTCGCCAAGGCGTTCTCGGAGATCACCGGCATCAAGCTGACGCACGACCTGATCGGCGAAGGCGACGTGGTCGAGAAGCTGCAGACGCAAATGCAATCGGGCGAGAACATCTACGACGCCTACATCAACGATAGCGACCTGATCGGCACGCACTGGCGCTACCAGCAGGCCCGTTCGCTGACGAAGTGGCTGGCGAACGAAGGCAAGGATGTCACCAACCCGAACCTCGACCTGGAAGATTTCATCGGCCTGAAGTTCACCACGGCGCCGGATGGCGATCTCTATCAGTTGCCCGACCAGCAGTTCGCCAACCTCTACTGGTTCCGCTACGACTGGTTCAACGACGAGAAGAACAAGGCCGACTTCAAGGCGAAGTACGGCTACGATCTCGGCGTGCCGGTCAACTGGTCGGCCTACGAGGATATCGCCGAGTTCTTCACCGGCCGCGAGATCGACGGCAAGAAGGTCTATGGCCACATGGACTACGGCAAGAAGGACCCCTCGCTCGGCTGGCGTTTCACCGACGCCTGGCTGTCGATGGCCGGCAACGGCGACAAGGGCCTGCCGAACGGTCTTCCGGTCGACGAATGGGGTATCAAGGTCGACGAGAAGTCCCGGCCGGTCGGCTCGTGCGTCGCCCGTGGCGGCGACACCAACGGCCCGGCTTCGGTCTACGCCATCCAGAAGTATCTCGACTGGATGAAGGCCTACGCACCGGCCGCGGCGCAGGGCATGACCTTCTCCGAATCCGGACCGGTGCCGGCGCAGGGTGAGATCGCCCAGCAGATGTTCATGTACACGGCCTTCACCGCCGACATGGTCAAGGACGGCCTGCCCGTGGTCAACGAGGACGGCACGCCGAAGTGGCGCTTCGCCCCATCGCCCCACGGCGTCTACTGGAAGGACGGCATGAAGCTCGGCTATCAGGACGTGGGTTCCTGGACGCTGCTCAAGTCGACGCCGGACGACCGCGCAAAGGCCGCCTGGCTTTATGCGCAGTTCGTCACCTCCAAGACGGTCGACGTGAAGAAGAGCCATGTCGGTCTGACGCTGACGCGCGAAAGCACGATCCAGCACCAGAGCTTCACCGACCGCGCTCCGAAGCTCGGCGGGTTGATCGAGTTCTATCGTTCGCCGGCCCGCGTCCAGTGGTCGCCGACCGGCACGAACGTTCCCGACTACCCGAAGCTGGCCCAGCTGTGGTGGCAGGCGATCGGCGATGCGTCCTCGGGCGCAAAGACCGCGCAGGAGGCCATGGACTCGCTCTGCGCCGAGCAGGAGCAGGTGCTGAGCCGCCTGGAACGCGCCGGCGTCCAGGGCGACATCGGTCCGAAGCTCGCCGAGGAGCATGATCTCGAGTACTGGAACAAGGATGCGGTTGCAAAGGGCAACCTCGCGCCGCAGCTCAAGATCGAGAACGAGAAGGAACAGCCGCTGACGGTCAACTACGACGAACTCGTCAAGAGCTGGGAGCAGTAGGCTGCAAGCAGTCGGGTCCAAACGGACCCGAGCCCATAACAAGCCGCCCGGAGGACCACTTCCGGGCGGTTTTTGCTGCTGCGCGGCACACGCCTGCGAATCCGGGCGTTACCCGCTGCACTTGCCGCCAGTGCCTTTCTGCCCTATCACCGACACAACCGGCGGATCCGGCACCACCGGCCGGCCCGGCTCGAACCGGACCGGTGGACTTCGCAGCGATCGGGCAGCGACAGCAATCCATACGGCATGGCGCACCAGACGAGAGGCAGATCCGGCAGAACCCTGTTTGCGCTGCTGATGCTGTGCGTTCTTTCCGCGATTGCCGCCACCGTCCTGCTTGCCAACGACTACCGCAATCTGAACCGCCTGCTCGAGCGCCTGGGCTACCCACCGATCCAGCCGCAGCCTGTCGCCCGGGAGCCACTTTCCCACGAGATCCGTGGCAACCGCATTCCCCGCCCCAAGGTCGAGATTCCCGAGAGGCTCGTTTCCAAGCTGGTTCCGCTGGAAACGAAGTTCACGCGACCAATACGCCGCGACCCGAAAGACCTTTGCGACGCGCTCGCGCGCAGCGGTTTTCTCAACGCCGGCTGGAAGGAAGGACTGGCTAAGGGCAGTTGGGAATGCACCTCCTATCGTGAATTTCCCGTCGGCGAGGGCGCAAGCGGGCCGCCCACGTCCGCCTATCTTTCCATCCGCGGCAATGACGCCGCACGCCTTACATCGTTCCGCATCAAGCTGAATCTGGAGAACGAAAAAGACCGGGCACAGCTCACCGATGCCGCCATCGCCGCCGTGGAAGTATTTCTCGACGAGGTGCGCTGGAAGGACGCGCCCGAGATCGTAGACAGCATCCGAAACTTGAGGGAAGTCGACGTTGTCGTGTTCGGGAACCGGATCCAGCTCAAGAAGGAATTCGGTGATACGCCGCGTTACAACTTCATCATCACGCCGGACCGAACCCGACCGAAGAACCGCTATCTGCCCGATTACTTCAGTCGCGACCAATGGCTTCCGATGCCGGAGCCTCCTCTCGCTGACCGCTAGCCGGGGCGCACCGGTGCATCGCGCAAAAATATGGATTCGATTTCCGGGCAGGAATGTGCGCAGACTGGACGCCTTGCTAGCATCCTTGTGCGCCGATGGAACAGCTGTTGGACAGAATGATCGAGTTCTCGTCCGCCCCCGGCCGCCGCCACGGCCGGAGGCGTTTGCGACTGGACGGCCCGCCGCCCGTCATCTACGCGATCGGTGACGTGCATGGCTGTTACCGGGAGATGCTTGCGGCCGAAGCCCGGATCAGGAACGATCTCGGATCCGCCGGCAACGAGGCTCTGGTCGTCTATCTCGGCGACTACGTCGACCGCGGCCCGAAGGCAGCCTCGGTGCTGGACCATCTCACGCAACAGCATGATGACGGCCTGGCGCGGGTGACCCTCTGCGGCAACCACGACGATATTTTCCTGCAGTTCATTCGGGATCCCCTCGCCTGGCTGTACTGGCTCGGTCCCAATTTCGGTGGCGAGGCGACCCTCGCCTCCTACGGCATCGACCTTGACGACATTACCAGGCAGGGGTTCGCGACCGAAACGGTCTCCGAGAGGCTGCGAAGGGTCATTCCGGCCCGCCACGTGATGTTCCTGGCTGGACTGCCGGTGCTGCTGGCGGCCGGCGACTACGTTTTCGTTCATGCCGGCCTGCGGCCCGGAATTCCCCTGGAAGCCCAGGAGGACGAGGATCTGCTGTGGATTCGTGACCCCTTCCTCACCGTCGGATCCGGGCTGCCGCAAATCGTGGTGCATGGCCACACGCCTTGCCGCGAACCCGAATTTGCCGACGGCCGCATCGGCATCGACACCGGCTGCTTCACCACCGGCCGCCTGACGGTCCTGAAGATCGACGGAGGGGGCGCGCGGCTGCTCTGAAGCAAGCTCGCCGGCTGGGCAAAACCGCTATTGCCGGCCGAACTCGTCCTCGATGCGAATGATGTCGTCCTCTCCGAGGTACGATCCGGTCTGCACCTCGATGAGTTCCAGCAGGATCTTGCCGGGGTTGGACAGGCGGTGAACCTCACCCTGCGGGATATAGATCGATTCGTTCTCGCGCAGCGGTATGGTGCGGTCCCCGATCGTCACCTCGGCCGTGCCGCGCACGACGATCCAGTGCTCGGAGCGATGGTGGTGCTTCTGCAGCGAGAGCCGCTTTCCGGGTTTGACGAACAGGCGCTTCACTTGGAAGCGGTCCCCGTTGAGCACCGAAGTATAACCTCCCCACGGTCGATAGGACGTGCGGTGTGTCTCGGTAAGCGCCGCCGTCTCTTCCTTCGAGGCTAGATATTTCACTAGTTTGCCGACGTTCTGGCTGTCCTCCATGCGGCCAACGTAGACAGCGTCCTCGCTGGCAATGACGGCGACGTCGGAAAGACCCTGGACGGCGACGTGGATCTCCTTGGAAAGGACGAGTGAGTTCTGCGTGTCGAGCAAGGTGGTCCGCCCGTCGGACACGTTGCCCTGCTCATCGCGCGCACCCAGCTTCCAGACCGAATCCCAGCTCCCGAGATCCGACCAATCGATCGGCGAAGGCACGACGGCGGCAATCGGCGTCTTCTCGAACACGGCATAATCGATGGAAATGTCTGGCGCCGTCGCGAAGGTTTCCGGATCGAGCCGCTCGAAATCAAGGTCGTGCTTGGCAGCCTCAAGCGAACGGGCCGCCGCCTCGAGAACGGCGGGCGCCAGGCGGCGCAGTTCCTTCAGGAACGGCCCTACCGGCAGCATGAACATGCCGGAGTTCCAGAGATGCCCGCCGGCCGCCAGAAGCGCCTCGGCCTTTTTCCGGTCCGGCTTTTCGATGAATTGCTTGACCGCAAACGCACCGCCACCGAGCCCCTCGCCGGCCTCGATATAGCCATAGCCGGTCGCAGGCTCGCTTGGCGTAATGCCGAACGTGACGAGCCGTCCCGCCTTTGCGGCTTCTCGTGCCTTTGCGACACAATCGAAATAGACCGCGTTGGCGGCGATCTCGTGATCGGAGGCCAGCACCTGCATGACGGCGCCTTCTCCGTATTCCCGTTCGACGGCCAGGGCAGCAACCGCCAAAGCCGGGGCAGTGTTCCGCACTACCGGTTCCAGCATGATCTTCGCCAGCGGATGATCGATCAGGCGGGCCTGCTCTGCCACCAGGAAGCGGAACTCCGCATTGGTCAGCACGATCGGCGCTGTGTAGAGCTCACCATCGGAGACCCGCTCCAGCGTGCGTTGAAACAGCGTCTTGCCGCCCAGCAGTTCCAAAAACTGTTTCGGCGCCTGCGCACGCGACAAGGGCCACAGCCGCGTTCCCATGCCGCCCGCCATGATGATGGGAATGATTTTGTCGGACATTGATCTAAATCCAGCGAAGCACGAATGGGGCCGGCCCGCCGCAGCCAGCGCGGTTGGCGCATAGAAACAGCAAACTGCCCCGTTTCAAAGCAATTAGTCCGCCGAATGCCACCAATCTGCCGTTGTAGTTAAGCGCTTCTTCGCCATCCCGGCAGACCCGGACAACAAAAAGCCCCGCCGGAGCGGGGCTTGATATCTGATCGCAGAGCGGCTTCAGGCTGGCAGAACCGTTCCCTGCACCGTGCCCAGTTGGGCGATGTAGCGCTCGATACTGGCGCGGTGCTCATCGTTTAACGCGGCCTCCAGCTCAGCACGGGCAACCTCGACCCGCTTGATGATATCGTCACGGCTGATTTCATCGACGTGGACCGCCGATTCCGCGAGCAGCGTGCAGCCCGAGGGCAGGATATCGGCAAAGCCGCCAAAGACGACGAAGCGATCGATCTTGCCGTCGGCGAATTTCACGGTGACGACACCGGGCTGGATAGTCGTCATGGTCGGCGCATGGTTGGCCATGACGGTCATCTCGCCTTCCGTCGCCGGCAGAACGACGGCTTCGACGCTGCCCGAAAGGAGCAGTCGCTCGGGAGAAACGAGTTCAAAGTTGAAACTGTCGGCCATGACCATTCACTTCTTCTGATTTCATCAGGTCAGACGCAGGCGCCCGGCGAGCGGGCGCCCGAGACTTTCGGCATCAAGCGGCTTCGGCAGCCAGCTTCTTCGCCTTCTCGACGGCTTCCTCGATGGAGCCGACCATGTAGAAGGCTGCTTCCGGCAGGTGGTCGTACTCGCCGTTGACGAGGCCCTTGAAGCCCTTGATCGTGTCTTCGAGGGCGACGAGCTTGCCCGGCGAGCCGGTGAACACTTCAGCCACGAAGAACGGCTGCGACAGGAAGCGCTCGATCTTGCGGGCGCGGGCAACCGTCAGCTTGTCCTCTTCGGACAGTTCGTCCATGCCGAGGATGGCGATGATGTCCTGGAGCGACTTGTAGCGCTGCAGCGTCGTCTGCACCTTGCGCGACACCTCGTAGTGCTCTTCGCCGACGATCATCGGGTCAAGCATGCGCGAGGTCGAGTCGAGCGGGTCCACGGCCGGGTAGATACCCTTTTCGGCGATCGAACGCGACAGAACGGTCGTTGCGTCCAGGTGCGCGAACGAGGTGGCCGGTGCCGGGTCGGTCAGGTCGTCGGCCGGAACGTAGATGGCCTGAACCGAGGTGATCGAACCCTTGGTCGTCGTGGTGATGCGTTCCTGCATCTGACCCATGTCGGTGGCGAGCGTCGGCTGATAGCCCACGGCCGAAGGGATACGGCCGAGCAGAGCCGACACTTCCGAGCCGGCCTGGGTGAAGCGGAAGATGTTGTCGACGAAGAACAGAACGTCCTGACCCTTGTCGCGGAAGTCTTCGGCGATCGTCAGACCGGTCAGGGCGACGCGGGCGCGGGCGCCCGGCGGCTCGTTCATCTGGCCATAGACGAGGGCGGCCTTGGAGCCTTCACCGCCACCCATCTTGTTAACGCCGGACTCGATCATTTCGTGGTAGAGGTCGTTGCCCTCGCGGGTACGCTCACCCACACCGGCGAACACCGAGTAACCGCCGTGCGCCTTGGCGACGTTGTTGATCAGTTCCATGATCAGAACGGTCTTGCCAACGCCGGCGCCGCCGAACAGGCCGATCTTGCCGCCCTTGGCGTACGGCGCCAGCAGGTCGACGACCTTGATGCCCGTGACGAGGATCTGGGCTTCCGTCGACTGCTCGACATAGGCCGGAGCGTCCTGGTGGATGGCGCGCTTCGCCTTGGTGTTCAGCGGACCGGCTTCGTCAACCGGCTCGCCGATGACGTTCATGATGCGGCCGAGCGTCTCGTCGCCGACCGGAACCGAGATCGGAGCGCCCGTGTCGGAGACCGGCTGGCCGCGAACCAGACCTTCGGTCGAGTCCATGGCGATCGTGCGAACGGTGTTCTCACCGAGGTGCTGGGCGACTTCCAGAACAAGGCGGTTGCCGTTGTTGTCTGTTTCCAGCGCGTTTAGGATGAGCGGAAGGTGACCGTCGAAGGCGACGTCGACGACGGCACCGATGACCTGGGTCACGCGACCGGTTGCGCCAGTGGCGGAAACGGAGACCGATGCGGCCTTGGCGGCTGCCGTCTTGCGCGGGGCAGCGGGCTTCTTCTCCGCTGCGGTTTCTTTCGGGGTAGCTGCCTTAGCCATGATCCTTACCCTCTTTGTCCTGGTCCTTAGAGCGCTTCAGCGCCCGAGATGATTTCGATGAGTTCCTTGGTGATCTGAGCCTGACGCTGGCGATTGTAGCTGAGCGTCAGCTTGTCGATCATCTCACCGGCGTTGCGTGTCGCGTTGTCCATGGCGCTCATCTTTGCACCCATCTCGCCGGCAACGTTCTCGAGCAGGGCCCGGAAGATCTGGACGGAAATGTTGCGCGGAATGAGATCACTGAGGATCGCGGCCGCATCGGGTTCGTAGTCGTAGATCGCGTCGGACTGCTCGGTCGCCTCGCCAGCCGAGGCCGGGATCAGCTGCTGAGCCGTCGGGATCTGCGCGATGACCGACTTGAACTCCGAGTAGAACAGCGTGCAGACGTCGAACTCGCCCTTTTCGAACAGCCCGATCACCTTGCGGCCGATCTCGTCGGCATTGGCAAAGCCGATGCGCTTGACGTCACGAAGATCGACGCGGTCGATGATCAGCGACGCGTATTCGCGACGCAGGATATCGAACCCCTTCTTGCCGACGCAAATGATCTTGACCGTCTTGCCGTTGGCAAGGAGCTTGCGCGTGTGGTCGCGAGCGAGACGAGCGATCTGCGAGTTGAAACCGCCGCAGAGGCCGCGTTCGGCGGTGCAGACGACGAGCAGGTGCACGTCGTCCTTACCGGTGCCCGTCATCAGGCGTGGTGCCGCATCGTCCTGGCCCACCGCTTGCGCGATGTTGGCCAGAACAGCACTCATGCGCTGCGAGTAGGGCCGAGCGGCCTCGGCCGCCTCCTGCGCACGCCGAAGCTTCGCCGCGGCGACCATCTTCATCGCCTTGGTGATCTTCTGCGTCGCCTTGACGGAGGCGATCCGGTTTTTCAGATCCTTAAGTGAAGGCATCCGTTGTCCGTCCTAGAATAAAGCCCGTTCAGGCGAAAGTCTTGGCGAAGGCGTCAAGAGCAGCCTTGAGCTTGCCCTTGGTGTCGTCGCTGATGGCCTTCTCCGTCCGGATCGTTTCGAGGATGCCCTTGCCTTCCGTACGCATGTACGAAAGCAGCCCCTGCTCGAACTTGCCAACCTGGTTGACCGGCAGCTTGTCGAGGTAGCCGTTAACGCCGGCAAAAATGACCGCGACCTGCTCTTCCGTCTTCAGCGGCGAGAACTGCGGCTGCTTCAGGAGTTCGGTCAGGCGCGCACCACGGTTCAGCAGGCGCTGCGTGGCAGCGTCTAGGTCCGAGCCGAACTGGGCGAACGCGGCCATTTCACGATACTGCGCGAGCTCGCCCTTAATCGAGCCTGCGACCTGCTTCATCGCCTTGATCTGCGCGGCAGAGCCGACGCGAGAAACCGACAGACCGACGTTAACGGCCGGACGGATGCCCTGATAGAACAGGTCGGTTTCAAGGAAGATCTGGCCGTCGGTGATCGAGATCACGTTGGTCGGGATGAACGCCGAAACGTCGTTACCCTGCGTTTCGATGACCGGCAGTGCTGTCAGCGAGCCGGCACCGTTTTCGTCGTTCAGCTTTGCAGCGCGCTCGAGCAGGCGGGAGTGCAGGTAGAAAACGTCGCCCGGATAGGCTTCGCGGCCAGGCGGACGGCGCAGCAGCAGCGACATCTGGCGGTAAGCAACGGCCTGCTTGGAAAGGTCGTCATAGCCGATGAGGGCGTGCTTGCCGTTGTCACGGAAGTACTCGCCCATCGCGCAGCCGGCGAACGGCGCGAGGTACTGCATCGGAGCCGGGTCGGACGCTGTCGCAGCGACGATGATCGAATACTGCAGCGCGCCGCGCTCTTCGAGCACCTTGACGAACTGGGCAACGGTCGAACGCTTCTGTCCGATAGCCACGTAGACGCAGTACAGCTTGTCCTGGTCCGGGCCGTTGTCGTGGATCGGCTTCTGGTTCAGGAAGGTGTCCAGAATGATGGCGGTCTTGCCGGTCTGGCGGTCGCCGATGACGAGCTCGCGCTGACCACGGCCGACCGGGATGAGCGCGTCGATGGCCTTGAGGCCGGTCGACATCGGCTCATGAACCGACTTGCGCGGAATGATGCCCGGAGCCTTGATGTCAACGCGCGAGCGCTGCTTGGCATTGATCGGGCCCTTGCCGTCGATCGGGTTGCCGAGCGCATCGACGACGCGGCCGAGCAGTTCCGGACCGACCGGGACATCCACGATGGCGCCGGTCCGCTTGACGGTGTCGCCTTCCTTGATGTCACGGTCCGAACCGAAGATAACGACACCGACGTTGTCGCTTTCCAGGTTCAGCGCCATGCCGCGAATTCCACCCGGGAATTCGACCATTTCGCCGGCCTGGACGTTGTCGAGGCCGTAAACGCGGGCAATACCGTCACCGACGGAGAGCACCTGGCCGACTTCCGAGACTTCCGCCTCTTTGCCGAAATTTTTGATCTGATCTTTGAGAATTGCGGAGATTTCCGCGGCGCGGATATCCATCAGCCGACCTCTTTCAGTGCAAGCTTAAGGGTAGAGAGTTTGGTGCGAAGGGAGGTGTCGATCTGGCGGGAACCGACCTTGACGATCAGACCACCGAGGATAGACGGGTCGACAGTGACGGCGATCGCCACGTCTTTGCCGGTGACGCCCTTGAGCGCCGCCTTCAATTCGATTTCCTGCTCGACCGAAAGGGCGTGCGCGGAGGTTACGTCAGCGGTGATCTCACCGCGATGCCGCGCCGCGATGGCGCGATAGGCCCGAATCATCCCCGGCACGGCGAAGAGCCGGCGGTTGGAGGCCACGACCTTCAGAAAGTTTGCGACGAGCCCCGTCAAGCCAGCCTTCTCGACGATCGCCGAAATGGCCTTCGTCTGCTCTTCGGCGGAGAATACCGGGCTCTGGATCAGACGCTTCAGGTCGTCGCTTTCATCAATCATCGCCTGGAAGCGGCCCAGATCCGAGCCCACTACCTCTACGCTGCCGGCTTCGAGCGCAAGCTCGAAAAGCGAAGACGCGTACCTTTCTGCAACACCGGAAATAAGCTGGGATGTGTCTGCCACGGGCACAAGCTTCTCTTATTTTCATCCAGAGCGGCAGCTTGCGGACTGACCGTAAACTCAAAACCCTGAATTCGTTGCGATTATCTTCAGTTCTCGCAAGGCTGGACGCCCCGCTCTTTCTGAAATTCGCGGTTCGTCTAGCATAGGAACTTCAGACTCGCAACACGCCGGGAGACAGGAATCCGGGATAAGTGGAGAAGCGTTGCCCCGAATTTTGGCAAAATTGAATCCGCCTCTGCCGATTCGGTGACCCGAGGCAGAAAATCCTTCTCAGACCACGCCGAACACGTAGGCAAGCGGCAAGGCCGCCAGCACCATTTGCGCCATGAGCAAAGCAAGGTTCTTCACGCTGAACGAGGCGTCCGACATCATCGACAGGATGCGCCCGAAAGCGGCCAGCGCGAAGGCCGACCCGACCGCGAGATAGGCCCAGTCCTGCGCGACCATCAGGGCAGAGAGCGCCAGCCCGGCGTGAAAACCGCCAAGCGAGCGAGCGGCGGCATATCCCTCCGTCGCGCCGTCGCGCAACTGGAGCCCATTGAACTTCAGGCTCGAGCGCGGGGCGAACAAACCGACGAGACCGAGCAGAAGCGCGGCGAGCGCGCCGCAGAATGCGAGAAACTCCCCAGTCTCGGTCGGAATGTAGAATTCCATGAACGCTCTCCGGCGCTTGCCCTTGGTTCGGTGGCACTTATTGCACAAAGCGGCGGCGCGAGGAATCCGGACCAACTCGTTATGCACGACCTTTGGCCACCGCCCCATGGGGCCGAGCGCCGGCTGGCAGTTACGCACGTCACGCCCGGCACCGATTGCGACAATGTGACACTGTCGGAAACCGGTGCAATTCGTTCAGAGGAAACTCTGCGGGTCAATATCGACCTGAACCTGGACCGAACCGCGCTCCTTCGGCCCGTTGGCAATCATCGCGCTCAAAAAGGCCTGCATGTCGCTGGAGCGCTGGCCGTGCGCGAGCAGGCGAAAGCGATGGCGACCCCGGATCAGCGCCAGCGGCGCCTCGGCAGGGCCAAGGACGGCGATGCCGGACACGACCGGCGCCGCCTGCCGCAGGGCGCGGGCGTGTGCTTCGGCTTCCGCGCGGCTGTCGGCGGAGACGATGACCGAGGCAAGGCGGCCAAAGGGCGGCAGCATCGCCTTCTCGCGCTCGCCGATCTCGCGCTCGTAGAAGTCGCGCGCGTCGCCGGACACGATCGCCTGCATGACGGGATGCAGCGGCTGATAGGTCTGGATCAGGCCGTGGCTCTTCAGGCCCGTCCGGCCTGCCCGGCCCGTCACCTGCGACAGAAGCTGGAAGGTGCGCTCGGCCGCACGCGGATCGCCGTTCGACAGGCCGAGATCCGCGTCGACGATGCCGACCAGCGTCATCAGCGGAAAATTGTGTCCCTTCGCCACCAGCTGCGTGCCGATGACGATGTCCGCTTCGCCCCTGGCGATCGCCTCGAGTTCGAGCCGCAGCCGCTTCACCCCCATCAGGTCGGAGGAAAGCACGATCGTGCGCGCATCCGGAAAGTGCTTCTCGACTTCCTCGGCTATCCGCTCGACGCCAGGGCCGCAGGCGGCGAGATGGTCGAAGGTGCCGCATTCCGGGCAGGCTTCCGGCGTGCGTTCTGCATAGCCGCAATGGTGGCACTGGATCTGACCGCGGAAACGATGTTCCACCAGCCAGCTCGAGCATTGCGGGCACTGGAACCGGTGGCCGCAGACGCGGCAGAGCGTGAGCGGCGCATAGCCGCGACGATTGAGAAAGAGCAGCGCCTGTTCGCCGCGCTCGACCGTCTTGCCGATGGCGCGCAGCATGACCGGCGAGAGGAAGCCGCCGCGCTGTGGGGGGTGCCGGCGCAGGTCGACCAGATGCAGATCCGGCAGTGCCGCCTCGCCAAAGCGGGTCGGCAGGTGCAGCGCCCGGTAACGGCCATGGTCGGCGTTGACCCGGCTTTCGACCGACGGCGTCGCCGAGACGAGGACGGCCGGAAAATCACCGATCCGGGCGCGCACCACGGCCATGTCGCGGGCATTGTAGAAGACGCGGTCCTCCTGCTTGTAGGCCGGGTCGTGCTCCTCGTCGACGATGACTAGGCCGAGATCCTCGAACGGAAGGAACAGGGCCGAGCGGGCGCCAGCGACGACGCGCACCTCCCCCGTCGTCACCTGTCGCCAGACCTTTTCTCGGGTCCGCGGTGCCAGATCGGAATGCCACTCGGCCGGCTTGGCGCCGAACCGGTCCTGGAAGCGTTCGAGGAAGCTGGCCGTGAGCGCGATTTCCGGCAGCAGGATCAGCACCTGCCGGCCCCGCCGCAGCGTTTCCGCGATCGCCTCGAAATAGACCTCCGTCTTGCCCGAGCCGGTGATACCGTCGATCAGCGCGACACTGAAGCGACCGGCGCGCACCTGTTCGACGAGGTCGGCCGCTGCATCCGTCTGCGGCCCCTCCAGCCGCGGCGCGACGTAGTCCGGGTCGGGCCTGGCCACAACCGGCGGCGGCGGCAGGAAGATGGTCTCGAAGCTTCCCTGCGCGGTCAGGCCATCGATCACGCTGGATGAGGTGCCTGCGGCATGGGCGAGGCCGGATCGGGTCCAGGGAAGACCTTCCTCGACGAGCGCCAGCACGCGCTCCCGCGCTGCCGTCATCCGTTCCGGCCGGACGCCGGTAAATCGCAGGCCCTCCACCATCGGCTCGGGATCGAAGGCGGCCGGCGCGCGCAATGCCATTCGCGCAACGAGCCCCGGCGGGGTCAGCGTGTAGGCAGAAACCCAATCGATGAAGGCGCGCATCTCGTTGGTCAAGGGCGGGCAATCGAACACCTTCTCGATCGGCCGCAGCTTCTTCGGATCAACGCCATCATCGCCCTCCCGATGCCAGACGACGCCGGATACGAGGCGCGAGCCGAGCGGAACCTGCACGATCGAACCCGGTTCCACCGCCATGCCCTCCGGCACGGCGTAGGAGTAAGGGCGCGGCGCGGGCATCGGCACAAGGACGGGCACGGTGCGCGTCGGCGGCGGCCCGCCGAACAGGTCGTCGGACAGGCGGTTCATGCAGCCGTGGTCCCGCGCCTCGACGGGCACGACAGTTCCAGCCGGGCGGAAAGGCGGGTGCTCACGCCCCCTCCTCGGCGATCTCGCCGGTCAGCCGCATACCCTCGATCCAGGTGGCGCCCTCTTTGCGAATCACGCGCTTTGCCCGTATGCCGCAGCGCTGCTCAACCTCGCGCGCCAGCAGCTCGGAATGGGTGACGAGCCAGACCTGGCTCGAGCGGGCAGCACTGGCGATCATCGTAGCGAGCGGCGGCAGCATGGAGGGATGTAGGCTGGCTTCCGGCTCGTTCAGCGCAACAAGCGGAGGGCTGCGATAGGATAGTAGTGCGGCTGCCAGCGCGAGGAAACGGATCTGGCCATCGGACAGTTCGCGCGGCTGGAACGTGCGCTGGGGAAACTGCGGAAACACCAGCCCGAAGGAGGCGAATTCGCCCGGCTCAGGCACCGCGAGGCTTGCGCCCTCAAAGGCATCGGTGATCGCCCGGTCGAGGTCGACGGTGTCCTGCCGGGTATGGGAAAGCGTGGCGAACACCGCAGCCAGGTTGCCGCCATCCTCGTCCAGCATCGGCGCGGTGACAGCAAGGCAGGGTTGTCGCAGCGGCGACTCGCGGTCGGTGCGGAAGCCGTGGAAGAACCGCCACTGCGATACCGCACGGCGGAAGGTGCCGATTTCCGGGTAATGGCCGGCGTCGCCGAGAAGCGCCATCGCCGTCTCCGAGGTCAGCGCCTGCTCCGGATATTCTTCCATCCGTCCAGCTTCGTTTCGCACCATGATGCCGGGTCCGGCGCGCTTCAGCACTGTCACCGGCCGGCTGCTGGTTTCGATCGCCAGTTCCTCCGTCTTGATCTGCGGCTCGAAGGCAAAGCCCGCCGCGGCCGGCGGCCGAAGCCCCGCCTCGATGCGGTAGCAGAAGGTGATCGCCCGCTCCTCATCGAGAAGTTCCGCTTCGAGCCGGATGCGGATCGGCTCGTTCGGGCGCCTGCGGCCGGTCCACAGGGCCGAGGCCATGCCGCCTTCGGCGGCGATCTCCTGTGCGAACGTGCCCCTGACAGCGGCCTGCACCAGCTGCAGCGAGCGGTAAAGGTTCGATTTTCCCGTGCCGTTCTCGCCGACAAACAGGTTCACCGGGCCGAGATCCATGCGGATCGACCGGAGCGAGCGGTAGTTTTCGGCGTGCATGGAGCGCAGCAACATGGCCTTACCTAAGCGATTCCATGCGCCGGAGAAAAGGATTAATGCATCCTCAGCTGCGCGCAAACACCGCGTCCGGATCTTGCGCCAGCGCGAAGACGCTATGGCGCTCCAAGGCCCTGGTGACTTCGATCGGGTCGCCTGCCAATTCGTCCGGCTGGATCAGAGTGCCGATCGTGAATTCGAACCGGTTGCTCTTCTTGTTCAAAAGTTCGTGGAAGACGGTCATGTCGCGCAGTTCGGTGGACCACTTGGCGAGCCAGTAGAACAGCCCGGAATTGCGCGCCGACATGTGCACCGGCAGGATCGGCAGCTCGTACTTGCGCGCAAGCGACACGGCCGAGATCTTCCACGGTCGCTCGTTCAATCGACCCTCTCCCCAATAGGCGATGCGGCCGGAGGGGAAAAGGATAGCGGCCTTTCCCTCGGCAATCGCCCGGTTGGTGATGTGAAGCGTTTCGCGCGTCTTCAGCTTGCTCTTGTGCTCCTCGCGCCATTCGACCGGAATGATCATCTCGGCGAACCGCGGGTTGACGCGGACGGCATCGCGATTGGCGAAAAACATCATGTCGGGCCGACGCTCCTTCAGAAGGTCGAACATGGCAATCCCGTCGGCAATCCCGGTCGGGTGATTGCTGACAAGCAGAAAACCGCCCCGGTCGGGGATGCGATCCGGGTGCCGGACCGCAATATCCAGCATCAATGTGGCACTCAGGAACTCAAAGGCCTGGAAGCCAGACATGTTGGCCACGGCGTCGGCGAACTCGATTGCCCGGCGATAGTTCAAGATCGAATAGAGCAATGGCCGCAGAACCGGCCAGAGCGGGTTATGGACGATGCGCGTGCCGCGCTCGGCAATCAGCGTGTCGACGATATGGCCGGGCTGCCCCTGCGACACGAGCGCCAGGGTCTCGGTGAAATGTGCGAAGACCGTTGCTGAAACGCGCCTTTCCATGGGACTCCCTGTCGAGTTCAGCCCGATATCGCAGTTCCATATGATCTAATCGTGACAGTTGCGAAGTCAATCTTAGCAAATCCCTAACCGCGCGGCCGCAGGATGGGGCGACACGGATTGGATATCGATGGATCAACTGCTCATCATTGCCGACCAGGCATTGCTGGACGAACGCACGGCCTGGCTTGCCGCGCTTGCGCAAGAGCGCCGTCTTTCCGACAACACGCTCGAGGCCTATGAGCGGGACACGCGCCAGTTCCTTGCCTTCCTGACGCGTCACCTCGCCGCTCCCGCCCGCCTGAAAGATATCGACAACCTGCGTCCAGCCGACCTGCGCGGGTTTCTCGCGGCGCGGCGGCGCGACGGCGTTGGTGCCCGTACGCTCGGGCGGGGGCTTGCCGGCCTGCGCTCGTTTCTGCGCCATCTCGAGCGCAAGGGCCTCGCCAATGCGGCCGGTGCGGCGGCGATCCGCTCGCCGAAGCAGCCGAAATCGCTGCCCAAGCCGCTGACCGACGAGCAGGCGCTTTTGGTCGTCGATGCCGGCGCACAACTGGCCGAGGAGCCCTGGATCAGCGTGCGCAACGCCGCCGTTCTGACCCTCCTCTACGGCTGCGGGCTGCGCATCTCGGAAGCCCTGTCGCTCACCCCGGACGACTTCGGCGCCGGCGCGAAGGCGCTGCGCATCACCGGCAAAGGCGGCAAGACCCGCATCGTGCCGCTGCTTGACGCCGCCCGCATCGGTGTCGAGGACTACGTCCGCCTCTGTCCCTACGCGCTCGCCAAGGACCAGCCGCTCTTTCGTGGCGCCCGTGGTGGCCCGCTGCAGGCGGCAATCATTCAGCGCGAGATGCAGAAAATGCGCAGCGCCCTCGGCCTGCCGGACAGCGCCACGCCACATGCGCTGCGCCATTCCTTCGCCACCCACCTGCTCGCCGGCGGCGGCGACCTGCGCTCCATCCAGGAATTGCTGGGCCACGCCAGCCTGTCGACCACCCAGGTCTATACCGGGGTGGATTCAGCCAGGCTGCTCGAAATCTACGACAGGGCGCATCCGCGCGCCTGATGGCAATCGACGCTCCCCCCGTCCAGTGCGGCATCGTCACGCAATTGCCACGCCGGCCTGCCACACGTCGTCCCGTTAAGGGATTGTGAGGGCTCCGCCGCTAGTTTCAGGCTGAAAATGCTGGGAGCCGAAAGCTGATGAAAAGTTTCCTTCAACCGGCCCGGGAACATCGCCTCGATCGCCTGGCGGACACGGCCCTCTGGCTCGTGGCGATGCTTCATGTCCTCGCTGCCACGCTCTTCTTATTCGTCCTTCTGTCGCTTTCCCCGGCAAGTGCTGCCGAGGAGCCGGCCTGCGGCGGAGAGAACCTGCTCCTAAGGATGCAGGCGAGCGACCCGGCGGCCTATGGCAGGCTGCTGGCGGAAGCCCAGGCGACGCCGAACAGCCAAGGCATCTTCTGGAAAATCGAGAAAGCGGGTATCGCCCCGTCCTATCTGCTCGGCACCATGCACGTGACCGATCCGCGCGTGCTCGCCATGCCGGACGGCGCACGCGCGGCCTACGATAAGGCGGAGACGGTCGTCGTCGAATCCGATGAGATCGCCGACGAGCGGAAGGCGAGTGCAGCACTGCTCGCACGGCCGGACCTGACGATGTTCACCGACGGCCGCACGATCACCGGCCTGCTCGGCGAGAAGGACGCGGCGATCCTTGCCGAGGGACTGAAGGCGCGGGGTATGTCGCTGGCCGCCGTTTCGCGGATGAAGCCCTGGATGATCGCAAGCTTCGTGGCGCTGCCGGCCTGCGAAATGGCGCGCAAGCAGGCCGGCGCGGCCTTTCTAGACCAGAAGCTTGCGAAGGATGCGATTGCCAGCGGCAAGACGCTCAAGGGGCTGGAAACCCTGCTCGAGCAGATCACCGCGCTTGACGCGCTGCCGGTCGAGCCGCAGTTGGCCGGTCTTGTCCAGACCGTCGAACTCCGCGACGGCATCAATGATGTCATCGAGACCATGAGCCAGCTCTATCTGGCCGGCGCAACCGGCATGATCATGCCGATGATGCGGGCGGCTGTGCCGGAGGGCGAAGGGGATGCCGTCGCCTATGCCGATTTCGAGCAGCGCATCATCATTGACCGCAACCATCGCATGGCCGAGCGCGCGGCACCCATTCTGGCCGGCGGCAATGCCTTTGTTGCAGTCGGTGCGCTTCACCTGCCGGGCAACGAGGGCCTGATCGAGCTGCTGCGGCTAAAGGGTTTTACTCTAACCGCAGTCGGCAAGTAGCAGGCCGCGGCCGCCCCGTTTGGGACGACCACGCATCAGCCCTTCGTCATGCGTTGCGCCACCGCGGTCCTCCAGTGGAACTGGTGGACCAGCAGCGCGGCGACATGAACGACGATCAGGACCCACATGGCCAGTTTCAGCGGTCCCCCATGCGGCAGCGCCGCACCGCCGATCTCGAAATAGTAGGCGGCGATCCCGCTGAGCGGCAGGGCGAAAAAGAGCAGATAGAACGATGCATGCGCAACCTTGGCCGCTGTTCTAAAAAGCGGCGGTTCCTCTGCCGGAGCAGCGGGCGCCCCTTGCGCCAGCCGCAGCAGGACCCGCAGAACGGCAAGAGCTAGGACGGCGATGCCGACATAGGCGTGAACGTTGGCGGCCGAGACCTGGTCTACGGAGGGCGTTCCGCCGTCACGCACAACGCGCCAGAGCTTTTCCATGCCCTCGGCAAAGAGGAGGTTGAACAGGATGAGAGCGGCCATCAGCCAGTGAACCAGACGCTGTGGCACCGAGTAGGTCAAAGCAACCGCAGATCGCATTTTCTTGCCTTTTATCAAGATGCTAGCTTAGTCAACATCCTGAACATAGAAACCGCGGCTTGATCGGCAAGCCGCGGTTTCCAAGGTGGACAAAATTTAATCTGCCGTTTGCGTTTTTACATGTGAATCGGCTTGAAGAAGGCGGCGAGCGCGGCTTCCTTCACCGCTTCCGACATCGTCGGATGGGCGTGGCAGGTGCGGCCGAGGTCTTCCGCCGATCCGCCGAACTCCATCAAGACGGCGATCTCGTGGATCATCTCGCCGGCGCCGAAGCCGACGATGTGACCGCCGAGAACGCGATCGGTTTGCTTGTCCGTGAGGATTTTTACGAACCCGTCGGCGACGAGCATGGCGCGGGCGCGGCCGTTGGCGGTGAACGGGAACTTGCCGACCTTGTAGGCGACGCCCGCCGCCTTCAGCTCCTCTTCGGTCTTGCCGACGGATGCGACTTCCGGCTGGGTATAAACCACGCCCGGAATGACGTCATAATTCACGTGGCCGGCCTGGCCCGCGAGGATTTCGGCAATCGCGACGCCTTCGTCTTCCGCCTTATGCGCCAGCATCGGGCCGCGCACGACGTCGCCGATCGCATAGATGCCCTTGACGGTCGTCTGGAAGTGGCTGTCGATCTCGATGCAGCCGCGCTTGTCCATCGCTACACCGGCCTCGGCAAGCCCGAGACCCTCGGTATAGGGTTTGCGGCCGGTGGCGATCAGCACGACATCGGCTTCGATCGTCGTCGCCTCGCCGCCCTTGACCGGCTCGAAGGTGACCTTCGCACCGCTGGCCCCCTTTTCGACAGCCGTCACCTTGGCGCCGACCTTGATGTCCATGCCCTGCTTGACGAGCATGCGCTGGAACTGCTTGGAAACCTCGCCGTCCATGCCGCCGAGAATGGTGTCGAGATATTCGACGACGGTGACCTTGGCGCCGAGGCGCTGCCAGACCGAACCGAGTTCGAGCCCGATCACGCCGCCGCCGACGACGACGAGGTTTTGCGGTACCTTGTCGAGCGCGATCGCGCCGGTCGAGGAGACGATCACCTTTTCATCGATATCGACCTTCACGCCCGGAATGCCGGCAACGTCCGAGCCGGTGGCAATGACGATTGCCTTCGTCTCGAGCACCTGTTCTTCACCCTTGTCGTTGGTGACGCCGACCTTGCCGGCGCCGAGCACCTTGCCGGTGCCCTGGAAGGCCTCGATCTTGTTCTTCTTGAACAGGAAGGCGACACCGTCGACGTTCGCCTTCACCGTCGCGTCCTTGTGACCCATCATCTTCTCGAGGTTCAGCTTCGGCGCCAGCCCCTCGATGCCGAGTGCGTCCATGCCGTGGGCGGCGTGGCTGTACATCTCGGAGGCGTGCAGCAGCGCCTTGGAGGGAATGCAGCCGATGTTGAGGCAGGTGCCGCCGTAGGTCGCGCGCTTCTCGACGACGGCGACCTTCAAGCCGAGCTGCGCCGCCTTGATGGCGCAGACGTAACCGCCAGGACCCGAACCGATAACAACGAGATCATATGCCATGAAATGTCCTTCCTGAGGGCGACGGCTACGGCCGCCGCTAACGTTGAGAGCGGCACCCGTTACATAGGAAGCCGCGTCGGAGAGCAGATAGAGGATCGATTGCGCAACTTCATCCGGCGAACCCGGACGTTGCATTGGAATTGTCGCGGCCAGGTCGCGCGCCCTGTCCGGCAGCCCGCCCGAGGCGTGAATGTCCGTGTCGATGATCCCGGGCCGGACGAGATTGACGCGAATGCCCTCCGCGGCGACCTCGCGCGCGAGCCCGATCGTGAAGCTGTCGATCGCGCCCTTCGTGGCGGCGTAGTCGACATACTGACCGGCCGAGCCAAGCAATGACGCCATGGACGAGACGTTGACGATCGCTCCGCCCCGGCCGCCGTGGCGCGTGGACATGCGCCGCACGGCTTCCTGCGCGCAGCGGATCGAACCGATGACATTGACGGCGAACATGCGATCGAGGCGCTCGACGGAAATCTCGTCGACGCGAGCGGGATGGCCGACGATGCCGGCATTGTTGACCAGTCCGTCGAGGCGGCCGAAGGTTGCGTCCACCGCAGCGAAGATCGAGGCGAGACCGGCTTCGGTGCCGACATCGCCTTCGATCGCAACCGCCGAGCCACCGGCGGCACGGATCTCGGCGACGACCGCATCTGCTGCTGCCGCATTCGACGCATAGTTCACCGCAACCTGCCATCCGGCCGCAGCGGCGAGCCGACAGACGCTGGCGCCGATGCCCCGGCTTCCGCCGGTCACGAGAAGCACGCGATGATCGGTCATTGCGCGCACCCCTTGTAGGTCAGGACGTCCCAGGGAGCGACGGAGAGCTTGCCATCGTCCCAGGCACTGGAAAATCGCAACGCCGGGCCGAAGCCGGCCAACAGCAGCCGTTGCGCGGCCTCTTCTCCTTCGGCCGGGACCAGTTCGGCCGGCGCTCCGGTCAGGTCCAGCGGATAGACGATGCCCTGCCAGACGGTGCAGGCGGCAATCTCCTCGCCGGTCACGTCCCCTTCCGGGCAGTTGTGCATGACCATGCCAATGGAGCGGGCCACCTCGTCACCCATCATGATGTGGCCGTCGAGCAAAAGCTCGCCCTTCACGGCCTTCACCGTGAAACGGTGCGTGACGGCTGCAGCCTCGGAGCCGACAGGCTCGAAGGCAAGCTCATAGGCGCCGTCGCGATCCGCATAGATCGCCCGCTCCTGCTTGCACTCTTGCGCGAGCGCAGCACTCGCCGCGAAGGCCGACAGCACCGTGGAAACCAGCAGGGCGCGCGTGACCATGAGCTAGCCCGCCCGTTCCGTCGCAAGCCGGATGCCGAGCGCAATGAACACGACGCCGCTGATGCGGTCGATCCACTGGCTGGCGCGCGAGAAGGCGGAACGCATTCTCGGCGTCGTCATGAACAAGGAGACGCCGACGAACCAGAGGATCAGGGCGGCGGCCATGACGAGACCGTAGCCGAACTTTACCATCATCGGCGTGTGGGCGCTGACGACGGTCGAGAAGATCGACAGGAAGAAGAATACGGCCTTGGGGTTGAGCACATTGGCCATGAAGCCGAGTCCGAACGCCTTGAGCGCCGATTGGTGCTGGGCGGGCGCAACGTCAGACCCAATCCCGGCGTCGATCTCGGACCGGCCGGCGCGCAACGCCTTGACGCCGATGTAGATCAGGTAGGCGACACCGCACCATTTGGCGATGTTGAAGAGGTAGATCGACTGGGAGATGATCAGCCCCAGCCCCAGGATCGTATAGGTGACGTGGACCATCAGCGAAACGCCGATGCCGAACGAGGTGATGATCGCCGACTGGCGGCCGTGGACGATGGACTGGCGCAGGACCATGGCGAGGTCGGCGCCGGGGGAGACGATGGCGAAGGAGAAGATCGCCATCAGCGAGGCCAGCTCGATCAGATAGGTATGCATCTCAGGTCTCCGTCGATCACAGGACGAGGGCGGCGAACATGCAGAAGAGCCCGACGAGCGCGCCGAGCCATGCCAGCGAGCGGATATAGACGATCCCCGCCAGATAGAGCGGAAGGTAGAGGATGCGGCAGGCGAACCAGATCAGGGCGCCGCGATAGCCCCATCCCGAAGGATCTCCGGCGACGGCAAGGGCAAGCGCCAGTCCGACAAAGGCCGGATATGTCTCGCGCAGGTTTGCCGAGGCGCGGGCCGCGCGCCCGGCGAGCACGCCCGAAGGCTTGCGCTCGTCGTCGCGCGGACCCGCGTTCCATTCGGCGCCCAACTCCAGCGTGGAGAGGAAGCCCTGCAGCGCGACCTGCAGGACGAGCAACGCGGCGCTCCATGCCACAATCGTGACAAAGGGTGAGGCTGCGAGCGCTGCTGCGTCCATGGGGGTCCGTCCTTACAGATCCAGAACCAGGCGTTCCGGATCTTCCAGGCTTTCCTTGACGCGCACGAGGAAGGTCACCGCTTCCTTGCCGTCCACGATCCGGTGGTCGTAGGAGAGCGCAAGGTACATCATCGGCCGAATGACAATCTGACCGCCGACGACGACCGGACGCTCCTGGATCTTGTGCATGCCGAGGATGCCCGACTGCGGTGCATTGAGGATCGGCGAGGACATCAGCGAGCCATAGACGCCACCATTGGAGATGGTGAACGTGCCGCCCTGCATGTCGGCCATCGAGAGCGCGCCGTCACGCGCGGCCTTGCCGAGGCGGCCGATCTCCTTCTCGATCTCGGCGATCGACATCTGGTCGGCGTCGCGCACGACCGGCACCACGAGGCCCTTGTCGGTGCCGACGGCGACGCCGACGTGGCAGAAGTTCTTGTAGATGATGTCGGTGCCGTCGATCTCGGCGTTGACGGCCGGCAGTTCCTTCAGCGCGTGGGTGACGGCCTTGGTGAAGAAGCCCATGAAGCCAAGCTTGACGCCGTGCTTCTTCTCGAAGATGTCCTTGTAGCGGCTGCGCAAGTCCATCACCGCCTTCATGTCGACCTCGTTATAGGTGGTCAGCATCGCGGCGGTGTTCTGCGCGTCCTTCAGGCGGCGCGCGATCGTCTGGCGCAGACGGGTCATCTTCACCCGTTCCTCGCGCAGCGCGTCGGCTTCCGACGACGGCGCGCGGGCCTGGATCTTCACCGGTTCGGCCGGCGCGGACGGAGCCGAAATGCCCTTGGCCACGGCGGCAATCACGTCGCCCTTCAGCACCTGGCCGCGCTTGCCGGAACCATCGACCTGCTCAGACGAAAGGTTGCTTTCGGCCAGCATCTTGGCAGCCGCCGGCGCCGGCGGCATGGAGGACGCGGGCGCGGCAGCCGCAACGGGGGCAGCGGCAGCGGCAGGCTCGGCGACCTTGGCCGCAGGTGCGGCCGCGCCGGCAGAAGCGCCTTCGGCGATCTGGCCGAGCAGCGCGCCGAGGCCGACGGTCTCGCCGTTGGCGGCGAGGATCTCGGAGAGCACGCCGGAGGCCGGTGCCGGCACTTCGACGGTCACCTTGTCGGTTTCGAGCTCGACGATCGGTTCGTCGGCCTTGACGACATCGCCGACCTTCTTGAACCAGGTGCCAACGGTGGCTTCGCTGACGGATTCACCGAGGGTCGGGACGCGGATTTCAGTAGCCATTGTTCAAGTCCTGAAATGTTGAATGGTTGAATTCTTGAGCGGATCCGGCCTCAGGGCCGGAGGATCAGGGACGGCATGGGCGAGACGCGGAACTGAAAGCCGAGGCCGGCGAGGATAAGCGGATCGTTGTCGGCCACGGCCTGCGCCGCCGCCTCATCCTCGACCTCGATCACCGCCATGCCCCAGGCGCCGTCGGCGTCGAAGACCGGTCCGACGGCAATCGCCGTTCCTGCCGAAGCCTTCTCGCGCCAGTAGTCGGCATGCCGGTTCATGGCTTCCATCTCCTTCTCGCTAGCATCATGCGGAAAGCTTAGACGCGGCGGCTGAAGCCTCAAGTGGAAGTAAGCCATCGCGTCCATCCTCCTCAATCGCCGAGCGCATCCTCGAGGAATGCGGCCAGCTGTTCAAGATGCTTGGACATCAGGCCCGTTGCCGGCGATGCCGACGCCGGACGGCCGGTGTAGCGGACGCGCTGGTGCTTGGCATCGATGTGGGCAAGCACCCATTCCAGATACGGATCGATGAACGACCAGGAACCCATGTTCTTCGGCTCTTCCTGGCACCAGACCATCTCCGCGTTGCGGAAGCGCGACAGCTCGTTGATCAGCGCCTTGGCCGGGAACGGATAGAGCTGTTCCAGGCGCAGCAGGTAGACGTCGTCGATGCCACGCTTTTCGCGCTCTTCCAGCAGGTCGTAGTAGACCTTGCCCGAGCACATGACGACGCGCCGGATCTTGGCATCCTTCTGCAGCTTGATCGGCCCGTCCTTGATCACCTCGGCATCGTCCCACAGCAGCCGGTGGAACGAGCTTTCGCCGGCGAGCTCCGACAGGCTCGAGACTGCCCGCTTGTGGCGCAGCAGCGATTTCGGGGTCATCAGGATCAGCGGCTTGCGGAAATCGCGCCGCATCTGCCGGCGCAGGATGTGGAAGTAGTTTGCCGGCGTCGTGCAATACGCCACCTGCATGTTGTCTTCCGCGCAAAGCTGCAGGAACCGCTCGAGGCGGGCGGAGGAGTGCTCCGGACCCTGGCCTTCGTAACCATGCGGCAGCAGGCAGACGAGACCGGACATGCGCAGCCACTTGCGTTCGCCCGACGAGATGAACTGGTCGAACACGACCTGCGCGCCGTTGGCGAAGTCGCCGAACTGCGCTTCCCAGAGCGTCAGCGCGTTCGGACGCGCCAGCGAGTAGCCGTACTCGAAGCCGAGCACCGCCTCTTCCGAGAGCATCGAGTTGATGACCTCGAAGCGCGCCTGGTTCGGCGACAGGTTGGCCAGCGGAATGAAGCGGTCTTCCGTCTCCTGGTCGTACAGGACGGAATGGCGCTGCGAGAAGGTGCCGCGTTCACAGTCCTGACCGGAAAGGCGGATCTTGTGGCCGTCGAGGCATAGCGTACCGAAAGCGAGCGCCTCGGCCATGGCCCAGTCCAGCCCCTCGCCCGTCTCGATCATCTGCGCACGGTTGTCCATGAACCGCTGGATCGTACGGTGGGCCTTGAAGCCTTCCGGGATGGTCGAAAGCTTGCGGCCGACCTCCTTCAGCTGCTTCATCGGCACCGACGTCTTGCCGCGGCGCTGCTCGTCGGCATTGTCGGCGGCGCGCAGGCCCGACCAGAGGCCGTCCAGCCAGTCGGCCTTGTTCGGCTTGTAGGACTGACCGGCCTCGAACTCCTGTTCGAGCTTGGCGCGCCAGTCCGCCTTCATCTTTTCCACTTCGCCCTCGGTGATCAGGCCTTCGGCGATCAGTCGCTGCGCATAAAGCTGGACGACCGTTTTGTGGGCGCGGATCGCCTTGTACATCTTCGGCTGCGTGAACGCCGGCTCGTCGCCTTCGTTGTGGCCGAAGCGGCGGTAGCAGAACATGTCGATGACGACCGGCTTGTGGAACTTCATCCGGTATTCGGTCGCAATCTTCGCCGCGTACACGACCGCTTCCGGATCGTCGCCGTTGACGTGGAAGATCGGCGCCTCGATCATTTTCGCCACGTCGGACGGATAGGGCGACGAGCGCGAGAAGGCCGGGTTCGTGGTGAAGCCGATCTGGTTGTTGATGATGAAGTGGACGGTGCCCGCGACGCGGTAGCCGCGCAGGCCGGAAAGTCCGAGGATTTCCGCCACGACGCCCTGCCCCGCGAAGGCGGCATCGCCGTGGATCAGCAGCGGCATGACCTTGGAGCGCTCGCGCAGGGGAATGATGTCGCCCTCGAAGATCGTCGCCATCTGGTCCTGCTTGGCGCGGGCCTTGCCCATGACGACCGGGTTGACGATCTCCAGGTGCGACGGGTTCGCCGTCAGCGACAGGTGGACCTTGTTGTTGTCGAACTCGCGATCGGAAGAGGCGCCGAGGTGATACTTCACGTCGCCGGAGCCTTCGACGTCATCGGGGGCATAGGAGCCGCCCTTGAACTCGTGGAAGATCGCCCGGTGCGGCTTGGCCATCACCTGCGAGAGCACGTTCAGGCGGCCGCGATGGGCCATGCCGAGGACGATTTCCTTCAGGCCGAGCTGGCCGCCGCGCTTGATCAGTTGCTCGAGCGCCGGGATCAGCGATTCACCGCCGTCGAGGCCGAATCGCTTCGTGCCCTTGTACTTGACGTCGATGAACTGTTCGAAGCCTTCCGCCTCGATCAACTTGGAGAGAATCGCCTTTTTGCCTTCCGGCGTGAAATCGACCCCCTTGTCCGGCCCCTCGATGCGGGCCTGGATCCACGCCTTGATCTCCGGATCGGAGATGTGCATGAACTCGACGCCAAGCGTGGAGCAATAGGTGCGCTTCAGGATCTCGATCATCTGCGGGATCGTCGCGTATTCGAGACCGAGCACGTTGTCGATGAAGATCTTGCGGTCGTAGTCGGCTTCAGTGAAGCCGTAGGCCGACGGGGACAGCTCGTTGTAGTCGTCGACAGGATCGGCCAGGCCGAGTGGATCGAGGTTGGCATGCAGATGGCCGCGCATGCGATAGGCACGGATCATCATGATGGCGCGAACAGAATCGCGGGTCGATTGCACGACTTCGCTGGCGCTGACCGGTGCGCCAGTCTGGGCGGCCACGGCCTCGGCCTTCGCCTTGACCTTCTTTTCGATCGCCTTTTCGACCGTGCCCCAGTCACCGTCGAGGGCTGATACGAGCTCGCCATTGGCGGCGATCGGCCAGTTCGACTTCTTCCACGACGCGCCCTTTGCGGCCTTCTGGATGTCGGCGGGCTGGTCGCCCAGACCCTTGAAGAAGCTCTGCCACTCCGGCGACACCGATGACGGGTCCTGCTCGAAACGGGCATAGAGCTGTTCGATATAGTTGGCGTTGGCGCCGTCGAGGAACGACGTTACCTGAAACTGTTCGTTGGCGTCTTGTCTTGCCATGTGTGCCACTCGCGGGCGCCGCGCCCGCCTCCTGACTGAAAACCGCTCCCGGCCCTAGAAGTCCGGAAGAACTGCCCGCCCGGCCCCTCGCAACGGCGGGGCCCGGGCGACCGTCATGGAACGGCCGGCGAGGTGCCGGCCGTTTGTGTCGCCTCAGCCCTTGAGGACTTCGACGAGGGTCTTGCCGAGGCGTGCCGGCGACGGCGAAACGCGGATGCCGGCCGATTCCATGGCCGCGATCTTCGATTCTGCGTCGCCCTTGCCGCCGGAAACGACCGCGCCGGCGTGACCCATCGTGCGGCCCTTCGGCGCCGTGCGGCCCGCGATGAAGCCGGCCATCGGCTTCTTGCGGCCCTTCTTGGCCTCGTCGATCAGGAACTGCGCCGCGTCTTCCTCCGCCGAACCGCCGATTTCGCCGATCATGATGATCGACTGGGTGGCTTCGTCTGCGAGGAACATCTCCAGCACGTCGATGAACTCGGTGCCCTTGACCGGGTCGCCGCCGATGCCGACGGCGGTGGTCTGGCCGAGGCCTTCGTTGGTGGTCTGGAACACGGCTTCATAGGTCAGCGTGCCCGAGCGCGAGACGATGCCGACCGAGCCCTTGCGGAAGATCGAGCCCGGCATGATGCCGATCTTGCATTCTTCCGGCGTCAGGATGCCCGGGCAGTTCGGGCCGAGCAGCCGCGACTTCGACTTGTCGAGCTTGGCCTTCACCCGCACCATGTCCATCACCGGGATGCCCTCGGTGATGCAGGTAATGAACGGGATCTCGGCGTCGATCGCCTCGATGATCGCATCCGCAGCACCTGCCGGCGGAACGTAGATCACGGTCGCGTCCGCGCCGGTCTTTTCCCTGGCTTCGGCGACGGAGGCGAAGATCGGCAGCACAGTGCCGTCGACGCCCGACGACCACGTTTCGCCGCCCTTCTTCGGGTGGATACCGCCGACCATCTTGGTGCCGTAATAGGCGAGCGCCTGTTCGGTATGGAAGGTGCCGGTCTTGCCGGTCAGGCCCTGAACCAGGACCTTCGTGTCCTTGTTGACGAGAATAGACATTCTTTCCGGTCCTTCCAGATTAGGCTTTGATCGCCGCGACGATCTTCTTCGCCGCATCGTCAAGGTCGTCGGCGGCAGTGATCGCCAGACCCGACTCGTTGAGGATCTTCTTGCCGAGCTCGACATTGGTGCCTTCGAGGCGAACGACGAGCGGAACCTTCAGACCGACTTCCTGCACGGCCGCGACGACGCCTTCGGCGATGACGTCACAGCGCATGATGCCGCCGAAGATGTTGACGAGGATGCCCTCGACCTTCGGGTCGGCGGTGATGATCTTGAAGGCGGCCGCGACCTTCTCCTTGCCGGCGCCACCGCCGACGTCGCAGAAGTTGGCCGGCTCCTTGCCGTAGAGCTTGATGATGTCCATCGTCGCCATGGCGAGGCCGGCGCCGTTGACCATGCAGCCGATGTTGCCGTCGAGCGCCACGTAGGCGAGGTCCCACTTGGAGGCCTCGATTTCCTTGGCGTCTTCTTCGGTCTCGTCACGCAGGGCCTTGATGTCGTCGTGACGGAACAGTGCGTTGCCGTCGAAGGAGACCTTGGCATCGAGCACACGCAGGTGGCCATTCTGCATGACGATCAGCGGGTTGATCTCGAGCAGCGCCATGTCCTTCTCGACGAAGGCCTTGTAGAGCGCCGGGAAGAGCGACTTGGCGTCTTCGGCGGCCGCACCCGACAGTTCGAGGGCCTTGGAGATTCTGGCGACGTCGTCGGCGGTGACGCCGGCTTCCGGATCGATGGCGATCGTGTGGATCTTCTCAGGCGTGTCGTGGGCGACGGCCTCGATGTCCATGCCGCCCTCGGTCGAGACGACGAAGGCAACGCGACCGACCGAGCGGTCGACCAGCAGCGAGCAGTAGAGCTCGCGGGCGATGTCGGCGCCGTCTTCGATGTAGAGGCGATTGACCTGCTTGCCGGCCTCGCCGGTCTGCGCCGTCGCCAGGGTGTTGCCCAGCATTTCCTTGGCGTGGGCAACGACCTCGTCGATCGACTTCGCCAGGCGAACGCCGCCCTTGGCGTCGGGGCCGAGTTCCTTGAACTTGCCCTTGCCGCGACCGCCCGCGTGGATCTGGCTCTTGACCACATAGAGCGGGCCGGGGAGCTTCCTGGCGGCAGCCTCGGCCTCTTCGACCTTGAGAATGGCCACGCCTTCGGCAACCGGTGCGCCGTAGCTCTTCAGCAGCGCCTTCGCCTGATATTCGTGAATGTTCATGGAAAAATCCTCTCTCTTGGCCGAAGCGGTTTACTTCAGCGCCGGAGCGATGTTGATGCAGGCTTCGCAGAGCCCGGCGACGGCGCCGACCGACTTGTCGAAGGCTTCCTTCTCGGCCTTGTTGAGGTCGATCTCGACGATGCGCTCGACGCCGCCGGCACCGAGAACGACCGGAACGCCGACATACATGTCCTTGACGCCGTACTGACCGGAGAGGTGAGCGGCGACCGGCAGGACGCGCTTCTTGTCCTTCAGGTAGGACTCGGCCATTTCGATCGCCGAGGCGGCCGGGGCGTAGTAGGCCGAGCCGGTCTTCAGCAGGCTGACGATCTCGGCGCCGCCGTCACGGGTGCGCTGGATGATCTGGTCGAGGCGCTCCTGCGTGCACCAGCCCATCTTGACGAGGTCGGTGAGCGGAATGCCGGCGACGGTGGAGTAACGGGCGAGCGGCACCATCGTGTCGCCGTGGCCGCCGAGCACGAACGCGGTGACGTCCTGGACGGAGACGTTGAATTCCTCGGAGAGAAACAGGCGGAAGCGGGCGCTGTCGAGAACGCCGGCCATGCCGACGACCATGTTCTTCGGCAGGCCGGAGAACTTCTGCAGCGCCCAGACCATCGCGTCGAGCGGGTTGGTGATGCAGATGACGAAGGCGTTCGGGGCATATTTCTTGATGCCGGCGCCGACCTGTTCCATGACCTTGAGGTTGATGCCGAGCAGGTCGTCGCGGCTCATGCCCGGCTTGCGGGCGACGCCGGCGGTGACGATGCAGACGTCCGCGCCTTCGATTGCCGCATAGTCGCTGGCGCCGGTGAGCGAGGCATTGAAGCCTTCGACGGGGGACGACTGGGCGATGTCGAGGCCCTTGCCCTGGGGGATGCCGTCAGCAATATCGAACAGGACGATGTCGCCCAGTTCCTTCAAGCCGGCCAGATGGGCCAGCGTGCCACCGATCATTCCAGAACCAATAAGTGCGATCTTCTTGCGCGCCATGAAAGTGCTTCCTTTGCGATCTAACTTCGAAAGGTCGGCGCCGCAAACGCCCAACCGTCCGACAAAACGCAATAGCGCCCAACCACCGCAATATCAATCACTACTTTTGGTGCGAGATATTTCAATCGGTTAGAAGCAAATTTTCTTACGTTCACGTAAGTTTTTTGGCTGCAAATTCGTCACAATTCAGCGATCCGCTGCCGATGGCTTTCGGCGTACTCCACGCTGCGGATCTCGATCAGCCGGGAAACCGTGCGGTCGAACTCGAAACCTTCCGTCCCCTTCTTCGCCACGAGCAGATTTTCAGGGGCGGCAACGGCCGATGCAAAAAGGCGCGCGCCCTGATCGTAGATCGTGTCGACGAGGTTGATGAAACGCTTCGTCTCGTTTCGGCGATCCGGTCCGAGGAACGGGATGTGATCGACGAAAATGGTATCGTAGTGTTTGAGAATGGCCAGGTAGTCCGCCGCGCCATGCGGTTTCTCGCAGAGGTCGGCGAAGGTAAACCGCGCGGTCCTGCCCGCCGCCGCCGGCACCGCAATCTTGCGCCCGCGAAAGCCGATCGCCGCCGGCGCCACCTCCAGACCGGCCGTTTCCCGGCGCCAGGCCCGGTCCATCGCCTCGTCGGCGTCCGGGCCAAGGGGAAAACGGAAGACCGGAAGGCCTTCGTCCTTCTCCAGGCGATAGTCCGTCTGTGAATCCAGCGCCACGATGTCGACGTGCTTCTTCAGGAGGTCGACGAAAGGCAGAAACAGCCCGCGATTCAGCCCGTCCTTGTAGAGATTGTCCGGCTCGACGTTCGAGGTCGCCACGAGAATGCAGCCGCGCGCGAACAACTCGCCGAAGAGCCGCGACAGGATCATCGCATCGGCGATGTCGGTGACCGAGAACTCATCGAAGCAGAGGAGCCGTGCCTCCGCGATCAGGCTCTCGGCGACCGGCGGAACGGGGTCGGCCTGCTTCGTCTCGCCGCGCTTCAACTTCTGCCGATGCTGATGGATGCGTTCGTGCACGTCGGCCATGAACTCGTGAAAATGGGCCCGGCGCTTGCGCTTGATCGGAACGAGCGCGAAGAACAGGTCCATCAGCATGGTCTTGCCGCGCCCCACCCCACCATGGATGTAGAGCCCACGCGGCACGGCGGACTTCTCCGGCTTGCGGGAGGCGAAAAGCCAGCCGAGCGCGCTCGTCTTGCGCGCCGGACGCTGGGCCTGGATGGCTTCCAGCAGGGCATCGAACCGCAGCGCCATCGCCGTCTGCAGCGGGTCGGCACGCAACTCGCCCGCCGCCACCATCGCCGTCAGCCGGTCGGAGACGCCGTGTTCGGCATAGGCGGACACACCGTCCCAATCCTGCTTGGTGGGCACGTGACCGATCTCCGTGATGTGTTGGCCGTCGATGATCAGCGCGACAGGCTGATCGGCTGCCCGCCGGAGGTCGCGCCCTCGAACCGGGAGTCGCCGGTCCGGCTCAGGCGAGCGATCGGGTTGCCGCTGCGGTCCTTCAGGATCACCTGGCCTCCGGCCACTTCCCACGAGCCCATCTGCGTCAGCTCGCCGGCGCAGCCGCGCGTGCCGCCGCGCGAGCCGGAGCCGAGATTGGTCAGCGTGAGGAACATGTCGCAGGAGGTCGGGCCGTTGGCGACGCGCCAGTTGCCGACCATCGCTTCCTTTTTCACCTCGAGCCCGCCGGCGGCGGCACCAGACGCATCACCGGGCATCGCCATCGCGGTGTCGGTTGTGGGGGCGGCCGGGAACTGCTGCGAGGTGCTCGTCGTCGGATCGGGCAGCTGGCCCGAGGACACGGTGCCGACCGGGGCGGCCTGCAGCGGCGCGACCGGCTGCGTGTCGATGCCGCTCATCGAAGTCCGCTGGCAACCGGCCAGTGCGAGCGCCATCATCAAGCCGCCTGCCACATGTTGAATTCGCATGTCGAAACTCCTGCCGCTGCGTCGGACGCCATGAATACGTAGCAATCCTGGCCGGATTAGCGTGAATCGCGAGTCTAAATCAAGTCTTGGCCGACGGATTGGCCGGGGCCGAGCGCGATCAGCCCTCGGTCGACAGCAATGTCAACCGGGTAGCCGGCTGCATGCTTTCCGTGTCACTGCAGGCCCGCAACAAAAATGCCGGGCAAGTTGCCCGGCATTTGCAGGATTGAGACGGCGCGCCGGTTACAGCCGACGCTCGACCAGCATCTTCTTGATCTCGCCGATCGCCTTGGCCGGGTTCAGACCCTTCGGGCAGGCCTGGGCACAGTTCATGATCGTGTGGCAACGATAGAGGCGGAACGGATCCTCGAGGTTGTCGAGGCGCTCGCCGGTCGCTTCGTCACGGCTATCGATCAGCCAGCGATAGGCCTGCAGCAGCACGGCCGGGCCGAGATAGCGGTCGCCGTTCCACCAGTAGCTCGGACAGGAGGTCGAGCAGCAGGCGCACAGGATGCACTCGTAGAGGCCGTCGAGCTTCTGCCGGTCCTCATGGCTCTGCAGCCACTCCTTCGCCGGTGTCGGCGAAACCGTCTTCAGCCAGGGCTCGATCGAGCGGTGCTGGGCGTAAAAATGCGTCAGGTCCGGCACGAGATCCTTGACCACCGGCATGTGCGGCAGCGGGTAGACCTTCACGGCGCCACTGACCTCGTCCATGCCCTTGGTGCAGGCGAGCGTATTGGTGCCGTCGATGTTCATCGCGCACGAACCGCAGATGCCCTCGCGACAGGAACGGCGCAGCGTCAGCGTCGGATCGATCTTGTTCTTGATGTAGAGCAACGCGTCGAGGACCATCGGGCCGCAGTCGTCGACGTCGACATAGTAGGTGTCGATCGACGGGTTCTTGCCGTCGTCCGGGCTCCAGCGATAGACGCGGAACTCGCGGGTGTTGGTCGCGCCGGCCGGCTTCGGCCAGACCTTGCCTTCGGTGACCTGCGAGTTCTTCGGGAGGGCGAGTTCAACCATATCCAGTTTTCCTCGGGATCAGTAGACGCGGGCCTTCGGCGCGATCTTCTGCGGATCGATGCCTTCGGCGATGAGGTCGGTGTGGACCGGGCGATAGTCGAGCTTCACGTCGCCGGCTTCATTCACCCAGGCAAGGGTATGCTTGCGCCAGTTGACGTCGTCGCGGCCACCGAGCGGGCCGTCCTTGTAATCCTCGCGCGCATGCGCGCCGCGGCTTTCCTTGCGGGCTTCGGCGCCGACGACCGTGGTGATGGCGTTCGCCATCAGGTTCTCCAGCTCCAGCGTCTCCACCAGGTCGGAGTTCCAGATCAACGAGCGGTCGGTGACCTTCAGGTCGGCCATTTCGCCCCAGAGCTCCTTCATGCGGCGGCAGCCGTTTTCGAGCGATTCCTGGGTGCGGAACACCGCCGCGTCTTCCTGCATGGTGCGCTGCATCTTGTCGCGCAGCACCGCCGTCGGCGTACCGCCATCGGCAAAGCGCAGCCGGTCGAAGCGGTCCATGATCTTGTCGCAGGCGGCCTTGTCGAGCGCCGGGATCGGCTCGTTGCGGTCGATGACCTCGCCGGCGCGGATCGCCGCGGCGCGGCCGAAGACAACAAGGTCGATCAGCGAGTTGGAGCCGAGCCGGTTTGCGCCGTGCACCGAGGCGCAGCCGGCCTCGCCGACCGCCATCAGTCCGGGCGCGATGCGCTCCGGGTTGGCGCTGTCGGCGTTGAGCACTTCGCCCCAGAAGTTCGTCGGAACGCCGCCCATGTTGTAGTGGACGGTCGGCAGGACCGGGATCGGCTCGCGGGTCACGTCAACGCCGGCGAAGATCTTGGCGCTCTCGGAGATGCCCGGCAGGCGCTCGTGGAGGACGGCCGGATCGAGATGATCGAGGTGCAGGAAGATATGGTCCTTGTTCTTGCCGACGCCGCGGCCTTCGCGGATTTCCAGCGTCATGCAGCGCGAAACGACGTCGCGCGAGGCAAGGTCCTTGGCCGACGGCGCATAGCGCTCCATGAAGCGCTCGCCTTCGGAATTGACGAGATAGCCGCCCTCGCCGCGGGCGCCTTCGGTGATCAGACAGCCGGAGCCGTAGATGCCGGTCGGATGGAACTGCACGAACTCCATGTCCTGCAACGGCAGGCCGGCGCGGGCGGCCATGCCGCCGCCGTCGCCGGTGCAGGTGTGGGCCGAGGTCGCCGAGAAGTAGGCGCGGCCATAGCCGCCGGTCGCCAGCACCACCATCTTTGCGGTGAAGCGGTGGATCGTCCCGTCGTCGAGGTTCCAGGCGACGACGCCGGTGCAGCGGCCGTCGGGCGACATGATCAGGTCGATCGCGAAGTACTCGATGAAGAACTCGGCGTTGTTGCGCAGCGACTGGCCGTAGAGCGTGTGCAGGATGGCGTGGCCGGTGCGGTCGGCGACGGCACAAGTGCGCTGCACCGGCGGCCCTTCGCCGTAGTTCTGCATGTGGCCGCCGAACGGCCGCTGGTAGATCTTGCCTTCCTCGTTGCGCGAGAACGGCACGCCGTAGTGCTCGAGCTCATAGACCGCCTTCGGCGCTTCCATGGCGAGATACTGCATCGCGTCGACATCGCCGAGCCAGTCGGACCCCTTCACGGTGTCGTAGAGGTGCCACTGCCAGCTGTCCGGCGTCATGTTCTGCAGCGAGGCAGCGATGCCGCCCTGGGCGGCGACGGTGTGCGAGCGGGTGGGAAACACCTTGGTGATGCAGGCAGTGCGGAAGCCCTGCTCGGCCATGCCGAGCGTGGCGCGCAAACCCGCGCCACCGGCGCCAACGACCACTACGTCGTAGGCGTGGTCGACATACTGATAGGCTTTGCCGTTCATCGCCGGCGAGGAGTTCGGTGCCATGGTGAATTATCCTGCGAAAGCGATCTTCAGGACGGCGAAAAGACAGAGCCCGCCGACCAGCGCCGCAAAGAAGGTGTTGAGCATGAGCAGCAGGATCTTGGATCCTTCTGCATGGACATAGTCCTCGATGATGACCTGCATGCCGAGCTTCATATGGTACAGCCCGGAGATGACCACCAGACCCATCAGCACCGCAACAATCGGATGCGACAGCGCCGCGCGGACCTCCGCATAGGGCGCGCCGGCATAGCAGACGATGAAGCCGACGAAGAACAGAAGCAGCGGCAGGTTGGCGACCGCGGTGAGACGTTGACGCCAGAAGTGGTCGGTGCCGTCCTTGGCCGAACCGAGGCCGCGAACGCGACCGAGAGGTGTACGCATATCCATGTCAGTTCCTCAGCGCACCAGATAACCGATGATCCAGGTCAGCACCGCCAGCGCGACGGATGCGACCGGCATGGCCTTTGCAACCTTGGTGGAGAAATGCTTCTCGTAGCCGCGCCCCGTGTCCCAGACCAGGTGACGGATGCCCCCGAGCATGTGATGGAACAGCGCCCAGGTGTAGCCGAACAGGACCAACCGGCCGATCCAGGTGCCGAAGAACCAGCTGACCCAGTCGAAGTAGCTTTCACCCATCGCGGCTGCGATCAGCCACCAGGCGACGAGAACCGTGCCGACATAGAGCGCACCACCAGTGATGCGGTGCATGATCGACATGACCATGGTCGGGATCGGCTTATAGATTTGAAGATGCGGCGAGAGCGGCCGGCTTTTTGTGACATTCGTCATCAGAACCCTCACGGAACTCCGGAGAATTGCCCCGATAACTGGACGATCATGCTCCGGAATTGCACTTAGTATGTGCGCAATGCAGTGAGAGCGACGTTTAATCGCCGGAATGCGGAACGACAAGTGTCATTGCACTGCAAAATCAATTTAATCGATTAAGACAAAAGTGTGGCGTTGAGGGACCTCCAGGCCCGTTAACCATTGTTAACAGTTGTTATCAACTGGTTAACCAAGTCCGTGACTTTCAACTGAAAATCGGCAAAACTGGTTGTGTGGACCTGTTTCCGCGTAACCTGGAGGCAAAACAGAATGAGTCTGTTTTCAAGAGGCTGCATGATGGCGGTCGCGCTCGCCGTCACCGTTCCGTTCGTCATGTCGATGCCGGTCGAGGCGCGAGACCGCCATGACGGCAGCGGCCATAACGGCTTTTCCAATGGCAGCGTCTCAGGCGGAAACATGTCCCGCGTCTGGAGGCGCAACCACCAGGCCCGGAACGATGACAACCATCGTCACCGGAACAGGGATCGCAATGTGCTCGGCCGGGACATCGTCGGCGGCAACCTGTTCCGGGACAATCACCGCTGGCGACGCGACTGGCGCGGCGGAAACGACTGGCGCTTCGGCCGGAACTGGCAGGTAGCCCGTCCTGACTGGGTGGAGCAGCCGGACCTGTTGCGCAATCGCGTGCGCCCCTATTACGCTGGGCCGTACCGCCCTTATTACGCCGGCCAATATGAGGACCGCGAGCGGTTCAACAACAACTTCTACGGCGGCTCGATCTCAGCCTATGACGATCCTGGAAACGGGATGTACTTCTACGTCGATGGCTATGGCGATGGAATGGGCGATCAGGGCGGCTATCCGGTCCGCCCTGCCAACAACGCCAAGGTCATCATCGTGTCGCCGGAAACGGAAACGTCGAGCTGCAGCTTTGAAGCCGGTGTCTGCGTCATCCGCCCCTGACGGGTTGCGTCCGGCTTCCCGTTTCCGGGACCGCGCATTGTGACATCCACTACGGCACGCAGCCGGTCCAAGGAACAGCCCAAGGAACCGGGGGTCACAACCCCTCCAGTTCCTCACGGAGCATTTCCAGTTCGAGCCACTCCTCTTCCATTCGAGTGAGGTCCGCACGCAGCTTTTCCATCTCGGCAGCGAGGCGATTGAAGCCCGCAGGATCCTTCGTAAACAGCGCCGGATCGGCCATCTTCTCCTCGCGCCGGGCGATTTCCGCCGCCACCTTCTCCATGTCCTTCGGCAGGTTCTCCAGCGCGAACTTCTGCTTGTAGGACAGCTTCCCCCTGCCCTTGTCGCCGGACTTCTCCGGCGACGCGTTGTCGCCTTTCGCCTTTTCGGCCTTTTCCGCCTTGCGACGCTCCTCCACCGCGCCCCGGCGTTGCGCCATCATGTCGGAATAGCCGCCGGCATATTCGATCCAGCGGCCGTCCGGCGTTTCAGGATCGGCCGGTGCAATCGTCGAGCTAACCGTGCGGTCGAGGAAATCACGGTCGTGGCTGACAAGGATGACCGTGCCGGAGAAACCGGCGACGATTTCCTGCAGAAGATCCAGCGTCTCGATGTCGAGATCGTTGGTCGGCTCGTCGAGGATCAGTAGGTTGGTCGGGCGCGACAGGATGCGCGCCAGCATCAGCCGCGCCCTCTCGCCGCCCGAAAGGTTGCGGATCGGGGTGCGGGCCTGCTCCGGCTGGAACAGGAATTCCTTCATGTAGCCGGTCACGTGGCGCTGCTCGCCGTTGACGATCAGGGTCTCGCCACGGCCATCGGTGAGATAATGCGCCAGCGTGTCGTCCGGGTTCAGTTCCTCCCGGCGCTGGTCGAGCGTGGCGATCTCAAGGTTCGTGCCGAGCCGGACGGTGCCGCTATCGGGCGCGATCTGACCGGTCAGGATTTTCAGCAGCGTCGTCTTGCCGGCGCCGTTCGGCCCGACGAGGCCGATGCAATCGCCACGGTGGACGCGGATGGAAAACGGCGCAACGATCACGCGCTCGCCGTAGCTTTTGGTGACCTTGTCGGCCTCGATCACCAGCCTCCCGGATTCCTGTGCATCGGACGCCGTCGCCTGGACCGTGCCCTGCGGCCCCTTGTGGCCGCGATGGCGGGCACGCATGTCCTGCAACTCGCCGAGCCGGCGCATGTTGCGCTTGCGCCGTGCCGTCACGCCGTAGCGCAACCAGTGCTCCTCGCGCTCGATCGCCTTGCCGAGCTTGTGCTGCTCCATCTCCTCGGCTTCCAGGACCTGGTCGCGCCAGGCCTCGAAATGGCCGAAGCCGCGATCGAGGCGGCGTGACGTGCCGCGGTCGAGCCAGACCGTGGCATTGGAGACCTTTTCGAGGAAGCGGCGGTCGTGCGAAATGACGACCAGCGCCGACCGGCTTTTTGTCAGTTCGTCCTCCAGCCATTCGATCGTCGGCAGGTCGAGATGGTTGGTCGGCTCGTCGAGAAGCAGGATGTCCGGTTCCGGTGCAAGCACACGCGCCAGCGCCGCCCGGCGTGCCTCTCCGCCCGAAAGCGTCTTCGGGTCCTCCTCCCCGGTCAGACCCAGGTGCGACAACAGATAGGTGACGCGATAGGGATCGTCGCCAGGGCCGAGCCCGGCCTCGGCATAGGCCGCAACCGTCGCGAACCCTTGGAAATCCGGGGCCTGTTCGAGGTAGCGGATCGTCGCGGATGGATGGCGGAAGACCTCGCCGGACTGCGGCTCGACGATCCCGGCGGCGATTTTCAGAAGCGTCGACTTGCCCGAGCCATTGCGGCCGACAAGGCAAATGCGGTCGCCCGGCTCCACCTGCAGGTTCGCGCCGGCGAGAAGCGGCGTTCCGCCGAAGCTCAGGAACATGTCGTCAAGTTTCAGAATAGGCGGTGCCAAACTCAGGCTCCTGAAAGATCGTAGGGCCGGGCGAGCAGCACGGCCAGCCCGGCATCAAGGGTGAGGGTGACGGGGCCGAGTGCCACGTTGGAAACCGTGCGCGACGAGCCGAAGGGCAGGTCGAACACATTCAGGGGGTAGCGCACGTTCTCGATCGAAAGGCCCGACAGCGCGGTCAGGCCGAGAATCGAAAAGAGGCTGTTTTCCGGCAGCTCGATCGTCGTGCGGCCCGGACGCAGCGGCCAGGCTTCCTCCGATCCGGAGGTCAGCATGATGTCGCGGCCTTCCGCTCTCAATGCCGCCGCGTGAAGCAGGTGCATGAGGGCGTGATCGCTGCGTTCGCCGCCAAGCGCCCCGGCAAGGATCATTCTTTGCGCCCCGCGTTCAAGCGCGGCCGAAACGGCGATCTCGCCGTCGGTCGCATTCTTGGCGGTCGGATAGGGCTCGCGCGGGACATGGCTCCAGGCCTCAAGGTCATCCGGCGAGGCGGAATCGAAATCGCCGACCCAGGTCTCGGGCGTGATGCCCAGCATCGTCGCATGGCGCATGCCCCCGTCGGCGGCGATGAAACGGGCACCGTGAATGGCCGCCTTGAAGCGGGGGGTCGGTTCAAGGGTTCCTCCGAGAAGGAGGACAAAGAGTTGATCGGCGGCGTTCGTCATGGGCACACCGTCTAGCGCATGTTCAGCGGGAATGGAAACGTCTTTGCACGAGTACGGCGGCGCTCAGCCGCTTGCATAAGCGGCCCCGCCGGACTAATGCTCTTTCTGCTCTAACGGGGTGCCGCATGGTTACGAGATGACCGGAGGCTGAGAGGCGTTTGCCAACCCGCGGAACCTGATCCGGTTTGTACCGGCGGAGGGATTAGACGGCACATTCAGCGCCCTATTCCCGTCATTGGAACTAAAGGAGGCGCCGATGCGCATAGGACTTCTTCCATCTTTCCTGCTTCTTGCAGCTTTCGCTTCTCCCGCGCTCGCGGCGGACAAGACGCTGACTATCTACACCTACGAGAGCTTCATCACCGAATGGGGACCCGGCGCCAAGGTCGCGGCCGAGTTTGAAAAGACCTGCGACTGCAAGGTGGAATGGGTCGGCGTCGCCGACGGCGTCGAACTGCTGACCCGGTTGAAGCTGGAGGGCGAGGGCACCAAGGCGGATCTCATTCTCGGCCTCGACACGAACCTCGTGGCAGAAGCCAAGGCGACGGGGCTGTTTGCGCCCCACCAGCTTTCTCCCGTAGGCCTGACCGTACCGGGCAATTTCGAAGACGACACTTTTCTGCCTTACGACTACGGCCACTTTGCCGTTGTCTATGATACCGAGGCCCTGCAGAATCCGCCGAAAAGCCTGAAGGAACTGATCGAGGGCGATCCGAAGGAAAAGATCGTGATCGAGGATCCCCGCACGTCGACGCCCGGCCTCGGCCTGCTGCTCTGGGTCAAGGCCGTCTATGGCGACAAGGCGGGCGAGGCCTGGACAAAGTTGAAGGATCGCGTCCTGACCGTCACTCCCGGCTGGTCCGAGGCCTATGGGCTCTTTACCAAGGGCGAAGCGCCAATGGTCCTGTCCTACACCACCTCGCCGGCCTACCACATGGTGGCGGAGAACTCCGAGCGCTACCAGGCGGCCCCCTTTGCCGAGGGCCACTATGTGCAGATCGAGGTCGCAGGGATGACGAAGGCCGCCCACGATCCCGAACTCGCCCGCAAATTCCTCAGCTTCATGACCGGCCCGGATTTCCAGTCGATCATTCCCGAAACCAACTGGATGATGCCGGTTGGCGCGACCCGCGCGCCGCTTCCGGACGCCTTCGGCAAGCTGGTGAAGCCCGAGCACACCTTCCTCTTTCCTGCCGACGAGGTTGCGGCGAACCGCAAGGCCTGGATCGACGAATGGCTGGCGGCGATGAGCGCCAAGTGAGGGTCTGACCTCTGCCGGCAAACCCGCCGGCGCGGGTGATGTGGCACCGTCGCGTCTTCCCGGCATGAACGGCGAGCCTGTTGCCTGGGAGCACGGCATGTACACCAGCAGCGAAAGAGCAGCGATTACCTGGGCCGGGGGCGCCGTCCTCGGCTTCATCCTGTTGTTTGCCGGCGTTTCGACCGCCGTGCTGCTGCTCAGCGCCGAAGGCGGCACGTCCGGCACGCTGTTCGACAGCTACCTCGTCCGCATCGCCCGGTTCACGCTGCTCCAGGCCGGCCTGTCAACCGCGCTGTCGGTGGGCCTTGCCATTCCGGTGGCGAGCGCACTGGCGCGGCAACGGACCTTTGCAGCTCGGATCTGGATCGTCCGGCTTTCCGCCCTCCCGCTCGGCTTGCCGGCACTGGTGGCCGTTCTCGGCATCATCGAGGTCTGGGGCCGAAAGGGTGTCGTCAACGACACGCTGAGACTGCTCGGGCTCGACAATCCCGTGAGCATCTATGGCCTGGCCGGCATCCTCGTCGCGCATGTCTTCTTCAACCTGCCGCTTGCGACGCGCCTGCTGCTGGCCGGGCTCGAGCGCATTCCCGCGGAATACTGGCTGACCTCCGCCAATCTCGGCATGCGGCCGGCCGCCGCTTTCCGCCTGATCGAATGGCCGGTGATCCGCGGGCTCCTGCCGGGGATCGCCGGTCTCATCCTGATGCTCTGCGCGACCAGCTTCACGATCGTCCTCACGCTCGGCGGCGGGCCGGCCGCAACGACGATCGAAGTGGCGATCTACCAGGCCCTGCGCTTCGATTTCGACCCACCGCGCGCCGTCATGCTGTCCGCCCTGCAGATCACCATCACCGGGGCGCTGCTGGCGCTGATGCGAATGCTCGGAACACCGACCGAGGACGCGCCGACGACGGGCCGCGCCGTCCGGCGGTTCGACAGCAAACGGAGGAGAATTGCCGACGGCATTGTGATTGCCGTCTTTGCCCTGTTCACGATCACACCGCTCCTGGCGGTGGTCTACTCGGGTCTTTCCGCCGATCTCGCCCGCCTGGCAACCGATCCGGCTCTGCACCGGGCGCTGCTCACCAGCCTGGCCATATCGGTTGCCTCGGCCGCACTGTCGCTCGCAATCGCGCTGCCCACCGTCGCGACGCCGCAACTTGTCGGACCAGGGGCAAGAGGCACGCGCTATCTGGGCGTCGGGTTGCAAGCGACGAGTTCGCTCATCCTGCTCGTTCCGCCCGTCGTGGTTGCCACCGGCTGGTTTCTGATGCTGCGCCACTTCGGCGCGACCGGGCGCTTTGCCCCCTGTGTCGTTGTCGTCGTCAACGCCCTGATGGCCTTGCCCTTCGTGGTCCGCGTGCTGGGACCGGCATACCGGACGCATCTGGCGCGAACCGGACGGCTTTCGGTCAGTCTCGGCGTCACGGGCTGGCATCGGATCCGATGGGTCGATCTGCCGGCGCTGAAGCGGCCGCTGATGACCGCCTTTGCCTTTGCCATGGCTCTGTCGCTCGGCGATCTGAGCGCTGTCGCGATCTTCGGCGCCGACGGCTTTGTCACCTTGCCCTGGCTGCTGTTCAGCCGAATGGGAAGCTATCGTACGGAGGATGCGGCTGGCATCGCCCTGCTTCTGGGCGTGCTCTGCCTGCTGCTGACGCTGCCCTCCACCGCAGCGGACAAGAATCAAAGGGAAGAGAATGCGTGATCCCTCCCATCACGGCGCAGAGGCTACCGCGATCCGGCTCGCATCTGCCACCGTACAGTTCGAGCAAAAGCGCCTTGTCTTCGATTGCGCCATCCCCACGGGAGCAAGCGTCGCCGTCACCGGTCCATCCGGCGCCGGCAAATCGACGCTGTTCAATGTCATCGCCGGCTTCCAGCCGATCCGCTCCGGCACCGTCGAGATCTTTGGAAAGGACATGGCTGGACGGGAGCCGGCAGCGCGGCCGGTTTCCGTGGTGTTCCAGGAGAACAATCTCTTCGTCCACCTGACGGTGGCGCAGAACGTCGGCCTCGGGATCGACCCGTCGCTTCGCCTGCGCCCGGCCGAACGGGAGCGGGTCGAGATCGCCCTCACACGCGTGGGGCTGGCCGGCTACGGGCACCGCATGCCGGCGCAGCTTTCGGGCGGAGAGCGGCAGAGGGTCGCCCTAGCGCGAGCGCTGGTGAGAAACCGTCCGATCCTGCTCCTCGACGAACCCTTCGCAGCACTGGACCCGGCCATGCGCGCCGAGATGGCAGCGCTGCTGTCGGAACTTCGCATCGAGACGCAAAGCACGTTGCTGTTCATCACCCATCAGGTCGAAGATTTGCCGCGTCTCGCCGATCGGGCCATGTTCATCGACAACGGAGCAATCGTACTGATGGCGCCGCTGGAGGCTTTTCTTGCGGAACGGCAGTTGCCGGCGCTGGCCGGCTTCCTGGGCTTTGATGGATAAAGCTCTCGGCCGGAGGCTTGCCATACTTTGGACGCTAGGCTGTGTCACCGGAGCCACATTGAGAACCGATTCTGGAATCGGGAGTTGTCGGCAAGGGGCGGTGCATCTATCTCTCGGCGAAGGGTCCTTACGGGACCGGCGGGTATCGGCACGATACTTCGGAACACCGTGACAACAATCCGAACAAGCGAGAGTTCTTCGTCTTCGAATCGGATACGGTCCCGAATGGCGACGCCCGGGGTGATTTCCGAACAGGTCGTTAGGTTGCGAAGGGGCATGGGGCGAATGCTGGGCAAAGGTCGGCATCCGGGATTGGGCAGGGGACGCGGAGCCGCCGTTGCGCGCATCGTGCTTGCCCTCGCGGTCGCGGGCCTTGTCGCATCGTGCCAGGCGCTCGACCAGGCCTATGAGCCGACCGTCGCGCCGTCGTCCAGCCCGCAGATTGTCGACGAGGTCCAGAAGAACGATCCGCGCGCGGCAATGGGCGCGCGCGAGCACCCGCGGATCGTTGCCAGCTACGGCGGAGAGTACAAGGACGCCAGGACCGAGCGTCTCGTCGCCCGCATTGCAGGAGCGCTAACGGCGGTTTCGGAGAATCCGAGCCAGTCCTACCGGATCACCATTCTCAATTCGCCGGCGATCAATGCCTTTGCGTTGCCGGGCGGTTATCTCTATGTCACGCGCGGCCTTCTGGCGCTCGCCAACGATGCCTCGGAAGTGGCAGCCGTCCTGTCGCACGAGATGGCCCATGTGACGGCGAACCACGGCATCGAGCGACAGAAGAAGGAAGAGGCGGAAGTCATCGCCAGCCGCGTTGTCGCCGAAGTGTTGTCGAGCAATCTTGCGGGCAAGCAGGCGCTGGCCCGCGGCAAGCTGCGGCTTGCCGCCTTTTCGCGCAATCAGGAACTGCAAGCGGACGTGATCGGCGTGCGCATGCTCGCAGAGGCAGGCTACGACCCGTATGCGGCGGCACGGTTCCTTGATTCCATGGCCGCCTACGGTCAATACACGTCCGTGGATCCGGAAGCTGACCAGAGCCTGGACTTCCTGTCCAGCCATCCCAACGCACCGCAGCGGGTCGAGCTTGCCCGCCGCCACGCCCGTGCCTTCGGCCCGGAAGGAACGGTTGGCGATCGCGGTCGCGACTACTACCTCGCCGGCATCGACGGTCTGCTCTATGGCGACAGCCCCGAGGAGGGTTACGTCCGCGGCCAGACGTTCCTGCATGGCACGCTCGGCATCCGCTACGAGGTGCCCGCCGGGTTCCAGATCGACAACAAGGCGGATGCCGTCCTTGCGACCGGCCCGGGTGACATTGCGATCCGCTTCGACGGCGTCGCTGACAACCAGCGCCAGAGCCTCGTCAACTACATCTCCAGCGGCTGGGTTACCGGCCTGAAGACGGACACGATCCGTCCGACCACCATCAACGGACTCGAAGCCGCAACGGCGCGGGCAGCCGCTGACCGCTGGGAATTCGACGTCACCGTCGTGCGGATCGGCAATCGGATCTACCGCTTCCTGACGGCCGTTCCACAAGGCTCGCCGGCCTTAGAAACAACCGCGAACGTCCTGAAAAGCTCGTTTCGACGGCTGACGCCGCAGGAGGTTGCATCGCTGAAGCCGCTTAGGGTCCGCGTGGTCACCGCGCGGCCCGGGGACACCGTCGCCTCGCTCGCCGGCCAGATGATGGGAACCGATCGCAAGCTCGGCCTTTTCCGTCTGATCAACGCCTTGGCCCCAACCAGTACGATCAAGCCGGGCGACAAGCTCAAGGTCATCAGCGAATAGCAGCACGCATCGAGTGCTCGGTGGCAGGCTCCAGATGCGCCACCTTTCAGCGCATCTGCGTAAGTGCTAGTTATATACTGGTATTTGAATTCGACGACAGACTGAAATGGCATCCCGGGTTCCGCAAACGCGCGTGGGGTACGATGTCCAGGTTTCTTGCCTTTCTGTCCTGTAGCCTTTTCGCTCTTCTGCTCGGGCTGACCGTTGCTCCGTCCGCGACAGCCCAGACGACGCCGGCCAGCCCTGCCCAGGCGGGCCAGGCAGGTCCGCCGCCGGAAAAACTTGCCGAGCTCATGAAGCTGCTGGACGATCCGGACATCCGAAAATGGATCCAGAGTCGCTCCTCCGCAGCGGCCACTGCGAGCGAAGCCTCCAGGGAAGCAACGCTGGAGGTCGAAGACATAGAGGCCAGGGCTCGCAGCCGGTTTAAGGCGTTGGGGGCGGCAATCCCGAAGGTTCCGTCCGAGATTGCCGCGGCTTCCGGTCGGGTACGCCAGCAGGCAAGTGAAAGCGGCTTTGCGCCGGCATTCATCCTCCTGCTTGGCATCGTCGGTGTCGGCGCTGGTGCCGAATGGCTGTTCCGCAAAAGGGTGCAAAAGACGAAATTCGAAAGCGCGATTTTGACCCGCGCCTATGCCGAGTTCGGCCCCCTACTCGCCTTTACGGCCGTTGCCGCGCTGATGTTCCTGGCATTGGAGTGGCCGCCGCTCGTTCGCGTCGTGATCCTGTACTCCCTGCTGGCGATGATCGGCTATCGACTTGTGCTCGCATTGTGCCGGCTGTCGATGGATGTCGGCGGCACCTCGCAGTTTCACTACACCCGCCTGCGGATCTTCGGAGCTATTCTGGCATTTGCCATTGCCATCTGGGCGATGTGCCGGCCCCTCGGCGTCGATCCCGATGTTCGCGCCATCATCACCTACGTCTTTTCGATCCTGCTTCTGGCCGTGTGCATCGAAACCGTCTGGCATCGACCGCTCGACCGCAGCGGCAATCCGCCGACCCGTGCAACCAACATCCTTGCTAGCCTCTATCTGGTGGGCCTCTGGGGGCTTTGGTGCCTGAATTTCCCGGGCCTGTTCTGGCTCGGCATTTACGCGATCGCCCTTCCAAAAGTCCTTGCGGCGACCGATCGGCTGACGAGGGCGTTCGCGCTGACGCGCTGGAACGAGGAGAACATCGCCACGCCACGCATGGTCCTGCTCGTCAGGGGTGTTCGCGCAATCGTCATTCTGATCGCAGTCGGCTGGATAGCCCTCATTTGGAACTATAACCCCAACGTAATCGCAAAGGAGAGCCCGCTTCTTCAGACGATCGTCACCGGCCTGTTCAAGAGCGTTATCATCCTCCTGCTCGCCGATCTCGCCTGGCAACTGGCCAAGACGGCGATTGACCGTAAGCTGACGCCTGTGGAAGGCGAAGCTGCCTTCACACCGGACGAGCAGGCGCGTCGTGCGCGCATGCGGACCCTTCTGCCGATCTTTCGCAATGGGCTGGCGGTTGTCGTCCTTTGCGTTGCCGTAATGACCATTCTCGCCGAAATGGGCGTTCAGATCGGCCCGTTGATCGCCGGTGCCGGCATCTTCGGCGTTGCGATCGGCTTCGGCTCGCAGACACTCGTCAAGGACATCGTCAGCGGCATCTTCTATCTGATGGACGATGCCTTCCGTGTCGGAGAGTGGATCGAGAGCGGCAGCTACAATGGCGTCGTGGAATCCTTCAGCTTGCGTTCGATCCGGTTGCGCCATCACCGCGGTGCGGTGTTCACCGTCCCCTTCGGCTCACTCGGAGCGATCCGAAACGGCAGCCGCGACTGGACGGTCGACAAGTTCCGCATCCGCGTGCCGTTCAAGACCGACATCGCCAAGGTCGGCAAGATCGCGAAGGATATCGGCAAGCAACTGCTCGAGGATCCGGAACTTGCGCCGCACATCATCAAGACGCTGAAGATGAAGGGCGTGGAGCAGATCGGCGAGTTCGGCATCGAGATCAGCTTCGGCTTCACGGCGCGGCCGACGGGCGAGCAGGCGGCGATCAGGCGGCGCGCCTATACGATGATTACTCAAGCTTTTGCGGAAAACGATATCTCGTTCGCCCAGCCGACGTTCCAGGTGGGCGGAGAGGGGGAAAAGGAGGGAGCCGCCGCGGCTGCGATGTACAAGCGGCAGGCGGATCTGGCCGCTCAACAGGCTGCGGCGGGAGGCGAGGCGCGAACGTGAGACCAGCCGGCCAAAACCGCTGAACACGGTTCAGCGGCAGGTCAGGTTGGTCTCGGGGAGAGATTGCGGCATCAGTCTTCAGTGTCCGACGCGGCGGCCATCACGCCGGACTTTCTGCCGAGGGTCACAGCAGTGCAGAACACCGGTCGGCTCGGCCGCCCTGTTGCTTGCTGCGTGGTTACCTGGGCTCAGGTGCCGAGGTCCGCAAAAGCCGGTGTCGCCTCGCAAAGTGCGGCCCGCAGCTTTTCCAGGGCCCGGTTCTCCAGCTGGCGCACCCGTTCCTTCGAGATTCCGAGATCGGCACCGAGCTCCTCCAGGGTGGAGCTGCTGTCGGTCAGGCGCCTGGCGCGAATGATCTTCATTTCCCGCTCATTGAGCCGCGTTAGCGCCCGGCGCAACCATTCCCGCCGGCGCTCGCCGTCGATCATCTCCGTGACCTCTTCGTCCGGCAACGGTGCCTCGCTGGCGAGCAGATCGATGTGGCTCGTGCCCGTCTCCCCTCCACCCGCGACCGGCGCCTGCAGGGACACGTCGGCGGCGGCAAGCCGCGCATCCATGTTGCGGACGTCCGCAGTGCTGACTTTCAACGCATTTGCGATCTGCAGGTAGACGCTCTCGGAGGTCAGTTGGCTATCGCCCCTGGCAATGCGTGCGCGCAGGCGGCGCAAGTTGAAAAAGAGCGCCTTCTGCGCCGAACTGGTGCCGCCGCGCACGATCGACCAGTTGCGAAGCACGTAATCCTGAATCGAGGCGCGGATCCACCAGATGGCATAGGTGGAAAAACGCACCTCACGCTCAGGCTCAAAGCGGGCAGCGGCCTCCAGCAGACCGATATAGCCTTCCTGCAGCAGATCGTTGAACGGCAGGCCGAAATTGCGAAAGCGCGAGGCAAGCGCGATCACGAGCCGCATATGGGCCATGGCGATGCGGTTGCGCGCCTCCTGATCATGGTTGTTGCGCCAGGCAAAGGCCAGCGCCTGCTCCTCCTGCCGCTCCAGATAGGGCGCGGACATGGCGATCTTGATCATGCGACGGTCTGCTGCGGAATCGGTAGCCATTGGCATCTCCCTCAGTCGGGATTGAAAGGATCCATGGCCAACATCGCCATGGTATTCACCTGACAACGCATGCGTCTGCGAGGCCTTCGCTCCAGCCGGCGACGATGCGGCTGCGAAGGCCGAAGCCTTTGGCTGACGGCCCTGCCAAACCGGCCGCCAACGCGATCATGCTATACTGCTCGTCCTCAGCGGGCGAGTGGCTATTTTTGGGCATTGGCCAAAAAGGGCGCGCGGAAGAACCGACCGCCACAGCAAGCGAGTTGCTTTCTTTGCTCTTTCGACTTCTCTCGCAGGTGCGGAGATTCCACCGACCGACGCCGCCACGACCGTCCGAATCAACCTGCCGGCGTCGAGCGGGCGTGAGGAACTCAACCTGCCATTGCATCGATCGCCCACTGCAAAAACGAAAAACCCGGCTGGGAGAGCCAGCCGGGTCGAAATTTCCAATGGAGGGGTTGTCTCAGGCAGCCTCGTCCTGTGCGTCGTCTTCCTCGACGACCTTTCCACGCTTCGGCCCCTTGTTGAGGTTGACCTCCACGAGACGCACCGCTTCGGTCTCGGACATCTTGTTGACGGCAGCGATCTCGCGGGCCATCCGATCCAGAGCGGCCTCGTAGAGCTGGCGCTCGGAATAGGACTGCTCCGGCTGGTTCTCGGCGCGATAGAGATCGCGAACCACCTCGGCAATCGAGATCAGGTCGCCGGAATTGATCTTGGCATCGTATTCCTGCGCGCGGCGAGACCACATGGTGCGCTTCACGCGAGCCTTACCCTGAACAACCTTCAACGCGCGGTCGACGAAATCGGTTTCGGACAGCTTGCGCATGCCGATGGACACGGCCTTGGCGACCGGAACCTTCAGGCGCATCTTGTCTTTCTCGAAGTCGATGACAAAAAGCTCAAGCTTCATGCCGGCGACTTCCTGCTCCTCGATCGCGACGATCTGGCCGACACCATGTGCCGGATAGACGATCGATTCACCGGTCTTGAAGCCCTGGCGCGTGGAAGATTTCTTCTGCTGGGTCGTCATTCTGTTCAAATACTCCCTGTTACGCTCCCGGCGCAGGCCGGGGCCGGGTCAAGAGGCCCGGGAAAGACGGGGACACCGTCGGGGTGACACCATTCCTGGTCCGTCCAACAAGGCACAAACGGATGCGGCTGCGCGTTCACAAGAGAGCAACGTGACGTTGCCTATGGGAGATGAGCGGCGCCGGGAGATCGTTTGCTCGTGGTGGTGCTTGGGCACACCAAGTGCCTCGCTTGGATCAGTATTGCGACGCTACCACAAAAAAGTGCGGAAATCAATAATTTGCTTCGCATGGGTCATCAAGCCTGCCCTATCCGACTTGCGAACGGACATGCTCGGTTTTCCCCAACTATAAACCACGCCCCAATTCGGGCACGGGGCACCTCAGTCGCCCTGCCCGGGCTCGGCGGAGAAGTACTTCTCGTATTTGCCTTCCTCGCCGTCAAAGGCCTTTGCATCCGGCATCGGCTCTTTCTTGACCGTGATGTTCGGCCAGAGCTGCGCGAATTCGGCGTTCACCTTTAGCCACTTGTCGAGGCCCGGCTCGGTGTCGGGCTTGATCGCCTCGGCCGGACACTCGGGCTCGCAGACGCCGCAATCGATGCATTCGTCCGGATGGATCACCAGAAAGTTCTCGCCCTCGTAGAAACAGTCAACCGGGCAGACTTCCACGCAGTCCGTGTATTTGCAGCGAATGCAATTGTCGGTCACGACATACGTCATGATGAACTCCAGCGAATTTCCTTGTCGGCGGCCCGAGCGGCCAGCATCGCCATGTCAACCGGCGAAGCGGACGCGTTCCGGCATCTCGCGATATCCGATGCCTCCGTCTTCGGCTTGGAGGTAAAGGCTTTGACCCCGGTTTGCAAGGAAAAACCATGCGCAAGACCGGCCGAACGAGGGACGGATTTTCTACGAATACCCACCAATTCGGCGGATCCAGGGACTAATCTTCCGATTGATCAAAGCGGCTGCGCAGCGCATCGGTTTCGCGGCGCTCGCGTTTTGTCGGCCGACCTGCGCCGCGCTCGCGCGTCGCCTGGTCGAACAGGCTCCGCTCCGATCTCGGCGGAGGCGGCGGGGTGAGGTCCTCGTAGAGGGTACGGGCCTCCTCGAAGGGCCCGCGGCGCGTCCCCGCCTGCAGCACCCTCACCACGAGGTCATGGCGATCCAGCGAGAGGGTGACCGTGTCCCCCGGCTTCAGGTTGAAGGACGGCTGACGAATGGGCTGGCCGTTGACGGAGACATCGCCCTGCTCCACCGACTTCGCCGCGAGCGAGCGGGACTTGCGCAGGCGAGCGAAGAACAGCCATTTGTCGATGCGCTGGCGCGCCGGATCCGATGGCTGCTCCCGCTTGTCGGCCATAGCCCTACTTCTTCATCTGCTCCTTGAGCGCCGCGAGCTTGGCGAACGGTGAATCCGGATCAATCGGCTTCTCCTTGCGCGGCGGACGCGCCTCGAACTTGGCCGGCTTGCCGGCGCGATCCTCGCGTTGCGGACGGTCATTGCGGTCATTTCGATCCGGGCGACCGGCCTGCGGCTTTCCGTCGCGGCCCTTGGCGAAGTCCGGGCGGCCACCCTGCGGCCGGCCTTCACGCCGATCCCCGTCGCGGCGATCGCCTTCACGCCGTCCGACAGCCTTTTGGCCGCGGTCGCTGCGGCGATCGCCCTGGCCGCGCTGGCCATGACGCTGGTTGTCATTGCGCCCGCCCGGCCGCCACAACAGGACCGGCCGCGCTTCCGCCGGAACCGCGTCGTCCGTCGCCTCGTCATTGGCGCCTTCGCTCTCCGTTACGTCGGCGGTCGGCTCGGCAGATGTCGTCTCGGCAGCCGCCGTTTCGTTTTCGCCGGCAGCAACGGAGGTGGATTCAGCCTCCTCATCCGCATGGCCGGTCGCTTCGGCAACGTCGGCAGCACCAGCGACAGCTTCCGCCTCACCGGCGGCCGTCACGTCCGTCTCGCCGGGCGCCGCGACCGCGGTCTTGGCGTCTTCCGCGGCCAGGAAAGCGGCGGCCTCCTCGGCCTTCACGCTGTCGGCGCGGTAGCCAAGGCCCTTCAAAATTTCTTCCATGTCGTCGGGGGTAGCGCCGAGGATCGAGAGCATGGAGGTCGTCGCGGTGAACCGCCGGCCGTCATAGGCGCCGTCCGGGCGCGGCGTCGTGCCGGGCTTCCACTGAAGCAGCGGCCGGATAAGGTCCGCCAGGCGCTCCAGGATGTCGATCCGCACCGCACGCTTGCCGAGGAACCGGAAGCCGGCAAGCTTGTAGAAGGTCCGCTCGAAGCTCTGATCGGCGACGATCGACGTGCGGCCGGCGGCCAGCGCCGGGATCAGTTCGCCGTAGCCCGGCTTGTCGAGGCCGTCATTCTTCAGCGCCCAGAGCAAGGTGATGAGTTCGGCCGGTGCCGGCTTCAGCAGCGCCGGCATGAAGATGTGGTAGGCGCCGAAACGGATGCCGTGCTTGCGGATCGAGGCGCGCGCCTCCTGGTCGAGCGACTTGACGTCATCGGCAACGTCGCGGCGGAAGATCACGCCGAGGTTTTCGACGAGCTGGAAGGCCAGACCCTTGGCAAGCCCCTGCAGATCCTCGGCGCGCGACAGGTCATCGAGCGGCTTCAGGACGGTGGCGATATGGTGATTGACGAAGCGCTCGATACGAGCTGCGACATGGTCACGAGCACTGCCGGTCAGCTGTTCGTCGGCCAGCAGGATGACGCGCGGGCGCATGACGTGATCACTCGCGGCGAGGCGGGCGACGGGCTCGCCGAGCCAGCGCACGGTGCCGTCGGAGCCGACGGCGAGATCGCTGTTGCCGGCCGCGTGAAGCCGGGCCGCACGCGCCTCGAACTCAAGCGCCAGCGCTTTCTGGGCTGCACCCTGCACGGCCTTCGCGTCCGGGCCCTCCGCGCCCGAAGCGAGCGTGAACCGGAATCCGGCCAACTGCCCCACATGATGTCCCTCGACGAAGACATCGCCATTTACACTGATTTCGGCTTCCAGCATCGCATTCTCTCTCAGGCGCTTCATGAGCACAGATGTCCTGCGATCAACAAAGCGTTTCGTCAACCGTTCATGTAACGCGTCGGACAATCGGTCCTCGATTTCCCGCGTCTTTTCCTGCCAGTGTGTCGGATCGGCCAGCCAATTCGGGCGATTCGACACATAGGTCCACGTCCTTATCTGGGCAATTCGTGCCGAAAGCGTGTCAATCTCGCCATCGGTCCGATCCGCGCGCCTCACCTGTTCGGCCAGAAAGTCCTCGTTCACCGTACCCCGCCGAACCAGATCGGCATAGAGGGTAGAGATGAGATCGGCGTGTTGCGCCGGCGTAATGCGCCGATAGTCCGGCAGCGCGCAGGCTTCCCAGAGCTTTTCCACACGTTCGGCCGTCGTCGCCATGTCCCTGATGTCGGGATAGCGCGCCAGATGCTCGAGCGCCTGCTGGTCGACGGCCGGCAAGGCGCGAACCAGGCCGGAAACCGAAGGTGGCGCATCGAGACTTGCCTTCAGGCTTGCAATCGAGGTGAAGTCCAGCCGCTTTGACCGCCACTGCAGGACCCGCACCGGCTCGAACTCGTGCGCCTCGATCCGCTCGACGAGTTCGGGATCGAACGGATCGACCCGCCCGGTCACGCCGAAGGTTCCGTCCCGCACGTGGCGGCCGGCACGGCCGGCAATCTGACCCATCTCGGCCGGATTGAGGTTGCGATACTGATATCCGTCGAATTTCCGGTCCTGCGCGAAGGCGACGTGATCGACGTCGAGGTTGAGGCCCATGCCGATCGCATCGGTGGCGACGAGGTACTCGACGTCACCTTCCTGGTAGAGCCCCACCTGGGCGTTGCGGGTGCGCGGCGACAGCGCCCCCAGAACGACGGCGGCGCCACCGCGCTGGCGCCGGATCAGTTCGGCGATGGCATAGACTTCATCGGCCGAGAAGGCAACGATCGCGGAGCGCTGCGGCAGGCGCGTGATCTTCTTCGAACCGGCATAGAAAAGCTGCGACAGGCGCGGCCGCTCGACCACGGTGATACCGGGGAGCAAATGCTCGAGGATCGGCTTCATCGTGGCCGCGCCAAGGAGCAACGTCTCGTCGCGGCCGCGCAGGTGCAGAATACGGTCCGTGAAGATATGGCCGCGCTCGAGGTCGCCGGCAAGCTGGACCTCGTCGATCGCCACGAACGACGCGCGCGTCTCCCGCGGCATGGCCTCCACCGTGCAGACCGAATAGCGCGCCATGTGCGGCGTGATCTTCTCTTCACCGGTGACGAGCGCGACATTGTGATGCCCGACCTTCTCCACCAGCCGGGTATAGACCTCGCGCGCCAGCAGCCTGAGCGGCAGGCCGATCACACCCGTCTCGTGCGCCACCATGCGTTCGATTGCGTAATGGGTCTTGCCGGTATTGGTCGGACCCAGCACCGCGGTGACACCGCGGCCGCTCATTATCATCGGTGCAGCAGACAAGGCATGCCTCGGAGAGTATCAATCATCCGGCGCCGGTTGCGTTCCGCGCGCCGGCAACACAAATGCCCATCGCAATGCGCAATAGCAAGAGCACTGAACGAATCGAACGGAGTTTCTCCGGGTTCTGGCGGGGTTGGCGATCCCGCAAAGCCTGATCTATCAGACCGTTGGCGGCCGAATCGGAACACGCTGCGAACGAATCGGAGACGAAACGAAGACTTCTTCCGATTCAGGTTTTGTTCCCTACAAAATGTTGAGCTTCATGCGAGTTCGCGCACCAGATGCTGAATCTGCCCCGCTACCAGGCCGAGTCGGCTGTGGCGGCACACAACCTGGCCCGAAAACGCTGTAAAGCCCTTTTTTGACAAGCACCAAAGAATCTTCGTCGAATGCCGGACCTAAGGCAGGAAGCGCCAGACCGTCGTCCGCTTGACCTCGCTATCCTCGAGCGCGCGGGTGACGGCAACCTCGTAGCTCGCGAGCGGCGCCATCCGCTCGCGAGGGCAATAGGATCGGCCCGGATCGCCAACGAGAACGGTGGCCCCGCGCGCGGAAAGCTCCGAAAACCACGGGATCAGCGCCGCCGCGAAGGTCTTATCGTAGAAGACATCGCCGGCCAGTACCACGTCCCAGCCCGTATCCTGCCCGACCATGTCGTCGGCGCAATGCGCCACGTCGACGCCGTTGAGCCCCGCGTTCAGCCGGATCGCCGTCTCGCTCCAAGGATCAATGTCGGCGGCCAGCACCTGCGCCGCGCCGGCCAGCCTGGCGGCAATCGCGACAAGCCCCGAGCCGCTGGCAAAATCGAGCACGTTACGGCCACGGACGGTCTCCGGATGGTCGAGCACGTAGCGGGCAAGTCCCTGCCCGCCCGCCCAGGCAAAGGCCCAGAACGGCGGCGGCAAGCCGATCTCCTCCAGTTCCTCCTCGGTCTTCAGCCAAAGAACGTGCGCTTCCGACGCCAGCCGCAGCCGGATCTCCGGCACGTGCGGCGGCGCGAGCGTCGACGTGTTGTCGAGGATGAAGCGTTCGGGATCGGTCTTCACGGCCGGATCAGCGCGGCGGGTTGTCGAGCCCGCCCATGCGGCAGACCTCGAGCCACTCCTCTTCAGTCACCGGCTGGACGGAGAGGCGCATGGAGGTGACGAGCGACATGTTTTCAAGCTTCGGGTTCGCCTTGATCTCCTTCAGCGACACCGGTCGCGGCATGTCGCAGACGGCACGAATGTCGACGCAGTCCCAGCGCGGATCGTCACCTGCGGTCGAATCAGGATGGGAAAGCGCACAGACTTCCGTGATGCCGACGATCTCCAGCCCCTCGTTGGAGTGGTAGAAGAAGCCCTTGTCGCCGATCTTCATCGCCCGCATGTTGTTGCGTGCCTGATAGTTTCGCACACCGTTCCACTCGGTACCCTGCTCGCCCGCGTCCTTCTGCATGGCCCAGGACCACTTGAAAGGTTCGGACTTGTAAAGCCAGAAAGCCATCCGCCTTATGCCTCCGGACTGTTGAAGACCCAGTTCCAGGCCTTCACCTCGACGCTGGCGAACAGCCCGGCCTTTGCATAGGGGTCCGCCTCGGCGAGCGCCCGTGCCGCTTCGATCGTCTCCGCCTTGACGACGACCAGGCTGCCGTTCGGTTTGCCGTCATCGCCGAGGAAAGGGCCGGCGAAGGCAAGCTTTCCTTCGTCGTTCAGCCCGTTGAGATAGGCCAGGTGCTCGGGACGGGTGTCGAGCCGTACCTGCAGGGCGCCCGGCTTGTCCGTGCACAAAAAGGCGAAATGCATATCGTCTCCTTCCTCAAAATTCCCGGGTGATGGGGCGGGTCATCAAGGCGCTGATGGCCGTCGTCAGATCGAGCTTGCCGTCGACGATCGCCGCGACCGCGTCGGTGATCGGCATGTCGACGCCCAGTTCGGCCGCTACCTTCGACGCGACGCCCGCTGCAAACGCCCCTTCGACAAGCTCTCCCGGCCATCCGTGCGCATTGCCCTGCTTTCCGAGCGCAATGCCGAAGCGCAGGTTTCGCGACTGATGGCTGGTTCCGGTCAGCACGAGATCGCCGAGCCCCGAAAGGCCGCTCACTGTCGAGGCGTCGCCGCCATGGGCCGCCACGAAGCGCGACATTTCGGCAAGTCCGCGTGAAATCAGCGCTGCCCGCGCCGAGTCTCCGAGGCCGGCCCCCTCGACCACGCCGCAGGCGATCGCCAGCACGTTCTTCAGCGCCCCGCCGAGTTGCACGCCTATGCGATCCGCTGACGGATAAAGACGGAAGGTCGGGCCCGACAGGGCGCGCGCCAGATCTGCCGCCTGCTCCAGCGTCTGCGCCGCGATAACCATCGCGGTCGGCAGCCCACGGGCGATGTCGGCGGCAAAGCCGGGGCCGGAAAGGACCGCGATGTTCTGGCGAGGAAGCTCTTCCTCCAGCACATCCGTCAGAAGGCGGCCGCTCGCCTTTTCCATGCCCTTGGCGCAGACGATGACCGTTGCCCCATCCATCAGATGGGGCGCGAGTTCACGGGCGGCCTCACGCTGCGCCTGCGAGGGCATCGCAAACAGCACGATCGGCGCGTGCCTGAGGATATCGCGATCCGTGGTCGCCTCAAGCGCCGCCGAAAGAACGATGCCCGGCAGGGCCACATCGTTGCGATGGTGGGTCGTGATATCGAGCACGGTCTCGTCGCGCCGGGCGAGCAGCGTGACCCGGCTTTCGCCGGTTTCGGCGACGACGGTGGCCAGCGCCGTACCGAACGCACCGGCCCCGACAACGACGACATGCGGACGTGGGTTCATGCCTTGGCTCCCCGCTTGCCCGATCCCAGCATTGCGGCGGCAGCCGCATCCAGCGGCCACCGCGACCGCGGGGCCACCGACAAGTCGTCCGGCGCAAGGCCGGCAGCCATGCGCTCCAATGCGGCCCAGGCGATCATGGCCGCATTGTCGGTACACAGCGCCAGCGGCGGCGCGACGAAGCGGAAATGGTTGCGATCGCAGAGATCCTTGAGCGTCGCGCGAAGAACCTTGTTCGCCGCCACTCCGCCAGCAACGACAAGGGCGGGGAAAGCGACGGATGGAAACTCTTGCCGGAACCGCGCAAGACCACGGCCGATCCGGTCCTTCAACGTGCGCGCGACCGCCTTCTGGAACGACGCGCAGATGTCGGCGATGTCCTGATCCGTCACCGGCTCGATCGATTGGGCAGCCTGGCGGACCGCCGTCTTCAGGCCGGAGAAGGAAAGATCGAGCCGCTTTTCGCCGACAAGCGGGCGTGGGAAGACGAAGCGATCCGGATTGCCCGTTTCAGCCGCCTTTTCCACCGCGGGGCCGCCGGGATAGGCAAGCCCGAGCAGCTTGGCAGTCTTGTCGAAGGCCTCGCCCAGCGCGTCGTCGATCGTCGTGCCCCAGCGCTCGTAGTCGCCGACGCCGCGCACCAGCACGAGTTGGGTGTGGCCGCCGGAAACGAGCAGCATCAGATAGGGGAACGAAAGCCCGTCGGTCAGCCGCGCCGTCAGGGCATGCCCTTCGAGATGGTTCACGGCATAGAGCGGCTTGCCCTTGGCGCGCGCGATCGCCTTGCCGGTCATCAGGCCGACGATCAGGCCGCCGATCAGGCCGGGACCGCTGGTCGCGGCGATCGCATCCACCTCGTCCAAAGTCTTTCCAGCCCGCGCCAGCGCCTGGCCAATCAATGCATCCAGTGCCTCGACATGCGCTCGCGCCGCAATCTCCGGCACGACCCCGCCATATGCGCTATGCTCGTCGAGTTGGCTGAGCACGACGTCGCCCAAAATCTGACCGTGCCCCGCCGGGTCGCGCACGACGACGGCGGCGGCGGTCTCGTCGCAGCTCGTTTCGATGCCGAGGATGGTCAGATGGGACGACATGAAGCACGCTGTTTGATTGCGATTGCGGCAAAAGCCGGATACGAGGACCTCCGGTAACAATGGATCAAGGCGGATGCAAACAAAACCTTTAAGGATCGGGACGCGCGGCAGCCCGCTGGCGCTGGCACAGGCGCACGAGACACGCGATCGGCTGATGGCGGCCCACGGCCTTCCTGAGGAGATGTTCGAGATCGTCGTGCTCTCGACGCAAGGAGACCGCATCACCGACCGCCCCCTCTCCGACATCGGCGGCAAGGGCCTCTTTACCGAGGAGATCGAGGCGCAGCTCTATTCGGGCGACCTGGATTTCGCCGTGCACTCGTCGAAGGACATGCCGACCCGCCTGCCGGACGGCCTGGAGCTCGCCGCGTTCCTTCCCCGCGAGGACCCGCGCGACGCCGTCGTCGGACGGACGGCCCCGTCGCTGATGGAACTGCCGCACGGCGCAACCGTCGGCTCCGCCTCTTTGCGCCGACAGGCCCAGATCCGCAAGTTGCGCCCCGACATCAACGTCATCACGTTTCGCGGGCAGGTGGACACGCGCCTGCGCAAGCTCGCCGAAGGCCAGGCCGACGCCACGATGCTCGCCTATGCCGGGTTGAAGCGGATTGCCAAGGAACACGTCGCGACCCAGATCCTGGACCTGGAGGTGTTCATGCCGGCACCGGCACAGGGCGCGATCTGCGTCGAGGCGCGCATCGGCGACCGGCGCACCGGCGAACTGCTCGCGGCCATCGACGATCGGGCCACCCATGAGGCCGTTACCTGCGAGCGCAGCTTCCTGGCCGTGCTCGACGGCTCATGCCGCACTCCGATTGCCGGCTATGCCGTCTCGGAAGCGGGCCGCATCCGCTTCCGCGGGATGATCCTGACCCCCGATGGCTCGCGGTTCTACGAAAGCGAAATCGAAGGGTTGGCAACGGACGCAGCCGCCCTCGGCGCCGAGGCGGGCCGCGTCGTGCGCGAAGCCGCGGGAACCAGTTTCTTCGACGGATGGGGGTAATGCGCGTCCTTGTGATCCGCCCGCACGGCCAGGCCCGTAGAACGGCAGAGAGACTGAAGGCGCTTGGCCATACGCCTGTCGTCGTCCCGCTGGCCGAGCCGGTTCACGACAGGGAGGCGACGCTTGCGGCCCTCTCGACGCACCATTCGGCAATCGCGATCACGAGCAGCGAGGCGGTAAGGGTGCTTCTGTCGCTCGGCGACGCACTCGATCGCCACTTGTTGACGACCGTCTTCGCCGTTGGCACAGCTACGGCCGGTGCGGCCGCGGAGGCCGGCTTCCGCACCGTACTCTCGCCGGATGGTGGTGACGGCAACAGCCTTGCCGACCTGATCGTTGCCCATCGGCGCGACTATGGAACCCCGCCCGATCCCCTTCTCTATCTGGCCGGAGCGCCGCGATCGAAGTCCTTCGAGTCGCGGCTGGATGCGGCGGGGGTCGCATACCAGACCGCCGAGTGCTACCGGATGGAACAGATCCGCCCCGAGCGGGCCGAACTGGAGCCGGTCCTGATCGGCAAGCCGATGGATGCCGTGCTGTTCTACTCGCGTGAGTCGGCGCTGCGGTTCTTCGCGCTGCCGCTGGTCGCCGAGCACCTCGACCGCCTCGATCGAACGCTCTTTCTCTGCATCAGCCGCAACGTGGCGACCGCGATACCCCAGCGTTTCAAGAAATCGGTCGTCATCGCCGACACGCCGACCGAAGCCGATTTGCTCGACCTGCTGTAGGTGGTTACGACCCGCTCCAGCTTCGCAAACCGTCGTCGGCACCCGGCTAAATCGAAGGAGGGGCTTTCCCTGCCCGGGTTACCTGACTAGGTTTATTGCATCGCAATGGAGAATGAGGAGACCGTCATGGACCCGGAAAAGCCGCCCCGCCGCAACAAATCCGGTGAGACGCCCGTGACGATCAACCTCGAGGCGGCTCCGGCTGCCGAAAGCGGCACCACGGACGAGGCTCAAACCGCTTCGACCGGCCCGACCGTCGAAACAAAGCAGGACATGGACCTGGCTCCGCCGACAGGCGACGCCGGAACGGCAAGCGCCGCGGAGCCCGAAACCACAGACAAGTCGCCGCCCATGACGGCGGCCTCCGAGACACCGCCGAGCCCCGGCAGGTCCGGCGCCTTCGCCGCCGCCATCCTCGGTGGCCTCGTCGCGCTCGCCGGCGCCGGCGCCCTGCAATACGGCGGCTATCTGCCGGCGCTTGGGCCGGAACGGGGCGGCGACGTCGATCTCGCCCCATTGAGCGCCGAGATTGATGCACTCAAATCGCGCCTGGCCAGCCTCGATACCGTGCAGCCACCCTCGGTGGACCTGCAACCGATCGAAACCCGCCTCGCTGCACTCGAAAAGGCGGCTGCGGCGACGCCGGCAGCGACGACGGTTTCCGGAGAAGCGGAGCAGTCCATCGCCGCGCTGGAAACGAGTGTTGCCAAACTCACCGCCGATATCGCGGCACTGCGCGAAGAGACGACGGCAGCCACCCGCGCCTCTGCCGACGGGATCTCCGCGTTGACACAGCGAGTGGACGCCGCCGAGCGCAAGCTGGAGGAGCCGCGCAGCGACGTGGCCATGGCACGCGCGGTCGCCGCAACCGCGCTGAAGACGACGATCGACCGCGGCGGCCCCTACCTCGCCGAACTCGAGGCGTTCGCCAGCATCGCCCCGGACGACCCATCGATCGCCGTGCTGCGGCCGCTAGCAGCGACCGGTGTGCCGTCCCGTGCCGATCTGGTGCGCGCCTTCCAGCCTGTTGCCGACGCGATGATCGAGGCCGTGCACCAGCCAACCGGCGATCAGGGCATCGTCGACAGGCTTCTCTCCAGCGCCTCGTCGGTCATCACGATCCGCCCGGTCGGCAGCGTCGAGGGAGACACCCCCGAGGCCATCATCGCGCGTATCGAGAACAAGCTGCAGAACGGCGACTTGAAGGGCGCGCAAATCGAGTGGCAAACGCTGCCCGAGGTCGCCCGCACCGCAGGAGCCGCCTACAAGACCACCCTCGACGAGCGGATCACCATCGAGGACGGGGTCGGCGCGATCGTCTCCGGCGCGATGGCGCCGACCAGCAACCAGGGCTGAGGGACGGAATCGACCATGATAAGACTGCTCTCTTTCATCCTTCTCGTCCTCGTGCTCGGCGCGGGCTTTGCCTGGCTTGCCGATCGGCCCGGCGAATTGTCGATCATCTGGCAAGGCCAGCGCATCGGCATGAGCCTGATGGTCGCCGCGACAATTGCGGTTTCACTGATGGCCGCCGTGATCTTTCTGTGGTGGCTCGTGCGCGTCATCCTCACATCGCCGCACGCGATCCGGCGTCATTTTCGCGCCCGCAAGCGTGATCGTGGCTACCAGGCGCTCTCCACCGGCCTGATCGCCGCCGGTGCCGGCGACGCCACCGCCGCCCGCAAGATGCTGGCACGGACCAAGGGGCTGATCAATGCCGACCAGGAGCCGCTCGTGCACCTGCTCGAAGCCCAGGCTGCCCTGATCGAGGGCCGCCACGACGAAGCCCGCCAGAAGTTCGAGCTGATGGCGGACGATCCGGAAACGCGCGAACTGGGTCTGCGCGGGCTCTATCTCGAAGCCAGGCGCCTTGGCGCCACCGAGGCCGCGCGGCAATATGCCGAGCGCGCCGCGGAGAAGGCGCCGCAGCTCCCCTGGGCCGCCGACGCGGTCCTGGAAGACCGTGCCCAGACCGGAGAATGGGATCAGGCGCTCCGCTTGCTCGAGCAGCAGAGGCCGACCTCGGCAGAGGAACGCAGCCAGTTGGATCGCCGCAAGGTCGTGCTGCTGACGGCGCGCGCCGGCGCAAAACTGGAGAGCGAACCGGACCCAAAGGCTGCCCGCGACGACGCGCTCGCCGCCCTGAGGATCGACGAAAACTTCATTCCGGCCGGGCTGATCGCGGCCAAGGCCTATCTGCGCGAGGCCAACCTGCGCAAGGCGGCCCACATTCTCGAGCGGCTGTGGAAGGCGAACCCACATCCGGACGTGGCGCGGCTCTTCATTCACGCCCGCACCGGCGATTCCCCGATCGATCGCCTGAAGCGAGCCGAGAAGCTGGAGGCGCTGCGTCCAAACAACGCCGAAACGCTCTTCGCCGTCGGTCAGGCAGCACTCGACGCGCGCAACTTCCACCTCGCCCGCGCCAAGGCGGAGGCAGCGGCCAGGCTCGCCCCGAGCGAGCGCGCCTTCCTTCTGCTCGCCGACATCGAGGATGCCGAGACCGGCGATCAGGGTCGCATCCGGCACTGGATGAACCAGGCCTTGAAATCGCCGCGCGATCCGGCATGGACCGCTGAAGGGGTTACGTCGCCAGTGTGGCTGCCGCTCTCGCCGGTGACCGGAAAGCTGGACGCCTTCCAGTGGAAAACGCCGGTGAGCGAATGGCAGGGGCCGATCGAAGAAGGGGTCGCCAACAGCGCCGAAGAGGCAATTCGCACCTTGCCCCCCGTGGCGATCGGCGACAGCCGTCCGATGCCGCGCGCCGATGCGTCGCACGAGCCCGCCCGCACCGAACCGATCGCGATCAAGCCGTCGACAAAGCCCGGACCCGCCGCTGCGGAGCCCGGACCCGCAGCAGAGGCGGCAATGTCGCGCGAGGGGGAAGCAAAGCCGTTCTTTGGCGGCCTGCCCGACGATCCCGGCGTCAAAAATGAGGCTAAGAAAGAGGCAAGCAACGGCAGCGCCGGCTTTCGCCTGTTCTAACGCATGTCTTCCGTCCACCAGAGCCGGTTTTGGGACAAAGACATGCGAACGTACGAGGGCCCAAGGCGTGGCAAGCGAACCGGAACGGTCGCCGCCGCGGCTTGGAGCGCTCCCGATCCAGACCTAAAGGGGTGACATGTTCGAGCGATTGCAGCGTTTGCTTTCGAACCTCTCGCGCGGCGACAGGCGGAACTTCGAAGCGGGGGATCCCCGTCTCGCGGTCATGGCGCTCTGTATCCAGGTGATGGAATCGGACGGTCGAGTGCTGGACGCCGAGCGATCGGCGTTGCGGGAACGCTTTCGCACGCTCTACGACCTCGACAATGCAGATCTGGCGGCTTTAATCGAGGCGGGCACGGCGGCCGCGGGGGAAGCCATCGACTTCTTCCAGTTCACCTCGGAACTGAAGCGGCAGCTCTCCGAGGAACAGAAGGTCGACCTCGTCGGGCTGCTCTGGGAGATCGTCTATGCGGACGGCGAACGCAGCGAACTGGAGGATCACGCCATCTGGCGCATTGCCGACTTGCTTGGCGTTTCGGGTCGCGAGCGGATCATGAAGCGCCAGGAGGTCGCCGGCCGGCACGGCGACAACCGCCCCGGCGACGACAACTGAGCGCATCGCGCGCGGTCTCGCGCAATCGGATAGGCCGGCCTTGCGCAATCGGGTGGACAGGCAAACACGGCTCTGACATCTTGGATTGCAAAGCGCGCCTTCCGGCACCCCGCCCGCCGGAAGCGAACGCGTCAGGATAGCCGCCACGATGCTTCAGACCCCGCGAAAGCCCGGACCGAAACGCCCGATCCTCATCATCCTGCACCAGGAAACGTCCAGCCCCGGCCGCGTCGGCCAGATCCTGCAACAGATGGGCTACGCCCTCGACATTCGCCGTCCGGTGATGGACGAACCGCTCCCGAAATCGCTTGACGCTCATGCCGGTGCGGTTGTCTTCGGCGGACCGATGAGCGCCAACGACGATCACGATTACGTCAAACGCGAGATCGACTGGCTCTCCGTTCCCCTGTCGGAAAACCGTCCCTTTCTGGGCATCTGCCTCGGCGCGCAGATGCTGGTGCGCCAGCTCGGCGGCGAGGTCGGTCCGCACGTCGACGGACTGGCGGAAATCGGCTGGTACGCGCTCGAGCCGACCGAGGAAGGGCGTGAGCTGATGGCCTGGCCCTCGATGGTCTACCAGTTCCATCGCGAAGGCTTCACGCTTCCGTCCGGGGCGACGCTGCTTGCCACCGGCGAACACTATGAAAACCAGGCCCTTCGCTACGGCGACAACGCCTGGGGCATCCAGTTCCACGGTGAACTGACGCTGGCGATGATGCACCGCTGGGTGGTGCGCGGCGCGCACCGCTTCGAGCTGCCGGGCGCCCAGACCGGCCACGCCCATCTCGACGGGCGCCTGTTGCACGACGCGGCGCTGCGCCAGTGGATGACGGGTTTTCTGGATAGCGTTTTCCACGAGAACTGAGTGCGGGCTGGTGACCCGGAGGCGGTCAGGACGGCGGGGCGCATCGGGCACATTAAACATGTTTGCGGTTGCAGCCATCGAGCGCACTTGCTGGCGAGCCGGCCAATGGCTACATGTGGGCGCACGTAACCGGAGACAACGAGACAACAATGATCGCGATCATCAACACCCTGCTGTTCATCATCAGCATCGCGTGGTTCATCATCATCGCATCGGCCATCTTTTCCTGGCTCTATGCCTTCAACGTGATCAATACCAACAACCAGGTGATCGCCTCGATCGGACGCGCGCTCTACAACCTCACCGAGCCGCTCTATCGCCCGATCCGGCGTTTCCTGCCGGACTTCGGCGGCGTGGACCTGTCGCCGATCGTCGTGCTGATCATCCTCTTCTTCCTCGAACAGGTCATTCGCAGCGTTCTCGCGCCTGCCCTCCTCGGACTCTGACATCCCGTGCCAGGCCGCCGTCACGAGGACCATGTGACACTGACGGTGCGGCTGACCCCGAATGGCGGGCGCGACGCGATCGACGGCGTCGAGACGGATGCGAGCGGCGAGCGTCACCTGAAGGTGCGCGTCCGGGCGGTGCCCGAGAAGGGCCAGGCCAACAAGGCACTGGTCGCAATGCTTGCGAAGGCGGCCGGCGTCGCGAAATCGGCCGTATCGCTGGTCAGCGGCGAGACCCAGAGAAAGAAAATCCTCCGGATCGAGGGCGACCCGGAGGAGATCCTGAAAAGACTTGGTCTTTGAGCGGGCAGCGCGCCGCGCAATGCGCAGCGCGACGGCTTACTTCTGCGCCTTGTAGCGCTCGATCGCCTCTACGATGAGCTTCTTGGCGACGTTTACGTCCTGCCAGCCGGCGATCTTCACCCACTTGCCGGGCTCCAGATCCTTGTAGTGCTCGAAGAAGTGCTCGATCTGCTTCAGCGTGATTTCCGGCAGGTCCGTGTAGTTCTCGACCTTGTCGTAGCGGCGCGTCAGCTTCGGCACCGGAACGGCGAGGATCTTCTCGTCCTTGCCGCCGTCGTCTTCCATGACCATGACGCCGATCGGGCGGACGTTGATGACGCAGCCCGGCACCAGGGGACGGGTGTTGGCGATCAGCACGTCGATCGGGTCGCCGTCTTCGGACAGCGTGTGCGGCACGAACCCGTAGTTCCCCGGATAGGTCATCGGCGTATAGAGGAAGCGGTCGACGATCAGCGCCCCGGCTTCCTTGTCCATCTCGTACTTGATCGGGTGACCGCCGACGGGAACCTCGACGATAACGTTCACGTCTTCCGGCGGGTTCTTGCCTATGGAGATTGCATCGATGCGCATGGGGGCTCCGTGTATGCAGTGGATTTCGCGGGCTTCGTAGAGCGAAACCCGCTGCAACGCAACATGCCATTGGTAGGGATGTCGGAAAGCGGGTTGTGGGCGTGCGGGCGCTTGCGCCACCCGATCGCTCCGTTCACGGGGTCGCCCCGAAAAAAGCAAGCCGCGTCATCAGCGTGTAGTCCGATTCCGACACCATCAGCCCGACGAAGACCAGCACGAGCAACGGCGGCAGCAGGATCGCATAGATCAGCGCGAGGCGCTCCCAGGCCATGTGCATGAACACCGCTACGATCAGGCCGGCTTTCAGCATCATGAAGATCAAGATCAGCGACCAGCGAAGGTATCCCTGCAGCCCGAAGTAGTCGACGAGGTAGGAACAGATGCTGAGCACGAACAGCAGTCCCCACACGAGCAGGTAAAGTTTGATGGGGTGTTGCTGATGCTCGGCGTGCGCGGCAGCGGGAACCGCTGGCTGCGTGGAAGTGTCGACGGTTGCCTGTGCCATGGCGCTGCCTCACCAGAGATAGAAAAACGCGAAGATGAAGACCCAGACCAGGTCGACGAAGTGCCAGTAGAGGCCGGTGATCTCAACGATCTCGTAGCGCCCCTTGCGGCTGGTGAAGAAGCCGCGACGCTCGGTGTCGAAGTCGCCGCGCCAGACCTTGCGCGCGATGATCAGCAGGAAGATGACGCCGATCGTGACGTGGGTTCCGTGGAACCCCGTGATCATGAAGAATGAGGAACCGAATTGCGCCGCCCCCCAGGGATTCTCCCACGGCCGCACGCCCTCATGAATCAGCTTGGTCCACTCGAAAGCCTGCATGCCGACGAAGGTCGCGCCGAGAAGAGCGGTCAGGAGCATCAAGAGGGCCGTCTTGCGCCGATCACGCCGGTAGCCGAAATTGACCGCCATCGCCATCGTACCGCTGCTGGTGATCAGCACGAAGGTCATGATCGCGATCAGGATCAGCGGGATTTCGTGGCCCGCGATCGTCAGCGCGAACACCTCGCTGGGATTGGGCCAGGGCACGACCGTCGACATGCGAGCGGTCATGTAGGCGAGCAGGAAGCAGCCGAAGACAAACGTGTCGCTGAGCAGGAAGATCCACATCATCGCCTTGCCCCAGGAGACGCTCTTGAACGCCTGCTGGTCGGAGGCCCAGTCGGAGACGAAACCGTGCATGCCGGCGGGCGGCGGGGAGGAGTGCGGCGGATGCGTGTGCACGGTCTCGGCCATGATCACCTTCCTATTGCAGCAGTTGCCGGCAGAGGTCGACGAAGTTGCTGGCCCAGCCGGCGAAGAGGGCAAGCAGCACAAGCCAGACGGCGAGCATGAAATGCCAGTAGATGGCGCAGAGATCGACGTTCAGCCGAAGCCTCCCGTTCATCGGGCCGTCGACCCAGGCCAGCCGCTGGGTGCGAACAAGCGCAACCATGCCGCCAAGGATGTGCAGGCCGTGCATCCCGGTGATGACGTAGAAGAAGCTGGCCGCGGCATCGTCGCTCAGAGTGTAGCCGGCCGCCACCAATTGCTGCCAGGCAAACACCTGCCCGGTCACGAAGGCCAGCGCGGTGGCGAAAGCGGCGAGCAGGGCCGTCCTCAAGCCCTCGCGTCGAGCCCGCAACGCCTCGACCTTGGCCCAGTGGAGGCAGAGGCTGCTCATGAAGAGAATGGCGGTGTTGACATACAGCAGCCGCGGCACCGGCAGCGCCCACCAGTCCCGCGTGTCGACTCGCATCAGATAGGCGCTGACGAAAAGGGTGAAGAGAGCGCCCACGACGGCCAGGAAGACACCGAGACCGACCTTGGCGACGGGCATCTTCGACGCCTCGAAGTGTCCTGCGTCGCTGAACCCATCGGCGTTGCCAACCTCCAGCCAGGGTTTTGACGCGATCCCGTGGCGCGCCAGCCACCATATGGCGATGGCTGCAATGCCGGCCAGGAAGACGAGCATCGCACTCATGCGGCCGCCTCCCGTGTGTAAGTCCCGGGTTGGTTCTGCGGGATGAAATCCTCCGGTGCGCCGGGCACGCTGTAGTCATAGGCCCAGCGATAGACGATCGGCAGGTCCTTGCCCCAGTTTCCATGCGCGGGGGGCGTTTGCGGCGTCTGCCATTCGAGCGTCGTCGCCCGCCAGGGGTTGCCGCCGGCCTCCCGCCCGTGCCGCAGGCTCCAGAACAGGTTGAACAGGAACACCATCTGTGCCGCGCCGACGACCAGCGCCATGACGGTGATGAAGATGTTCAGGTCGTGCACCGACGGCGGCACGAAGCTCGTTTCGCCGATCTCGTAGTAGCGGCGCGGCACGCCGACGAGCCCGACATAATGCATCGGGAAGAAGATCAGGTAGGCGCCGACGAAGGTGATCCAGAAATGGAGCTGCCCCATTCCCTCGTTGAGCATCCGCCCGGTGATCTTCGGATACCAGTGATAGATCGCCCCGAAGATGACGAGGATCGGCGCCACCCCCATCACCATGTGGAAATGGGCGACGACGAACATCGTGTCGGACAACGGCACATCAACCACGACGTTACCGAGGAACAGCCCGGTCAGCCCGCCGTTGACGAAGGTGACGATGAAGCCGAGCGCGAACAGCATCGGCAGCGTCAGGTGGATGTTGCCGCGCCAAAGCGTCAGCACCCAGTTGTAGACCTTGAGCGCCGTCGGCACGGCAATGATCAGCGTCGTCGTGGCGAAGAAGAAGCCAAAATAGGGGTTCATGCCGCTGACATACATGTGGTGCGCCCAGACGACGAAGGAGAGCGCGCCGATGATGACGATCGCCCACACCATCATCCGGTAGCCGAAGATGTTCTTGCGCGCATGCGTGCTGATCAGGTCGGAGACGATGCCGAAGGCCGGCAGCGCAACGATGTAGACCTCGGGATGGCCGAAGAACCAGAACAGGTGCTGGAACAGGATCGGGCTGCCGCCGCCATGCTTCAATTGCTCGCCCATTTCGGCGATCGCCGGCATGAAGAAACTGGTGCCGAGCACCCGGTCGAACAGCATCATCACGCAGGCGACGAACAGCGCCGGGAAAGCCAGCAGCGCCATCACGGTGGCGGTGAAGATGCCCCACACCGTCAGCGGCAGCCGCATCAGCGTCATGCCGCGGGTGCGCCCCTGCAGCACGGTCACGACGTAGTTCAGCCCGCCCATGGTGAAGCCGATGATAAAGATGATCAAAGAGACCAGCATCAGAATGATGCCCCAGTCCTGCCCGCCCGGCGTGTTGGAGAGGATCGCCTGCGGTGGGTAGAGCGTCCAGCCGGCACCCGTAGGCCCGCCCGAAGCAAAGAAACTGGCAGCCAGCACCAGGACCGCCAGCAGATAGATCCAGTAACTCAGCATGTTGGCGTAAGGGAACACCATGTCGCGCGCGCCGACCATCAGCGGGATCAGGTAGTTGCCGAAGCCGCCGAGGAAGAGCGCGGTGAGCAGATAGATCACCATGATCATGCCGTGCATGGTGATGAACTGGTAGTAGCGCTCGGGGTCGATGAACGGAAGCGCGCCGGGGAAGGCGAGCTGGATACGCATCAGCCAGGAGAGCACGAGCGCGACCAGACCGATTGCGATCGCCGTCGAGGCATACTGGATGGCGATGACCTTCGCGTCCTGGCTGAAGACGTAGCGCGTCCACCAGCTGTGCGGATGGTAGAGCTCCACGTCCTCCACCACGGCCGGCGAGACAACGTCGCCTGCACCCGGGCTGACTTCAACCATCGTCGCTCCTCCTGTCGGATCGCTCCCGGATCCTGCCTGCTATTTTTCGGCGGACACCTCCGCCAACACGGCGCCCGCGGGCGGTACTGACGCCTGCAACTGCGAAAAGGTCGATTGCTGTGCGAGCCAGGCCTGGTAGTCGGCCTCAGTGTCGATGACGACGGTGCCGCGCATCTGCGGGTGGCCGACGCCGCAAAGCTCGGCGCACAGGATGTCGAATGTGCCGGCCCGCGTCGGCGTCAGCCAGAAATAGGTGACCATGCCGGGAATCATGTCCATCTTGGCGCGGAATTCGGGCACGTAGAAATCGTGCAGCACGTCGATGGACCGCAGCAGCACCTTCACCGGCTTACCGATCGGAAGATGCAGTTCGCCGCCCTCGATGACGACGTCGTCCAGCGCGTTGGTATCGGCCTTGTCGATGCCGAGCGAATTGTCGGCAGCGACGTTGCGGGTGTCGGCCCGTCCGAGCTTGCCGTCGGCTCCCGGTAAGCGGAAGCTCCAGAGCCACTGCTGGCCGACGACCTCGATCTCGGCCGCCCCCTTTGGAACGGTGATGAACTGGTGCCAGACGAACAGCCCCGGCGCCAGCATGGCGAAGACTCCGAGCGCCGTGCCGATCGCAAGCCCGCTCTCCAGCCGCGGGTTCTCAGGCTCATAGGCTGCCCGGCGACCCGGATCGTGGCGGAAGCGCCAGACGCAATAGGCGAGAAACATCACCACGGCGACAAAGACGACGCCGGTGATCCAGAACGTAATGACGAGTGTGGAGTCGATGTAGCCCCAGTTCGACGCGATTTGCGTCCACCACCACGGGCTTACGAGATGGAACACGACCGAACCCACGGCGATCGCAACCAGCACCAGCACGACTGCCATTTCCGTCCCTCCCGCCTCGCTCGGCCGTGGGCATGAAGCTGCAATCCGCAATTTTAATTCATAATTATCTCATGAACAAAAAAGGCAAGCAATTCCCGCGAAAGGCGTGCCGTTGTCGCCGTTGCAAGGACCGCTCATCCCTTGGCTCATTGTGGCGAGTACTGCTTAAGGTAGGCCAACAGGTTGGAAATCTCGGTGTCATCCTTCAAGCCGGGAAACACCATTTTCGTGCCTTTCACCTTGGCCTTCGGATTGTGCAGATAGTCGCGCAAGGTCGTCTCGTTCCAAACGAGTCCGCCCTTGCCCGCATCGATCATTGCGGTCGAGTATTTGTAGTCGGCGTGGGTACCAGCCGTACGTCCGATTACGCCGTGCAGCGAGGGGCCGACCTTGTTCGTATCCTTGTCGACCACATGGCAGACTGCGCATTTCTTGAAGACGGTCTCGCCAGCTGTGGCATCGCCCTCCTGCGCCAAAGCGCTGCCGGCCATGCACAGAATGACGCAGGCCGATACGGGTTCCCAAAAGCGCATCGCAAACCCTCCCGATACACGCCGAAGCCGCCGCATGGCGACTGTCACTGCGCGACGGCCTTCGGCTCTTGCGAACATTAGAAGGTAGGCAAATACTGTAGCATGTCAATCCGACGGGAGGGATGAGAACGGAGAGGGGCATCCCATAGGCGCTGGCGTCAGCGGAAGATGAAGCCGATCTTCTTCAATTCCTTGCCGCCGAAATCTTCCATGCCCTCGGCGATATCGAGGCCACCGGCCGAGCGGAAGAACCGTTCCGCCATTTCGCTGTCCTCCAGGCACCAGACGACGATGCCGTTGCAGCCGAGCGACTTCAGCAACCGTCTGCTCTCGCCGAACAGCAGGCGGCCGAGGCCAAGCCCCTGGTACTCGGGGCGCAGATAGATTTCGTAGATTTCGCCGTCCTGCGGCAGGGACTGCGCCCGGTTGAGCCCGAGCGTCGCATAGCCGGCGACGACGCCGGCGACGTCGAGCACGAGCAGAGTCGCAGGACCGCGAGTGGCCTTGCGCCACCAATGCTCGTCCCGGCGCTGCACCATCTGCATCAGCGGCTTGTGCGGGATGATCCCGCCATAGCCCTGCAGCCAGGACGCCCGATGGGTCTCTGAGATCCCCCATGCGTCCTGCGGCTCCGCGCGCCTTACATCGATCGATAGTGTTTTCATCGAAATGACTCTAAGCCCGCATCGACCGAACCGGAATCCCGGTCGTCCCGAAGACCCTTCTTGCCCACAGGCAAGTTCGCTTGCGGCACAGCCGAAAGGTTAACGCATTTTTAAGAAATGCCACAAGTCGTATTAACTCGGCACACACATGAAAAAGGCCCCGGCTTTTGTGCCGGGGCCTAGATCGTTTTGAGGATGCTGTCGCCTACTTTCGGCGCGAATCAGGCCGCGCCGGCCGAGCGCTGCTTCTCGAAGCGCTTGCGGTCGTTGGAGTCGAGATAGAGCTTGCGAAGGCGGATCGACTTCGGCGTCACCTCGACCAGTTCGTCGTCCTGGATCCAGGAGAGCGCGCGCTCCAGCGTCATCTTGATCGGCGGCGTCAGGCGGACGGCCTCGTCCTTGCCGGCGGCGCGGATGTTGGTGAGCTTCTTGCCCTTCAGCACGTTCACTTCGAGATCGTTGTCGCGCGTGTGAATGCCGACGATCATGCCGGCATAGACCTTGTCGCCGGCGTCGATCACCATCGGACCGCGGTCTTCCAGGTTGAACAGCGCATAGGCGACGGCTTCGCCCGCTTCGTTGGCGAGCAGCACGCCGTTGACGCGGCCGCCGATCTCGCCCTTGTACGGCTGGTACTCGTGGAACAGCCGGTTCATGATCGCCGTGCCGCGGGTATCCGTCAAAAGTTCCGACTGGTAGCCGATCAGGCCGCGGGTGGGGGCGAAGAAGACGAGGCGGACGCGGTTGCCGCCCGACGGACGCAGCTCGACCATCTCGGCCTTGCGCTCGGACATCTTCTGCACCACGATGCCGGAATGCTCTTCATCGACGTCGATGACGACTTCCTCGACCGGCTCGAGCATCTGGCCGGTCGCCTCATCCTTGTGCATGACGACGCGCGGACGGGAGACGGCGAGCTCGAAGCCTTCGCGGCGCATGGTTTCGATCAGAACGGCGAGCTGGAGTTCGCCGCGGCCGGACACGAAGAACGAGTCCTTGTCGCCCGACTCTTCGATCTTCAGCGCCACGTTGCCTTCGGCTTCCTTGAACAGGCGGTCGCGGATGACGCGGCTCGTGACCTTGTCGCCCTCGGTGCCGGCAAGCGGGCTGTCGTTGACGATGAAGGACATGGTGACGGTCGGCGGGTCGATCGGCTGAGCCTTCAGTGCCTCGGTCACCGCCGGATCGCAGAAGGTATCGGCGACGGTGCCCTTCGTCAGGCCAGCGATCGCGATGATGTCGCCGGCTTGCGCTTCCTCGATCGGCTGGCGCTCGATGCCGCGGAAGGCGAGGATCTTCGAGACGCGACCGGTTTCGATCAGCTTGCCGTCCTGGCCGAGCACCTTGACGGCCTGGTTCGGCTTGATCGAGCCGGAATGAACGCGGCCGGTGATGATGCGGCCGAGGAAGGGATTGGCCTCGAGGATGGTGCCGATCATGCGGAACGGCCCTTCTGCAACCGTCGGCTCCGGCACGTGCTTGAGCACGAGGTCGAGCAGCGGCGCCATGCCCTGATCCTTGGGGCCTTCCGGGTTGACGTTCATCCAGCCGTTGCGGCCCGAACCATAGAGGATCGGGAAGTCGAGCTGCTCGTCGGTGGCGTCGAGGTTGGCGAACAGATCGAAGACCTCGTTCAGCACTTCCTCGTGGCGGCCGTCGGGACGGTCGATCTTGTTGATGGCGACGATCGGCTTCAAACCGACCTTGAGCGCCTTGCCGACCACGAACTTGGTCTGCGGCATCGGGCCCTCGGAGCTGTCGACGAGCACGATCGCCCCGTCCACCATCGACAGGATGCGCTCGACCTCGCCGCCGAAATCGGCGTGGCCGGGGGTGTCGACGATGTTGATGCGGGTCCCCTTCCACTCGACCGAGGTGGCCTTGGCGAGGATGGTGATGCCGCGTTCTTTTTCGATGTCGCCCGAATCCATGACGCGTTCGGCGACGCGCTGGTTCTCACGGAACGAGCCGGACTGCTTCAGGAGCTCGTCAACGAGCGTGGTTTTGCCATGGTCGACGTGCGCGATGATCGCGATATTACGAATGGACATGTTTGATCTCTGGGTTTGGGCGCACACGGCGAAGGCAGCGCCATCTTCAATGGCGCGCTCTTACATGGTTTTCCGCAAATGCGAAAGGGGCAGGCCGGCACTGCGTCTTGCCGGGCGCTGCAAAATGGTGCCGCGCGGACTCACGACGTCACCGCCGGATCGACCGGGGTGCTCCAGAGTTCGCGGTCGTGTCAGCGTCGTAACGGATCAATGGCATGCCGGCGACAGTTCGATGAAGGTCTTGTGACTGGCGCCAATCATGACGCCAGCCCCTTCTTCTCCAGCATGGCATCGATGCTCGGCAGCTTGCCGCGGAAGGCCTTGTAGGCGTCTTCCGGATCGATGGCGCCGCCGATCGAGTAGATGTTCGCCTTCAGTTTCGCCGCCATTCCCGGGTCGAATGCGTCGCCCGTCTCGGTGAAGGCGGAAAACGCGTCAGCGTCGAGCACCTCGGACCACATGTAGGAATAGTAACCGGCCGAATAGCCGTCGCCGGAAAAGACGTGCTGGAAGTGTGGCGTCGCATGGCGCATGACGATCGAGGCCGGCATGCCGAGTTCGTCGAGGACCTCGGCCTGCAACTCCATCGGATCCTCGAGCGCCCCTTGCGTGTGGAACGCCATGTCGACCAGCGCCGAGGCGGTGAACTCGACGGTGGCGAAGCCGGCATTGAAGGTGCGGGCGGCGAGGACCTTGTCGAGCAGTGCCTGCGGCATCGGCTCGCCGGTCTCGTAGTGCACGGCATAGGTCTTCAGGATTTCGGGAACGGTCAGCCAGTGCTCGTAGAGCTGCGAGGGCAGCTCGACGAAGTCGCGGGATACGCCGGTGCCCGACACCGTCGGATAGGTAACGTCGGAGAGCATGCCGTGCAGGGCGTGGCCGAACTCGTGAAACAGCGTTCGCGCGTCGTCGAGCGAAAGCAGCGCCGGCTTGCCCTCGGCGGGCTTGGCAAAGTTGCAGACGTTGTAGACGATCGGGATCTCGCCGACGGTGCCGTCCTTCATCGGCAGCTTGTGCTGGCTCTGGTAGGCGCTCATCCAGGCCCCGGAGCGCTTCGACGGCCGCGCGAAATAGTCGCCGAGGAACATGGCGACGAGCCTGTTCTCATGGTCGCGGATTTCGAACACACGCACGTCCGGGTGATAGACCGGCACGCCCTGGAGCGGTACGGCGCGGATACCGAAGAGGCGTCCGGCGACGTCGAAGCAGGCCTCGATGATCTTTTCGAGCTGCAGATACGGTTTCAGCTCCGCCTCGGAGAAATCGAACTTTTCCGCCCGCAGCTTCTCGGCGTAGTAGCGCCAGTCCCAGGGCAGGACCGGGTGATTGCCGCCCTCAGCCGCGATCAGGCGGGCAAGATCCGCCTCTTCCTCGCCGGCACGTGCGACGGCCTTTTCCCAAACCTGCGTCAGGAGGCCGTTCACCGCCTGCGGCGTCTTGGCCATGGTGTTGTCGAGCTTCAGCGCGGCGTAGTTCTCGTAGCCGAGCAGCGCTGCCTTCTCGGCGCGCAGGGCCAGCGTTTCGCGCACGATATCGCGGTTGTCGGTCGCCCCACCGTTCAAGCCACGTGCGACCCAGGCATTAAAGGCCTGTTCGCGTAGGTCGCGGCGGCTGGAGAAAGTCAGGAAGGGCTCGATGATCGAGCGCGACAGGGTGACCGCGTAATTGCCTGCCTCGCCCCGCTCGCGGGCGGCAGCCGCCATTGCGTCCCTGAGGAAATCGGGGATCCCTTGCAGTTCCGCCTCCTCCGACAGGATCAGCGACCAGTTCTTCTCGTCGGAAAGCACGTTCTGCCCGAACTGCGCGCCGAGCCCCGCGAGCCGCTCGTTGATCGCCGAAAGACGCTCCTGTTCGGGCTTTGCCAGCTTCGCGCCGGACTTGAGGAAGCCCTTCCAGTGCCGCTCCAGCACCCGCGTCTGCTCGACCGTCAGCGCCAGTGCGTCGCGCCCCTCCCACAGCGCGTCGATGCGGGCGAAAAGCTCGGCATTGTTGCCGATCTTCGAATAGTGACGCGCCAACTTCGGCGCGATCTCGCGCTCGAGCGCCTGGATCGTCTCGTTCGTGTTTGCGCCGGCGCGGCTCCAGAACAGCGCCGAAATGCGCGACAGCGCCTCCCCGGCGATTTCCAGGGCCACGACGGTATTGTCGAAGGTCGGGGCCTCGGGATTGGCGGCGATCGTCTCGATCTCGGCTTCATGCAAGGCCAGCGCCAAGTCAAAGCCCTCGGCAAAGGCCTCGTCGGACACGAGATCGAAGCGCGGCAGGCCGTTGATCCCGCTCCAGTCGACCAGAGCAGGGCTGATTGTCTTCGGTTCGCTCATGAAAGTTCCTCGTGGCGGCAAATCGTCATGGCGGCGAATATAGGAAGAGAAAGCCCGCTTGTGTACGGCGCGCCGCGATTTCCTTCCGATTTGCGGCCGATCGTCTCGCCTGCGCGTATAAGCGGTCAAACATCTTGACGAAACGCACGACATCGGGGAAAACGACAGTCGTTGCGGCCCCGGACCTCCCGCCGCAACGGAAACTATGGTGCCGGGCCCCTCTGGCGAGAGTTTTACGGCGCTCTCGTGATGTCGGTACCGCCAGCAATTAAGCCGGCGGATCAGAAACATGAAAATCCTGACCATGCCTGACGCGCATGCCTTCTTTGGCACGCGCCGTTTTTCCCGTTCCTGCGCCCTCGAAACCGCAGCCAGCTGCGAAAGCGAGGTGCGCGCATGAAAACCTCCACCGCGCCCCAGAACACGCTCGGCTACTTCAAGTGGGCGTTCATCGTCACAGCGTTCGGACTTCTGCTCGGCGCCTGGCTTGGCTGGCAGTCGACCGGCACGATCGGTGGCATGGCGACCGTCTTCTTCATCTGCACCGTGCTCGCGGTGCTGGAGATCTCGCTGTCCTTCGACAACGCCATCGTCAACGCCAACAAGCTGAAGGACATGACGCCGGTCTGGCAGCGCCGGTTCCTCACCTGGGGCATCGTGATCGCCGTCTTCGGCATGCGCATCGTCTTCCCGTTGCTGATCGTCGTGATCGCCGCCCATATCGGTCCGATCGAGGCCATCGTCCTTGCCGCCAAGCAGCCCGGCGAATATGCGCGCATCATGAACGAGGCCCACCTGCCGATCGCCGCCTTCGGCGGCACCTTCCTGATGATGGTCGGCCTCACCTACTTCTTCGACCACGAGAAGGACGTGCACTGGATCGCCGCCATCGAGAAGCACATGGCCCGCTATGCGACGATCAAGGGCGTCGAGATCGCCTTCGTGCTCATCCTGATCCTGCTGTTTTCGAACCTGCTCGAGGGCGAGGCGGCGGATACCTTCGTCTACTCGGCCATCTACGGCCTGCTGACCTTCCTGGCCGTCGAGGTCATCGGGGGCATGCTCGATGCTTCGCAGCAGACCATGAGCGCTGCCGCCAAGGGCGGTCTCGGAGCCTTCATCTATCTCGAAGTGCTCGATGCCAGCTTCTCGTTCGACGGCGTGATCGGCGCGTTCGCGCTGACGCAGAACCTGTTCATCATCGCCATCGGCCTCGGTATCGGCGCCATGTATGTGCGCTCGATGACGATCATGCTGGTCGACAAGGGCACGCTCGCCGAATACCGCTACCTGGAACACGGCGCCTTTTACGCCATCCTCATCCTCTCGGTGATCATGTACTGCCAGACGCTGGTGCATATCCCCGAGGTGATCACCGGACTTGGCGGCGCTGCCCTGATCGGCATCTCGCTCTGGTCGTCGATCCGCTACAACCGCCGGGAACAAGCGGAGGCGGAAGGCCAGACCGTCGAGAATGTCTGACCGATCCGGCGGCGCTCCGACGCCGCCGATTTCCATTTCGATGTTTCCATCCGGTATGAAGTGATGCCGAATACGTGAGCCACCCCAAGACGGGGTGGCTCGTAGGCTTGGGACTGTCCGGTGCGGGATCAGAGGAAGCTGAAGTCGTCGACCGAAAGCGCCTTGACGCCCTGTAGCGTCGCGACCAGTTCGAGATCGGCGTCCGTGCCCTTGCCATCGGCATCGAACCAGAGGCGACCGTTGTCCGTCTCGAACAGGAAGGTGCCCTTGGAACTGGTGGCCACCGGGTCCGCACCGATCACGAGGGTGACGGCCTTGTCGGCGGCAGCGATGCCGTAGGCGCTCTTGCTGATGACCAGCTTGTCCTGGCCGCGGGTAAAGTCGGTGATGACATCACCTTCGCCGTCGCGCCCGGCCATGTCGAAGATGAACTGGTCCTTTCCGGCTCCGCCTGTCAGCCAATCGTCGCCGGCACCACCGATCAGCTTGTCGTCGCCGCCACGGCCGTCGAGCACGTCGTCCGAACCGTTGCCATAGAAGGTATTGGCGGCCGCGTCGCCACGGATCGCGTCGTCCTTGGCGCTGCCCTGGACGATCTCGATGTTCTTGACCGTCAGGCCGAGGGCAGAGCCCTTGTTGCTCGCCTGGTTCTGCAAGTCGAGGACGATCGAGGTCTCCCCTTCCCTGAAGGCCAGCGTATCGATGCCGAGGCCACCGTCGAACACGTCCGTTCCGGTGAAGTCGGTCCGGGTCAGCCGGTCGTTGTCGGCATCGCCAAACAGCTTGTCGTTGCCGGCCCCGTCCTCGAGCCGGTCGGCGCCCGCGCCGCCGCGCAGGGTGTCATCGCCGGCATAGCCCTTCAGCCAGTCGGCCAGCGCACCGCCGGTCACGGTATCCTTGCCCTTGCTGCCGTCATAGTCGAGCGCCTCGAACCCCTTGAAGGTCGTTGTTGCGTCGGCGTTAACGCTGCCGGTCGAGAAGACGAAACTGATGTCCTTCGTCTGCTCGCTCATCAGCAGATGCAGGGTATCGGTGCCCAGACCGCCGTCCGCGGTGTCGCCGGCACCGGCATAGACGTGGTCGTTGCCGGCATCGCCATAAATCCTGTCCCTGCCGCCGGTCTTGCCGACACCGTCGCCGTAGAGGTTGTCATTGCCATCCCCGCCGAACAGCGTGTCATTGCCGGCGTCCCCGGAGAGTTCGTCGTTTCCACCCAGCCCCGACAGCGTATCGTCGCCGTTTCGGCCGTACAAGGTGTCGGACAGTCCGCCACCGGTGAACACATCCTTGCCGCTGCCGCCACCGAGCCACACCCGCTCGATGCTCTTGACCGTCACCGGTGCGTTCGAAACGGTCACGGAGGGGGCAACCTTGAAGGTGATGCCGCTGGTGTACTTGGCGAAGTCGATCGCGGCAAGGTCGGTGCCGGCACCCCCGTCGAGCGAGAGCTTCCCGGTCGAGGCTTCCCGCCTGAACGAGTCGTTTCCGTCGCCGAGATTGACCGTATAGTTGGCAGTCGATTTTGCCCCATCACGGACCCAGACGTTGTCGTTGCCGCTTCCCGCGTCGATCGTGTTCGTGCCGCCCGCGTCGCGGATGGTGTCGTTACCGCCGCCGGCCGTGATCTTGTCGCTGCCTTCGCCACCGTCAAGTTCGTCGTTGTAGGCGGTGCCGAGCAGCGTGTCGTTGCCGGCATGACCGAAGAAGGTGACGCTCTTGGCGCCGCCGACCGACTTGACCACGTCGTTGCCGGAGCCGAACTCGACCCTGTAGTGCTCGAAGCTCTTGAGCGACGTGCCGTCGGTGAGCGAGGCCGTGGTGCCGTTGACCGAAAACGTCTGGCTTGCCGTCAGCGAGCGGCGATCGACGGAGACGCGGTCGGTGCCGGCGCCGCCATCGGCCGTGTCGGCGCCGCCATCGCCCAGATAGACATAGTCGTTGCCGTCGCCGCCGAAGACCTTGTCCTTGCCGGTGCCGGCGCGCAAATCGTCGTTGCCGCTGCCACCGTTGATGACGTCGTTGCCGGCGCCCGAATCGACGACGTCATTGCCGCTGCCGGTCGTGATGTTGTTTGCACCGGTGCCGGTCGCGTAGATGCTGTAGTGCTCGATGCCGGAGAATGTCGTGCCGCCGGCAAGCGTGTTGACCTGTGTCGGCAGCTTCGCCGTGAAGTTGCCGGTGAACTTCTGGATCACCAGACGATCGCTGCCGCTGCTGTCGGTGATAGTGTCCTTGCCGTCGCCGAAGGTGAAGACATAGGTGTCATCGCCGGCGCCACCATTGACGGTGTCGTCGCCCAGTCCGCCGGTCAGCGTGTCGTTACCGGCACCACCCGACAGGGTGTCATTGCCCGCGCCAGCGTCGAGGCTATCGTTGCCGTTGTCGCCATTGAGCACATCGTTGCCAGCGCCCCCGTCGAGGAAGTCGCTGTCGTCGCCGCCGTAGAGTTTGTCGTCACCGTCGCCGCCGGCAAGGTAATCGGCACCCTTCTCGCCATAGAGCGTGTCCTTGCCCTCGTCACCCATCAGGCTGTCGGCGCCATAGCCGCCGTAGAGCGTGTCGTCATCCTCACCGCCCATCAGCATGTCCATGCCGCGACCGCCCTTGAGCACGTCGTTGCCGGCACCGCCCATGAACATGTCGCTGTAGTTGCCGCCGGTGATCTTGTCGGCGAATTCGCTGCCGGTGATCTGGAAGCTCTCGACCATGCGCACGGTGGCACCGCTGCTGGCAAATGCCGGCAGCAAGCCGGGAAGCGTCTGATCGTTGATCCAGTCGCCGACTGTGAAGTTAAGCGCGCGATCGAAGTCGGCATAGTCGACCATCAGGCGGTCGATGCCCGAGCCACCGTCGATGATGTCGCCACCGAATTCGCCCGGCGTGCCGATCATGAGCACGTCCTTGCCGGACCCGCCGTTGAGCTTGTCGGCGCCGTCGCCGGCCATCAGCATGTCGTCGCCGCTGTCGCCGTTCAGCGTATCGTCGCCCTCGCCACCCATGAGGACGTCGGCCTGGAACGAGCCGTTCAGCACGTCGTTGCCCTCGTCGCCCATGATCTGGTCCGATCCCATGCCGCCGTCGGCAATGTCGTCGCCGCCCATCAGCAAGATCATTTCGCCCTCGAGGTCAGTCCCTTTGAGGTTGTCGGCCCCTTCGGAGCCATAAATCAGTTTCATGTGTCTCTCCTGATAATCGATCGAAAATGCGTTCCCCGTCGCAGCTGCAGACGCAGCAGGCACGGGTGATGCGGAGTCGCAGCGAGGCCATATTGTTGAAAAATGGGATCCCTCCTGTTCCGGAGGGAACTGACAGGCGCAAGCAACGCGGGAGGTGGTGATATTTGACCACTGCAGCGTGCGCACAGGCGGCAGACGGCGGCCAGCGACCGGGATCGCTGTTACGGAAGGCGCTTTATTAAATGCAGGTGTTCCCGCCCCAGCGAGATCGGATACCATAGCGTCCGCCAGCGGACCCTGCGGACCGCCGGCGTCTGACCGTCAAGCTCACCTTCTGACGCGAACACTTGCTGCCCTCGGGCGGCGACAGGGCTTGTGACCACGGTTTACGGCGGTCACCCAGGAAGCCGAAGTGACTTCCCGTTCGGTCCGGACTGATGAAACGGACCGCCGTTCGGCGGACCGTCCTTCAAATGCCTGATACCAATCAGGCGAGCATGGACCCGGTCTCGATAAACCGCTGGTGCCAGGACAGCGCCTCGTTCAGCAGCGACGGCGACTGCATGCCGTAGGAGCCGCGCAGCGCCCGCTGGAAATAGTCGTCGAGAGCCGGTCGATAGGTCGGATGGGCGCAATTGTCGATGATCAGCCGCGCCCGCTGCTTGGGTGACAGCCCGCGCAGGTCGGCAAGACCATGTTCGGTGACGAGCACCTGGACGTCCTGGTTGATGTGATCGACGTGGCTGGCCTGTGGAACGATGGCCGAGATCTTGCCGCCCTTGGCCGTCGACGGCGTCATGAAGATCGAGACATAGGCGTTGCGCGCGAAATCGCCCGAGCCGCCGATGCCGTTCTGGATGCGCGAGCCCATGATGTGGGTCGAGTTGACGTTGCCGTAGATGTCGGCCTCGATCAGCCCGTTCATGGCGACGCAGCCGAGCCGTCGGATCAGTTCCGGGTGGTTGCTGATCTCCTGCGGGCGCAGGATCATCTTGTCGCGGTAGCGCGCCATGTCGGCGTTGAGGCGGGCGGCCGCTTCCGGGCTGAGCGAGAAGGCCGTGGCCGACGCCATCCTCAGCTTGCCGGCGTCGAGCAGGTCGAGCATGCCGTCCTGGATCACTTCGGTGAACGCGGTCATGTTCTCGAACGGGCTGTCGACGAGACCGGTCAGCACGGCATTGGCGATGTTGCCGACCCCGGACTGGATCGGCAGCAGCGAGGCCGGCAGCCGCCCCTTCGCCACCTCGTGGCGGAAGAATTCCAGCAGATGCCCGGCAATGGCGCGCGCGGTCTCGTCCGGCGGCGTGAAGGGCAGGTTGCGGTCCGGCGCGTCGGTCTCGACGATCGCGACGATCTTGTCCGGATCGCAGCGGAAGGAGGTCTCGCCGATGCGGTCGTCGGCGTGCAGGAGCGGGATCGGGACGCGGTGCGGCGGCAGCGCGGTGCCGTAGTAGATGTCGTGCATGCCGTCGAGATCGGCGCTCTGCCAGCGGTTGAGCTCGAGGATGACCTTGTCGGCGCGGTCGAGCCAGGTCTTGTTGTTGCCGACCGAGGAGGACGGAATCAGCGAACCGTCCGGCCGGATGCCGGAGACCTCGATGATGGCCGTGTCGAGCGGCCCGAGGAAGCCCTGCCAGGCCATCGGCGCGACCTGGCTGAGATGCATGTCGAAATATTCCATCTCGCCGCGATTGATCTTCTCGCGGGCGATCGGATCGGAATTGTACGGCAGGCGGAATTCGATGCCGTCCGCCTTGGCGAGCGCCCCGTCGAGTTCCGGCCCGGTCGAAGCCCCCGTCCAGACCCGCAGGCGGAAGGGATTGCCGGCGGCATGTTCGGCCTCGATGCGGGCAGCCAGCGCCAGCGGGACCGTTTTCGGATAGCCGGAGCCGGTAAAGCCGCTCATGCCGACGGTGGTTCCGGATTCGATCAGCGACGCCGCATCCTCTGCGCTCATCACCTTAGAGCGCAACTTCTCATGGCCAAGCCGTGACTGGTTCATTCGTCTCTTCCCGTTCTCTTACCGATTCCGACCCGCACTCCGGTCGACCGACAGGGGCACGGGCACGGCGACAGTGCCGCAACGACTGTCCTAAATGCGACAGGCGCCCACGGCAAGCACGTTTGCGCACGGGGATGGACTCGATGATCCATGCCGCCAGGAACCCATCCTCCCCTTGCGGGAGCAATCAATTCCATTCTGCTCGTGACGCTTCCGAGCCGCCAGGCCTGCCGCGCCCGCGGACTTACGCAAGGTCAGCGCAAGCCATGCATCCTACCTGTCGCCGACAAGCATATGGATTGCGGCGACGAAAGGACGACATGATGTCGATGGACGGAAGCCATGACGGCGATGTGAGCAACGAAACGGTTGCCCTGCTTCTCGAGAGCGGTGGCGGCGAGGCGCTGACCGATCTTCTGGTCAGCGCGCTGTGGGACGCGTTCGGCTTCCTCGCCGAGGACATTCCCCACGAGACCCGTCACTGAACGGCCGGGCCGGCCCAACCGAAAGGCAGCGCCGGCCCAGGATTGCTATTTCAGCATCAGCGCTTCCACGGCGGCGGCGATCTCGAGCAGCGCCCGGTCGGTGCCGTTGCGGCCGAACAGCATGAGACCGGCGGGATGCCTCAGTCCCGGCATCGGCAGGGTGATCGCCGTCAGGTCGAACTGGTTGGCGACCTGGTTGTTTCGCAACAGCAGATCCTCGACTTGGCGGTAGGTTTCCTCGTTCGACGAAACGGAGGCGATGGTGGCCGCAAAGATCGGCGATGTCGGCAAAACCAGCGCGTCGAACGGCGAAAGCCGTGCGTCCATCGCGCCTGCAAGCGCTTTGCGCGTCTCCAGCAAGGCGGCAAGATCGGCGTCGGAGACCAGCCGGCGCCGGCGCAGTGTCGTCGTGACCCGCACATCGACGGGGGCATGCTCGTCGTCCAGCCAATCGGCGTGAATGCGGCTCGCCTCGATGCCGGCGATCGACCCGATCCGGGTCGCCTGCGCAAACGCCTCCAGAAGGTCGTCGACGGAGCAGTCGATCAGTGCGACGCCGGCTTCTGAAAGCCGCGCGAGGTTGGCGTCGAACGCGGCCGCGATCTCCTTATCCATGTCGTCGAACAGGCGCCCCCGCGGAACACCGAACGTCAGCCCGGCAAGCGCTTTTGCGACGAGCGGTTCCGGCGTCTCGCCGGCCATGATCGCGTCGGCCAGGGCACAATCGGCGACGGAGGCTGCGAGCGGGCCGACCGAATCAAGGCTCGGCGCCAGCGGGAAGGCGCCGTCGAGCGGGATGCGGGACGCCGTCGGCTTGAACCCGACCAGTCCGTTCAGCGCTGCCGGGATGCGGATCGAGCCGCCGGTGTCCGAGCCGATCGCGATGTCGCAGGTGCCCTCGGCGGCCGAGACCGCAGCCCCTGACGAGGACCCACCGGGCACGAGGCTTTCGTCGGTGGCGTTGCCCGGCACCGGATAGTGCGGATTGAGCCCGACGGCGGTGAAGGCGAACTCGGTCATGTGCGTCTTGCCGATGATGACGGCGCCGGCCTCGCGCAGCCGGCGCACGATCGGGGCGTCGGCGGTTGCGGGCGGGCTGGAACGGCGAATGATGGAGCCGGCAAGCGTCGGTTCGCCGGCAACGTCGAAGAGGTCCTTGATCGAGACGATGCGGCCGTCGAGCGGGCCGATGGTTCTGCCTTCGCGCAGGCGGGCATCGGCGGCATCGGCTTCCGCGCGCGCCGTCTGCGGATAGAGCGCGACAAAGGCACGTTCGCTGTCCTTGCGCGCTTCGAGGCGCGCGAGGATTTCTTCAAGTCGGGTTCGGATGGAGGACTGGGACAAGGTAAGCCTTCGGAATCAAAAAATGAAAACTGAATGATCTCATAGCAGACGGACCGGACAAATCCATGCCGCGGCCAGACTGGTCGAGCGGGCCGCTCCGGACCTATTCGCCCCTGAACTGCGGCGCGCGCTTCTCCACGAAGGCGGCCATGCCCTCCTTCTGGTCGGCCGTGGCGAAGAGGGCGTGGAACAGCCGCCGCTCGAACAGGATGCCCTCGCGCAAGCCGCCCTCCAGCGCGCGGTCGACCGCTTCGCGGGCGGCAGTGGTCGCGGCTTTCCCGTAGCCGGCGATCGTTTCCGCGGCCTTCAGCGTCTCTTCCATCAGCTTGTCGGCGGGAATGACGCGGGCGACGAGGCCGCAGCGCTCGGCTTCCGCCGCATCCATCATCCGGCCGGTGAGGATCAGGTCCATCGCCTTGGCCTTCCCGACGAGCTTCGTCAGGCGCTGCGAACCGCCCATGCCGGGAATGACGCCGAGCTTGATCTCCGGCTGGCCGAACATCGCCGTGTCGGCGGCGAAGATCATGTCGCACATCATCGCCAGCTCACAGCCGCCGCCGAGCGCATAGCCGGAAACGGCGGCAATCTTCGGCGTGCGGAAGTCGGCAAACCGGTCCCAGGCGGCGAAGAAGTCGTCGTTGTACATTTCCGCAAAGGACTTTTCCGCCATTTCCTTGATGTCGGCGCCGGCAGCGAAGGCCTTTTCCGAGCCGCGAATGACGAAGCAGCCGACGCCCGGGTCGCGATCGAGCGGCGCCAGCGCGTTGCCCATGGCGAGCATGACCTCGGCGTTCAAGGCGTTGCGGGCCGCCGGCCGGTTCAGCGTGACGATGACGACGCGGCCCTGCCGCTCGATGATGATCGGTTGTTCCACCGCAGCTTCTCCCATGCTGTTTCCGTGATGCGCTACTCGGCGCTCGTCCCCGATCTATCGCGTAACATGTTGATGATGCCAGAAAAATCCTTCGTCCCGAACCCCTCGTCGGCAAAGAGTTGGTAAAGCCGCGTCGCCTTCGCGCCGAGCGGCGTCATCGCGCCGGTCTCCTCCGAAGCCGCCTGCGACAGCTTCAGGTCCTTCAGCATCAGTTCTGCCGCGAAACCGGGTTCGTAGTCGCGATTCGCAGGCGAACCCGGCACCGGGCCGGGGACGGGGCAATAGGTGGTCAGCGACCAGCACTGGCCGGAGGAGACGGAGGCGACGTCGAACAGCGCCTGGTGCGACAGGCCCAGCCGTTCGCCGAGCACGAAGGCCTCGCCGACGGCGATCATGGATATGCCGAGGATCATGTTGTTGCAGATCTTCGCCGCCTGGCCGGCGGCGGCTTCGCCGCAATGGATGATCTTCTTGCCCATCGCCTCGAAGACCGGCTTGGCGCCGGCGAAGGTTTCCGCGGCTCCGCCGACCATGAAGGTGAGCGTGCCGGCGGCAGCCCCGCCCGTGCCGCCGGAGACGGGTGCGTCGAGCGCCGGGCAGCGATGGGCCTGTGCCAGCGCGTGCGCCTTGCGGGCGCTGTCGATATCGATCGTCGAACAGTCGATGAGAAGCGTACCCGCAGGCACCGCTTCGACCAGCTCCTGCCAGACCGAAAGCACATGCTTGCCGGCCGGCAGCATGGTGATCACGGTGCTGGCACCGGCAACCGCTTCGGCGAGCGACGAAACGGTCGCGACCCCGTTTTGCCGGGCAAGCTCCAGCGATGGGGCGGCGAGATCGAAGCCTCGGATTTTGTAGCCGGCCTTGACCAGGTTCGCTGCCATGGGGCCGCCCATGTGCCCGAGGCCGATGAAAGCGATTGCGGTCACGTGCGTTCTCCTTTCCTGGTCGTGTTGGCAAAGAGGGGTTCGGCCGCCGGCTGGAAAAAGGCGGCGACGTCGGCATCGGTCGCCTCTGCAAGCCGCGCCGGGCGCCATTGCGGATTGCGGTCCTTGTCGATGACGGCGGCGCGGACGCCCTCGAAGAAGTCGTGGCCTTGCAGGACGCCGGCCGTTGCCGCGAACTCCCGCTCCAGGCACGCGTCCAGAGACGGCGCAGCCCGGCCGAGGCGCAGGAGCCGCAGCGTGACCTTCAGGCTCAGCGGAGACTTGGTCTTCAGGTCCGCGATGGTCTTCTCCGCAAAAGGCGTCCCCTCCCGCTCGAGTGCCTGGACGATCGCCTCGATCGTGTCGAAGGCGAAGAGGCGGTCGATGGCTTCCCGATGCGACGCCACGGTTGCCGGCGGCGGTGGTTTCGTGAATGCGCCGATGGTGGTCGAGATGTCGGCATGGGTCGACGTTGGCGGCAGCTGCGACAGCGCCGCGACCAACGCCGGCATACGATCCGAGGGGACAAACGCGTCCGCCAGGCCGAGCGCGATCACATCCCCGGCGGCCAGTTGCGCGCCGGTTAGCGCCGCATAGGTGCCGAGTTCACCGTCCTGACGGGTGAGGAACCAGGATGCACCGACATCCGGGAAGAAGCCGATGCCGGTCTCGGGCATGGCAAGCCGGGTGCGCTCGGTGACGATGCGGTGACTGCCGTAGACCGAGACGCCGACGCCGCCGCCCATGACGATCCCGTCCATGATCGCGATGAACGGCTTTCCGAACCGGCCAAGCCGGGCATTCATGCGGTATTCCTCGCGCCAGAAAAGCGTCGGCTCGGACGAGCCGATCCTGCCGCCCTCGTAGATCATGCGGATGTCGCCGCCGGCGCAGAGCCCGCGCTCGCCTTCGCCGGTGATCAGCACCGCTGCGACCTGCGGGTCGGCCTCGAAACGGTCGAGCGCCGCCTCGATGTCGCGCACTATCGCCAGCGTCAGGCTGTTCAGCGCCTTCGGACGGTTGAGCCGGATCCGGCCGATCGATCCCGCTCGCTCGACCAGCGTCTGCGGTTCGGTTGCGGCCACGGCAGGCATCGCGGGTTCAGATGTGGAGGGCATGGCCGAGCGCCTTCAATGCGGCTTCCTGCAAACCTTCGCTGCGGGTCGGGTGGGCATGGATAGTGCCGGCGATGTCTTCCAGCCGCGCGCCCATTTCAAGCGCCAGCGAAAACGCACTGGAAAGCTCCGACACACCGGCGCCGACGGCCTGCAAGCCGACCACCAGGTTCGTATCCGCCCGCGCAACCGCGCGCACGAAGCCGTCTTCCTGTTGGGTGGTCATGGCGCGGCCGTTGGCGTTGAAGGGAAACTGCCCGATGCGGACCTCATAGCCCTGGGCCCGCGCCTCGTCCGGCGACAGGCCGGCGGTGACGATCTCCGGATCGGTGAAGCAGACGGCGGGAATGGCGCGCTTGTCCCAGGCGCGCTTGCGGCCGGCGACGATCTCCGCGACCATCTCGCCCTGCGCCATGGCGCGGTGAGCCAGCATCGGCTCGCCGGTGACGTCGCCGATCGCGTAGACGCCGCGCATCGAGGTCCGGCAGCGCTCGTCGATGCGGATGAAGCGCCCGGCGTGGTCGAGGTCGAGTTCTTCCAGCCCCCAGCCTTCGGTGCGCGGCTTGCGACCGACGGTCACGAGAATCCAGTCGGCGGCGAACCGCTTTTCTTCGCCGGATGCCGTCTCGACGACGAGCGCCTCCTTGGCGAGGCCCTTGGCCTTGGCGCCGGTCAGCACGCGGACGCCGAGTTCGCCCAGCCGCTTCGCTACCGGCTTGAGGAGTTCGGCATCGTATTGCGGCAGGATCTGCGGCATCGCCTCGACCACGGTGACCTCGGAGCCCATCTTGGCAAATGCGGTGCCGAGCTCGAGGCCGATATAGCCGCCTCCCACCACGGCGAGCATCTTCGGGACGGCTGTCAGCGACAGCGCTTCCGTGGATGAGATGACCGATCCGCCGAAGGGCAGCGCCGGCAGCTCGACAGGCTCTGAGCCGGTGGCGATCACCACCGTTTCGGCGCGGATCACCTGGGTTCCGGTTTCCGTCTCGACCTCGACCGTCTTGCCGTCGCGGAAGTGCGCGCGTCCGTGCACGATCTTGACCTTGGCCTTGCGCAGCAGGCCGAGCACGCCGGCGTTGAGCCGGCCAACGATACCGTCCTTCCAGCGTACCGTCTGGGCGAGGTCGAGCCTCGGCGCCTCGACGCTGATGCCGAGACCGTTCTTTGCTCCCGCGAAGTGACGGACCTTGTCGAACTCCTCGGCCGCATGGATCAGCGCCTTGGAGGGGATGCAGCCGATGTTGAGGCAGATGCCGCCGGCCTTGGTGGATTCGACGATGACCGTGTCGACGCCGAGCTGGCCGGCCCGGATGGCGCAGACATAGCCGCCGGGACCGGCACCGATGACGAGGAGCTTGCAGACGATCTCTTTCATGCGTTCAGCCTTCGATGAAGATCAGCGCGGGCGTTTCGAGCAGCGCCTTGATCCGCTGGACGAACACGGCAGCGTCCCAGCCATCCACCACGCGGTGGTCGAAGCTCGACGACAGGTTCATGATCTTGCGCGGAATGAACTGGGCACCGTCCCAGACCGGCCGGGTCATGATCTTGTTGACCCCGACGATCGCTACTTCCGGATGGTTGATGATCGGCGTGGTGACGATGCCACCGATGGCGCCGAGCGAGGTGATGGTGATGGTCGAGCCGGACAGTTCCTCGCGCGCGGCGGTGCCGTTGCGGGCGGCGTCGGCCAGTCGCGTCAATTCAGCGGCGATGTCCCAGATCCGCCGGGCCTCGGCGTGGCGGACGACCGGTACGGTCAGGCCGGCCGGTGTCTGGGTGGCGATGCCGATATGGACGGCGCCGTGGCGGGTGATGATGCCGGCGTCGTCGTCGAAGGTGGCGTTGATGCCGGGCTGCTCGCCGAGCGCCTTGACCAGCGCCCGCATCAGGAAGGGCAGGATCGTCAGCTTCGGCTGGTCGGGCTTGCGACCGGCGTTCATCGTCGCGCGCAGGTCCTCAAGATCGGTGACGTCGACCTCTTCCACATAGGTGATATGGGGGATGCGCGAGACCGCCAGCCGCATCTTCTCGGCGATCCGGCGGCGCAGGCCCGTGACCTTGATCTCCTCGGTCGCCGTATTCCGGGCCAGGCCGGGGACTGGCATGGCCGGCTGCGCGCCGCGTGCGATAAACTGGTCGAGATCGTCGTGGGTGATGCGGCCGGCCGGCCCCGAACCGGCAACCTGGCGCAGGTCGACCCCGGCCTCCTGCGCGCGCAAGCGTACCGCAGGCGAGGCGAGCGGCTTTTCGCCCGGTTCGGGACGAGCAGGGTGGATCGCGGCCGGGGCCTCGCGGCGCGGCGCGACCGTAGGCGGAGCGGACTGCTCCGGTCGGGGGGGCGCTGGCGCCCGCTCCAGCGGAATCACCTCGGCCGATATGGCCGGCGGAGCCGCCGGTGTCTCGACCGTTGCAGCCGCGTCCTTTGCCGTGTCGGCGGCAGCGGGCGCGTCGCCTTCGCCCGCGACCGCAATCCGCAGCAGCGGCGCCTTGACGGCGACGGTGTCGCCGACCTCTGCGCCGAGCCAGAGCACGGTGCCGTCGACCGGGGAGGGGATCTCCACCGTCGCCTTGTCGGTCATGACGGCGGCGAGCACCATGTCCTCGCGCACCGGATCGCCGGGCTTGACGTGCCATTCGACCAGCTCGGCCTCGGCAACGCCTTCGCCCACATCCGGCATCTTGATGACGAATTCGCCCATGCCTCAGGCCTCCATGACTTCTTGCAGGGCCCGGCCGACGCGGGCGGGTCCGGGGAAATAGTCCCATTCCTGGGCGTGCGGGTAGGGTGTGTCCCAGCCGGTAACGCGCACCACCGGAGCCTCGAGATTGTAGAAGCAGTGCTCCTGCACGAGCGACACCACCTCGCCGCCGAAGCCGGAGGTCAGCGTCGCCTCATGCACGACGACGCAGCGGCCGGTCTTCTTCACCGACTGGACGATCGTGTCGAGGTCGAGCGGCAGAAGGCTGCGCAGGTCGATCACCTCGGCGTCGATGCCGGTCTCCTCGGCGGCGGCGAGCGCCACGTGCACCATGGTGCCATAGGCGATGACGGTCACGGCCGAACCCCGCCGACGCACCTCGGCCTTGCCGATCGGGATCGTGTAGTGGCCTTCGGGCACCTCGCCGAGCTCGTGCTTCGACCAGGGCGTGACCGGCTTTTCGTGGTGGCCGTCGAAGGGGCCGTTGTAGAGCCGCTTCGGCTCCAGAAAGATCACCGGGTCCGGGTCCTCGATCGCGGCGATCAGGAGGCCCTTGGCGTCGTAAGGGTTGGAGGGGACGATCACCTTCAGGCCGCAGACGTGCGTGAACAGCGCCTCAGGGCTCTGGCTGTGCGTCTGGCCGCCAAAGATGCCGCCTCCGGTCGGCATGCGCACGACGATCGGGCAGGTGAAATCGCCGTTGGAGCGGTAGCGGATGCGGGCGGCCTCCTGGGTGATCTGATCATAGGCCGGATACATGTAGTCGGCGAACTGGATTTCGACGCAGGGCTTCAGGCCATAGGCCGCCATGCCGATCGCGGTGCCGAGGATGCCGGATTCGCTGATCGGCGTGTCGAAGCAGCGGGCCTTGCCATACTTCGCCTGCAGGCCCTGCGTGGCACGGAAGACGCCGCCGAAATAGCCGACGTCCTCGCCGTACACGACGACGTCGTCGTCGCGCCCCATCGAGACGTCCATGGCACTGCGCACGGCCTCGATCATCGTCATTCTTGCCATGTCAGTACCCTGCCTTCTGTCGCTGGCGGCGGATATGCGCGGGCATTTCCGCATAGACGCCCTCGAAGATGTCGCGCACCGACGGCTTGCCGCCGGCATGCAGCGTGCCGTGGGCCTCCGCCTGCTTCTGCGCCTGGATCACCTCGTCGAGGATTTCCGCTTCCGCCTGGGCGTGGCGCTCCTCCGACCAGACGCCGCGCACGATCAGGTGCTTTTTCAGCCGCAGCACGGGGTCGCCGAGCGGCCAGGCCTCGGATTCGGTCTTCGGCCGGTAGGCGCTCGGATCGTCCGAGGTCGAGTGCGCCCCGACGCGGTAGGTGACGTACTCGATCAGCGTCGGGCCGAGATTGCGGCGGGCCCGGGCGGCTGCCCATTTGGCGACGGCATGGACGGCCAGATAGTCGTTGCCGTCGACGCGCAGGGCCGGAATGCCGAAGCCGAGGCCGCGGGCGGCAAAGGTGCCGGAGCCGCCGCGGGCGATGCCCTGGAAGGTGGAGATCGCCCACTGGTTGTTGACGATGTTGAGAATGACCGGCGCCTTGTAGGTCGAGGCGAAGACAAGCGCCGAATGGAAGTCGGATTCGGCGGTCGAGCCGTCGCCGATCCAGGCGGCGGCAATTTTCGTGTCGTTCTTGATCGCCGACGCCATGGCCCAGCCGACCGCCTGCACGTATTGCGTCGCGAGGTTGCCGGAAATCGTAAAGAAGCCGTGCTCCTTCGACGAGTACATGATCGGCAGCTGCCGGCCGCGCAACGGATCGGCCTCGTTCGAGTAGATCTGGTTCATCATCTCGACCATCGGATAATCGTCGGCGATCAGAAGGCCCGCCTGCCGATAGGTGGGAAAGTTCATGTCGCCTTTGTTCAGCGCCTTGCGGAAGGCACAGCTGACCGCTTCCTCGCCGAGGTGTTGCATGTAGAACGAGGTCTTGCCCTGCCGCTGCGCCATCAGCATGCGCGCATCGAAGGCGCGCAGCTTCATCATGTTGCGCAGCCCGGTCATAAGCTCCTCGTCAGAGAGCAGCCCGGCCCAGGGGCCGACCGCCTCGCCGTCACGGTTGAGCACGCGGATGATCGAATAGGCGAGATCGCGGATTTCTTCCGGCGCCACGTCGACGTCCGGCCGCGGCACCGATCCGGCCTTTGGAATCTTGACGTTGGAGAAATCCGGCTGGCCGCCGGGCCGGACGGCCGGTTCTGGCACATGCAAGCTCAAATGCTGGACATCGGTCATGCCGTATGAAACCTCCCTTGCCAGCCGCAGCTCCCTTCCCTCTCGTGGAAGGCGCGGCCATCACTATCCTACAAATTGCGCGCGATGACGATGCGCTGGACGTCGCTCGTGCCCTCGTAGATCTGGCAGATGCGGACGTCGCGATAGATGCGCTCGACCGGATAGTCCGCCATGTAGCCGTAGCCCCCGTGAATCTGGATCGCGTCCGAGCAGACCTTCTCGGCCATCTCGGAGGCGAACAGCTTGGCCATCGACGCCTCCGTCAGGCAGGGCTGCCCCTCCTCCTTCAGTTGCGCCGCATGCAACACCATCTGGCGGGCCACCTCGATCTGCGTCGCCATGTCGGCAAGCCGGAAGGCGACGGCCTGGTGGTCTATGATGGGCGTGCCGAAGGCGCTGCGCTCGCGGGCATAGTCGCGCGCTGCCTCGAAGGCGGCGCGGGCCATGCCGACCGACTGGGCGGCGATGCCGATGCGCCCGCCCTCGAGGTTCGACAGCGCGATCCGATAACCCTCGCCCTCCGCGCCGAGCCGGAGGTCGGCGGGGATGCGCATGCCGTTGAATGCAATCTGGCAGGTGTCCGACGAGTGCAGGCCGAGCTTGTGCTCGACCCGCACGACCTCATAGCCCGGCGTGTCGGTCGGGACGATGAAGGCGGAGATCCCCTTCTTGCCGGCGTCGGGGTCGGTGACCGCGAAAACGATGATGACGTTGCCGTTCTTGCCCGAGGTGATGAACTGCTTGGCGCCGTCGATGAGGTAGTGGTCGCCGTCGCGCCGCGCCCGGGTCTTCAGGTTTGAGGCGTCCGAGCCGGCCTGCGGCTCGGTCAGCGCAAAGCCGCCGATCCACTCGCCGGAGGCCAGCTTCGGCAGGAAGCGCTGCTTCTGCTCTTCTGTCCCGTACTTGAGGATCGGCACGCAGCCGACCGAGCTGTGGACGCTCATGATCGTCGAGCACGGCCCGTCGCCGGCGGCGATCTCCTCGAGCGCAACGGCGTATGCGATCGTCCCGGTTTCCGAGCCGCCATAGGCCTCCGGCACCAGCATGCCGAGGAAGCCGAGCTCGCCCATCTCTTTCAGTTCCTGGCGCGGGAAGAGGCTGTTCAGGTCGCGTTCGGCCGCGCCCGGCGCCAGCCGCTCGCGGGCGAAATCGCGGGCCATGTCGCGGATCTGGATCTGCTGCTCGTTCAGGATCATGGGTCGGTCTCCTTCCCAGCCCGTTCAGTGCAGTTCGACCGCGAGCGCCGTCGCCTCGCCGCCGCCGATGCACAGGCTCGCCATGCCGCGCTTCATGCCGTAGCGCTCGAGCGCCGACAGCAGCGTGACGAGGACGCGGGCGCCCGACGCACCGATCGGGTGGCCGAGCGCGCAGGCGCCGCCGTGGACGTTCACCTTGTCGTGCGGCAGGTCGAGGTCGCGCATCGCCGCCATGGCGACGACGGCAAAGGCCTCGTTGATCTCGAACAGGTCGACATCCTTGAGGTTCCAGCCGGTGCGCTCGCTCAGCTTCCGCAGCGCGCCGATCGGCGCGGTCGCAAACAGATTGGGCGCCTGCGAATGGGTGGCGTGGCCGACGATGGTCGCCAGCGGATCGATACCTTCGCGCTCGGCCTGCGAGCGCCGCATCAGCACCAGCGCGGCAGCCCCGTCCGAGATCGAGGACGAATTCGCCGCCGTCACGGTGCCGTTGTCGCGAAAGGCCGGCTTCAGCGTCGGGATCTTGTCGAGCTTTGCCTTGCCCGGCTGTTCGTCGCGGCTGACGATCATTTCGGAGCGTCCCGCCTTCACCGTGACGGGGATGATCTCCGCGTCGAATGCGCCCGTCTCGATCGCCCTCTGGGCGCGCGTCAGGGAGGTGACGGCATAATCGTCCTGGGCGGGGCGGGTGAACTGGTAGGCCTCGGCGCAGTCCTCGGCAAAGCTGCCCATCAGCCGCCCCTTGTCATAGGCGTCCTCCAACCCGTCGAGGAACATGTGGTCGATGACCTTGCCGTGGCCGAGCCGATAACCGCCACGGGCACGGTCGAGCAGATAGGGCGCGTTCGTCATGCTCTCCATGCCGCCAGCGACGGCGATCGAAGCGCTGCCGGCGGCGATCAGGTCGTGCGCGAGCATCACCGCCTTCATGCCGGAGCCGCACATCTTGTTGACGGTCGTCGCCCCCGTGGCGAAGGGCAGGCCGGCAGCGATCGCCGCCTGGCGGGCCGGCGCCTGACCCTGTCCAGCCGGCAGGACGCAGCCGAAGACCACCTCTTCCACCGTTTCGGGGCTGACGCCGCTGCGATCAAGCGCGGCACGAATGGCAGCTGCGCCGAGGTCCGGGGCGGCGGCGTTCTTCAGGTCGCCCTGGAACCCGCCGATCGGGGTGCGGGCCGAGCCAACGATGACGATCGGATCCTGCTGCGTCATTTCAAACCTCCGAAATCCCTGTCTCAGCGCGGCGCCATCCGCAGCGCGCCGTCGAGGCGGATGACTTCGCCATTCAGCATGATATTTTCGCAGATGTGCCGGACCAGTGCGGCGAACTCCGCCGGCTTGCCGAGGCGTGGCGGGAAGGGCACGCTCCTGCCGAGCGCCTCCTGCACCTCCTGCGGCATGCCGGCCATCATCGGCGTCTCGAAGATGCCGGGCGCGATGGTGACGACGCGGATGCCCGAGCGCGCCAGTTCGCGGGCGATCGGCAGCGTCATCGCCGCAACCCCGCCCTTGGACGCCGCATAGGCCGCCTGGCCGATCTGGCCGTCGAAGGCGGCGATCGAGGCGGTGTTGACGATCACGCCGCGTTCGCCTTCGGCCCCGGGCTCCTCCCTGGCGATGGCGGCCGCGGCAAGCCGGATCATGTTGAAGGTGCCGACAAGATTTATCGCGACCGTGCGGGCAAAGTTTTCCAGCTTGTGAGGACCGTCGCGACCGATCACCTTCTCGCCCGGCGCGATGCCGGCGCAGTTCACCAGCCCGTGCAGGTGGCCGAAGCGCTCGAGCGCCAGATCGACGGCGGCCTGCGCGTCCTTTTCCTGGGTGACGTCAGTGCGCGTAAAGGCGGCACAGGCTCCGAGCTCACCGACGATGCTGGCGCCCGCTGCCGTGTTGACGTCCGCGATCAGGACATTTGCCCCCTCGCCTGCCAGCATGCGGGCGACCGCGGCCCCGAGGCCAGAGCCGCCACCGGTGACGAGAAAGGTCTTGTCACGGATCAGCATTCGGGTCCTCCCGCAGCCGACTTGCGTCCGGCATGGCGGATTCGATGCGTCATGCAGTCCTCCCAGCGGCGCATTCGCTCGACAGGAGCGATCTGCCCCGGTCCATCTTGCCCGACTGTATGCCGGTGCGGTATTGCAAGCGATGACCGAAGCGTCACGATTTCTCGGCCATTTTTACCATATTCCGCAGGACATGACGATGACGGAAACCGGGCGGCGGATGATATCGCCCTCCTTCGTGGAGGAGGCGCTCGACTGCCTGAGGCGGCACGGCAAGGCACCCGACCAGCTACTCGCGAGACTCGGCCTGCCCGCCGTAATCGACGCGCCGATCTCGGCCGAGAGCTACGGCGCGCTGTGGCTTGCGATCGCCGCCGAGATCGACGACGAATTCTTCGGGATGGGCGGCCGGCCGATGCGGCGCGGCAGTTTCACGCTGCTGTGCCACTGCATCCTGCACGCCAGGACGCTGGAACAGGCGCTGCGTCGGGCCTTGCGGTTCCTCGACGTCGTGCTCGAAGATCCGAGCGGGCGGCTGGAGATTGCCGACGGGCTGGCGCAGATCGTGCTTTCGGACCGGAGCAAGGCGCGCTCCGCCTTTGCCTACCGCATGTACTGGATCCTGCTGCACGGCATCACCTGCTGGCTGGTCGGCCGGCGGATCCCGATCCGCATGGTCGATTTCCGCTGTGCCGAGCCGCGGCAAGGCGCGGACTATCGCCTCTTCTTCGGCGCGCCGGTTCGCTTCTCGCAGCCGGCGAGCCGGCTGGCCTTCGATGCGGCGGTCCTGAAGCTGCCGGTTGCCCGGAACGAGCAGGCGCTGAAGCACTTCCTGCGCGGGGCGCCGGCCAACATCCTTGTGCGCTACCGCTACGACGCAGGACTGGCGGCGAGCGTCCGCAAACGGCTGCGGCAGGTTCCGCCCGCGTCATGGGCCGGCTTCGAGGAGCTTGCAGCGCAGATGCGCATGTCGCCGTCGACGCTGCGGCATCGCCTGCAGGCCGAGGGCCAGAGTTTTGCCGGCATCAAGGACGAAATTCGCCGCGACCTTGCGATCGAGATGCTGCAGACCAGTTCGCTCTGCGTCGGCGAAATCGCGGCCCAACTCGGCTTTTCCGAACCCAGCGCCTTTCACCGCGCGTTTCGCAAGTGGACCGCAAAGACGCCGGCAGCCTTTCGCCGCGAAACGACGATCGACAAGCCGCGCTCCGCTGCGGTCGGGAAAAATCGGCAGTGATGCCGGTTCGCCGGAGGGACTAAGTCCAGTGTCGGTCACCGCGGGCATTGCCTTGGGCCTCCGAAGCCCTTCAGATCCGGCAGCCCTGTCCGCGGGCGGGCGATCAGTCGTTGAGCGCGATGGTCGCACGCCCTGCCGTCAAGTCGGTGATCATCCGGACGATCGTCGCGGCCTCCGCCTCGGGCAGAGCGACGACCAGTTCGGCGCCGGTGGCTGTGAAGGCCTCTGCCTCGATCCGGACACCGGCCGATGCCGCGAGCCGCGACTTGACCAGGGCATGGTCGGAGAAGGCGCAGGTCACGCGCGCCTCGACCCGGGCGACGAGCTCCGTCTTGGCCATCGCCCGCAGGCACATGGCCGCCGTTCCGCCATAGGCGCGGATCAGGCCGCCGCTGCCGAGCAGGATGCCGCCAAACCAGCGGGTGACGACAACGGCGACCCCGTCCAACTGTTGACCGTCGATCGCCTGCAGGATCGGCTTGCCGGCCGTCCCGCTCGGCTCACCGTCATCGCTGAAGCGATAGACCTGGCCGAGGCGCCAGGCGAAGCAGTTGTGATTGGCGCCGGGGTCGGAATGGGCGGCGATGAACTCCCTGGCGGCCTGTTCGCTCTCGACCGGCCCGGCGGTCGCAACGAAACGGCTCTTCTTGATGTCCTGTTCGAAGGTGTCGGTGGTCTGGAGGGTGAACATGCTCAGCCGGTGCTGCGAACGATAGGGCGCCTCGGGCCGCGAATCGGGGGAGGCAGTGTTGCGACGACGCGCCGGTCTTTTCGCAGAAGATGGCATCGCGTGCCAGCCCTTGCCTCTTACGGTTCATTCGATGTCGCGAATAAATGCGCCCGAGCCCGTGGCTGGGAATAGCTTTTCCTTCCATACAAGCCTTGCAATCCGACCTTGCAAAATCGTCTGGCCGCTGGAATACCAACGACCGGAAGACGGGAGCGTTTGGCCGACCGGCCGGCGAGGCTTGCCGCGCAGCATCGACAGCGAGAGTGGAACCGATGAAGAACTATGTATTGACCGTTTCGTGCAAATCGACCCGCGGCATCGTTGCCGCGATTACGACCTACCTCGCCGATAAGGGCTGCTATATCGTCGACAGCTCGCAGTTCGACGATGTCGAGACCGGTCTGTTCTTCATGCGCCTGACCTTCATCAGCCAGGAGGGCGCCACGGAAGCCGCGATCCGCGACGGTTTCCAGCCGGTGGCCAAGGCCTTCGACATGACCTGGGAGGTCCACGATTCGCAGGAGCGCATGAAGGTGCTGCTGATGGTGTCGCGCTTCGGGCACTGCCTCAACGACCTGCTCTACCGCTGGAAGATCGGCGCGCTGCCGATCGACATCGTCGGCGTTGTGTCCAACCACTTCGACTACCAGAAGGTCGTCGTCAACCACGACATCCCCTTCCACCACATCAAGGTGACGAAGGAGAACAAGCCGCAGGCCGAGGCCCGGCTGATGGAAGTGGTCGAGCAGTCCGGCGCCGAACTGATCGTGCTCGCCCGCTATATGCAGGTGCTGTCCGACGCCGTGTGCAAGAAGATGTCGGGCCGGATCATCAACATTCACCACTCGTTCCTGCCGTCCTTCAAGGGCGCCAACCCATACAAGCAGGCGTTCGAGCGCGGGGTGAAGCTGATCGGCGCCACCGCCCACTACGTCACCGAGGATCTCGACGAGGGCCCGATCATCGAGCAGGACGTCGCCCGCATCACCCACGCCCAGAGCGCCGACGACTATGTCTCGATCGGCCGCGACGTGGAGAGCCAGGTGCTGGCGCGCGCCGTGCACGCGCATATCCATCACCGTTGCTTCCTCAACGGCAACCGCACCATCGTCTTCCCGCCGAGCCCCGGCTCCTACAAGTCCGAGCGCATGGGCTGAGCGACGAGCCTCGAGCTCTCAACGCAAGAGGCCGGCGGAGATTTCCGCCGGCCTCTTGCGTTGTTGCGTTCCCGGTCTCAGAGTCCAAAGGCGTCCTTGAACTGGTACCACCAGGACCCGATCGTCGAGTACTGCGCGCGGAACATGCGCCCGCCGGGGAAAGGAATCCACGGCAGCTTCTCGAACTGGCTGAACCGGCTGGCGTCGCCGTGGATCGCCTCGCTCAGGATCTTGCCGAACAGGTGCGAGCCGGTGACGCCGTGGCCGCTGTAGCCGTGGGCGAAGTAGGTGTTCTTGCCGATCTTGCCCATCTGCGGCACGCGCGAGAACGAAAGCGCGAAATTGCCGCTCCAGGCATAGTCGATCTTCACGCCCTTCAGCGACGGGAAGACCTTCTCCATGTTGGGGCGGATCTTCGCCCGCACGTCGGCCGGATCGGTGCCGCCGTAAACGGTGCCGCCGCCGAAGATCATCCGCTTGTCCGCCGAAAGGCGGAAATAATCGAGGATGTAGCGCACGTCCTCCACGCACATGTCGGACGGGATCAGCGCGTCGGCGCGATCGCCGAGCGGCTCGGTCGCGATCATCTGCGTCGACACCGGCATCACGCGCGAGACGAGTTTCGGCACGACATGGCCGAGATAGGCGTTGCCGCAGAGTACGGCGACATTGGCGGTCACGCGACCGTTGGCAGTGTGGATGACCGGCTTTTCCGCCTCGTGCTCGACCCTTGTCACCGGCGACTGCTCGTAGACGACGCCACCGAGCGATTCCAGCGCCTTTGCCTCGCCGAGCACGAGGTTCAGCGGGTGCATGTGCCCGCCGGTCGTGTCCAGCATGCCGCCGACATAGGCATCGGTGTTGACGAGCTTGCGCATCGCCTCCTTGTCGAGCAACTGGTGATCATCCATACCATAGCTCTGCCACAGCGCCTTCTTGTGCTCCAGTTCGCGCATATGAGCGGCGGTGTAGGCGGCGTAGATGTTGCCGTCCTTCAGGTCGCAGCCGATGCCGTACTGGCTGACGATGCGGCGGATGATCTTGCCGCCTTCCTGCACGAGGCTGCCGACGAAGGCGCCGGCGGCGTCGCCATAGCGGCGCTTGATCGTGTCGAGGCTGGCGTTGAGGCCATTGACGATCTGGCCGCCGTTGCGCCCGGAGGCGCCCCAGCCGATGCCTGCACCCTCGACGACGACGACCTTGTAGCCCTTTTCGGCAAGGTGGATTGCGGTCGACAGGCCGGAATAGCCGGCGCCGAGCACCGCCACGTCCGCCCGCACCTCGCCCTCGAGGACCTTGGGCGTGCGGATGATGTTGCGGGAGGCGGCGTAGTAGCTGTCGGGGTAGGCGCCGTCGCCGGCATAGGATTGGGTGTTATTGGCCATCAGACGATTTCCAGATAAGCGCTGAACTCAAAGTCGGTCACCTGCTCGGCGAAGCCGGCGATCTCCTGCCGCTTGCAGGCGATCAGCATCGAGCGGAAGTCGGGATCGAAGATCTCCGAGACGATCGAACCGTTCTCGAAGGCGGTGACGGCAGAGCCCCATTCGCTGGGAATGCGTGGTGCCCGCGTCTGATAGGCGCTGCCCGTGACCGGCGCCGGCGGCTCCCACTTGTTGCGGATGCCCATCAGGGCTGCGCCGAGGATGCCGGCCATGACGAGATAGGGGTTGGCGTCGGCGCCAGCGACCCGGTGCTCGATGCGGCGCGCCGCGGGGTTGCCGCCCGGGATGCGGATCGCCGCGGTGCGGTTCTCGTAGCCCCAAGTGATCGACGTCGGCGCATGGGTGTCGGGACGCAGTCGCCGGTAGGAATTGTAGTGCGGCGCAAACAACAGCGTCGTCTCCGCCATACCCCGCGTCAGCCCAGCCACCGCGTGGCGCAGGATGTCGGACCCCTGCTCGGTACCGTCGTCGAAAACGTTGCGGCCATCCTCGTCGACGAGGCTGAAGTGCACATGCATGCCGCTGCCCGAGCGCAGGCCGTAGGGCTTGGCCATGAAGGTGGCGGCAAAGCCGTGCTTGCGGGCGATGCCCTTGATGATGCGCTTGAAGAACAAAGCGTCGTCGGCCGCCTTCAACGGATCGTCCGAATGCACCAGATTGATCTCGAACTGGCCGATGCCGTTCTCGGCGACGGCCGAGTCAGCCGGCACGTTCTGGCGCTCGCATTCGGCATAGACGTCGGAGAAGAACTGGCCGAAGTCGTCGAGTTCGTCGATCGACAGGATCGCGTCGGAATCGAGGCGCTTGCCGGTATAGGGCGAGATCGGCGGCTCGGCATGGTCCGGCTCGGAATCGATCAGGTAGAATTCCAATTCCGAGGCGACCACCGGCCGCAACCCCAGTTCGTGGTACTGGCGGACGATGTTCGCCAGCGCCTGGCGCGGATCGGCGAGGAACGGCTCGCCGTCTTCCTTGAACAGCCAGAGCGGAACGACCGCGCTCGGCTTCAGCGTCCAACTGACCGGCAGCGCGCCGCGGCCCGTCGGGCTGCAGACGCCGTCCTGGTCGCCGCTGGTGAAAACCTGCGACGAACCGACGATGTCCTCGCCCCAGACGTCGACGCCGACGATCGAAAGCGGCATGCGGATGCCGCCCTCAAGCACCTTTTTTGCCTGGTTCACCGGCACGCGTTTGCCGCGCAGGATGCCGTTCAGGTCGCACACGACCGCCTGGATGCTCTCCACCGACTCCGCCTTGATGAGCCAGTCGTTCCCCTCAGATTCATGCATTGATTTTTCCATATCACATATTGATTTTTGTGATCACATTTTTAATATATGCACGCTTTCTTGTTGTCGGTCAAGCTGGTAAGACCCGCACAAGAAGGGCGCGACCGAAACCGGTCGTGTCCTTTTGCGGGTCAGGAGGGGACGTTGGGCGCTTTGAAGCTGCAGCCGCTGGTGCGGCCGGACGGGATGACCACGCATGAATACGCGCACCGGCGGCTTCGCCAGGCGATCATGGTCGGCTCCATCCGCCCGGGAGAGGCCCTGACCATCCGCGGCATCGCGGAAGCGATGGAAAGCAGCCCCACGCCGGTGCGCGAGGCGTTGCGGCGCCTGTCTTCGGAAGGGGCGCTGAAAGTGCTCGACAACCGGCGCATCATGGTGCCGAGGATGACCGCCGACCGCTTCGGCGAACTGATTGCCCTGCGCACCGTGCTTGAGCAACATGCCGCCCGACGCGCCGTCGACCATATCACGGAGAAGCAGATCGATCGGCTGGTGGAGATCGACAAGGCGCAGGACGAGGCGATCGCGCGCAAGGACAGCGCCACCACGCTCCTGCTGCTGAACCAGGAATTCCATCGCACGCTCTACACCGCCAATCCGGACCAGATCATCATGCCGATGGTGGAGAGCGTCTGGCTGCAGCTCGGCCCGTTTCTCGGCATCGCCATGGAATACGTGGAGCAGCTCTATTTCGTCGACCGCCATCAGGAGGCGATCGCAGCACTGCGCAAGCGTGACGGGGATGCCGTCGCCGCCGCCATCGGTGCGGACATCCGCGAAGGCATCGGTGGCTTCGAGCGCGGGGCGATCGAGAACCTTTTGCGGCTCGCAGGGCAGTAATTCTGCGTGAAGCCGGGCCGATGACGTCAGGCGCGTTTTGGTTTGGCTGGCATTGCGCGTCCTGCCATGATCCCCTCGGCCAAGGCGAGCGGGTCGCCGCGGCCTGCAGCGAAAAGGATCGATGGCCATGCCCTATCCATTGTTCGATCTCACCGGCCGAAGAGCCCTGATCACCGGCTCGGGACAAGGCATCGGGTTTGCGATCGCCGAGGGTCTCGCCGCCCACGGCGCCAGCGTGCTGCTGAACGGCCGGTCGGCCGAAAAACTGGCGGGCGCTGTCAAGGTCCTGCGTGACAAGGGCTATCCGGCGCAGGCCGCGCCCTTCGACGTCACGGACGGTGCGGCCGCAGCACAGATGGTCGCGGTGATCGAGGCGGAGACCGGCCCGATCGACATCCTCGTCAACAATGCCGGCATACAGTTTCGCGCCCCGCTCGAGAACTTCCCCGTCGAGAAGTGGGACGAGCTGTTGCGCACCAACGTCTCCAGCGTTTTCCACGTCTCCCGGGCCGTCGCCCGTCACATGATCGGGCGCGGACGCGGCAAGATCATCAACATCGCCTCCGCGCAGAGCGAACTGGCGCGTCCCGGCATCGCCCCCTATACCGCGACCAAGGGGGCGGTGCGAAATCTCACCCGCGGCATGTGCGCCGACTGGGCGCGGCACGGCCTGCAGGTCAACGCCATCGCGCCGGGCTATTTTCGCACACCGTTGAACCAGGCGCTGGTCGACGATCCGCAGTTTACCGCCTGGCTGGAGAAGCGGACGCCGGCGGGGCGCTGGGGCGAGGTCGGAGAACTGGTCGGCGCCGCGGTCTTCCTCGCCTCCGACGCCTCCTCCTTCGTCAACGGCCATACGCTCTATGTCGACGGCGGGATCACCACCTCGCTGTAGCCGACGCATCGCGCTTAGGGTGCCTTGCGTCCGTGCCCGCCCGCGTGCATTGATCGCTGCAACGGGGAGAGAATTGAGGCGGAACACATGAAGACGGATGTCATCGTTCTGGGCGCGGGCGTCGTCGGCATTTCGACGGCGATCCATCTGGCGCGGCGGGGAAAATCGGTGGTGCTGGTTGACCGGCGCGGGCCGGCGGAGGAGACGTCCTACGGCAATGCCGGCCTGATCCAGCGCGAGGGCGTCTATCCTTACGGCTTTCCGCACGATTTCGGCGCGCTGTTCCGCTACGCGCTGAACAACACCATCGATGCGCATTATCACCTCGCGGCCCTGCCGGGGCTGGTGCCGTTTCTCGCCCGCTACTGGTGGCATTCCGGCTTCCGGCAGCACCAGAACATCGCCCACATGTACGCGCCGCTGATCGAGCACTCGATCAGCGAGCACGCCGACCTGATCGACGCCTCCGGCGCCGGCGCGCTGATCCGCAAGGACGGTTGGATGAAGGTGTTCCGCACCGAAAAGGCGCGCGATGCGGCCTACGCAGAGGCCGAGCAGTGGTCGGCGAAATTCGGGGTCAATCACCAGAAGTTCACGGCCGCCGAGATGAAGCAGGTCGAACCCGACATCCGCGCGGACCTGACCGGCGGCCTGCGCTGGACCGATCCCTGGTCGATCCTCGATCCGGGCGCGCTGCTGAAGGCCTACGTGAACTATTTCCAGTCGCTCGGCGGCACGGTGGCTGCGGGTGACGCCGCGACGATCGAGCATGTGCTGGAGGGCGAGGGCTGGCGGATCGCCACCCCGGAGGGGCCGCTCGAAGCCCGCGACGTCGTCGTCGCGCTCGGCCCCTGGGCCGACACCGTGACGCGCAAGCTCGGCTACCATTTCCCGCTGGCCGTCAAGCGCGGTTACCACATGCACTATGGCGCTGCCGAGGGCGCGAAGCTGAACAACTGGGTGCTGGATGCCGAGCGCGGATACTTCCTCGCGCCGATGAACCGCGGCATTCGGCTGACGACCGGCGCCGAGTTCGCCCGGCGCGACGCCCGCAAGACGCCGGTGCAATTGCGTCGGGCCGAGAAGGTGGCGCGCGAATTCTTCCCGCTCGCCGAGCGCCGCGACGACGAGCCGTGGATAGGGTCGCGCCCCTGCACGCCCGACATGATGCCGATCATCGGCAAGGCGCCGCGCCACGCCGGCCTGTGGTTCGCCTTCGGCCATGCCCATCACGGCATGACGCTCGGCCCGATCACCGGCCGCGTGCTGGCAGAAAAAATGCTTGGCGAGCGCCCGGTCCTCAACATCGGTCCGTACCGGCCGGAGCGGTTTTTGGCCTGAAGAGAGCCAATCCTCCGCCGTCATGCCGGACTTGATCTGATCGGGTCCGGGATGACGAAAGAAAGCGGCGGCGCTTACTGCATGTTTCCTCAAATCGTTCCGATTGAGGATAAAAACATGCAGCAATTCAGAGCGCTACATCGACCTTTGCGCGTCTTATAAGACGCGCGGCGCTGTAGTCTAGCGGCTGATCCGCGTCGACAGGATGATCGAGGAGAGCGTGCGCTCAACGCCCTCGATCGCGCCGATCCGGTCGATCAGATGATCCAGTTCGGCAATCGAAGCCGCCGCGACGATAGCAATGAGGTCGAAGGTACCGGAAACGGAGTGAAGCGCGCGCACCTCGGTGATGGCGTGCAGTTCGGTCGTGATCCGCGTCAGCGTTTTTGGGGCGATGGTGATCAGCACGTGCGCCTTTACCATGCCGCCCTCGTATTCGTCCGAAAGCCGCACGCCGTAACCGGTGATCACCCCTTCGCGTTCCAGCCGCTCGATCTTCGCCTGCACGGTCGTGCGCGACAGACCCAGCCTTCGCGCGATCGTCGCGGTCTGCTCGCGGGCGTTTTCGCTGAGGATCGCGAGCAGCTCGCGGTCCTTGATGCCTAGCGTCGAAATGCTCATTTTGGCCGTCATTTTGCCGATACAGATGGTGCAATATGCCAAATCCGAAGCTGTAAATCGACAAAAATCGACGGCAAGATCCGGAGGTCAGTTTATCGCCTTATAGGGGAAGCATCCATGAAAGACATCGTCGTCATCGGCGCGGGCAAGATCGGCTCCACCATTGCGCGGTTGCTCGCGCATAGCGGGGACTACAACGTTACCGTCGCCGACCGCTCCGCCGAACAACTCGCTGCCATCGAAGCGCACAAGGCCGTCTCCACCGCCGTCGTCGACATTGCCGACAGCAAGGCGCTCGTCGAGCTTCTGAAGGGCAAGTTTGCCGTTCTGAGCGCTGCGCCCTATCACCTGACCGTCGCGATCGCCGAGGCCGCCGCAGCCGCCGGCATCCATTATCTCGACCTGACCGAAGACGTCGAATCCACCCGCGCCGTCAAGCGCATCGCCGCCAACGCCCAGACCGCCTTCATCCCGCAGTGCGGCCTGGCGCCAGGCTTTATCTCGATCTGCGCCAACGATCTCGCCAGCCGCTTCGACACGCTCGAAAGCGTGCGCATGCGCGTCGGCGCGCTGCCGCAATATCCGTCGAACGCGCTCAACTACAACCTCACCTGGAGCACCGACGGCGTCATCAACGAATACATCGAGCCCTGCGAGGCGATCGTCGAAGGCTCGCTGATCGAGGTCCCGGCTCTCGAAGAGCGCGAAGAATTCTCGCTCGACGGCGTCACCTACGAAGCCTTCAACACCTCCGGCGGCCTCGGCACGCTGTGCGAGACGCTGGAAGGCAAGGTACGGACGCTGAACTACAAGACCATCCGCTATCCCGGCCACGCCGCGATCATGAAGGCGCTGTTGAACGACCTCGGCCTGCGCCATCGCCGCGAAGTGCTGAAGGACATCTTCGAGAACGCCCTGCCGACCACGACCCAGGACGTCGTGATCATCTTCGTCACCGTCTCGGGCCGCAAGGACGGCCGCCTGATCCAGGAAACCTACGCCAACAAGGTCTACAGCGCCGTCATCGCCGGCCGCATGCACTCGGCGATCCAGATCACCACCGCCGGCTCGATCTGCGCCGTGCTCGACATGCTGGCCGACGGCTCGCTGCGCGCCAAGGGCTTCGTCAAGCAGGAAGAAATCGGCCTCGACGCCTTCCTCGCCAACCGTTTCGGCCACTACTACGCCCAGGACCAGCACGGCGCCCGCGCCGCGAGCTGAGTTCCAGGCATCACCGCTAGCGCCCAGCTTCAAAGTATAATGGTGCGCTGCCGTGTTTCTTTCCCCCACGCAAAAGAAATTTTGCGTGGGTTTTTTATAAAGATTCCGCTGATTTTTGAGTGTTTTTGCTTGTTCGGCGAGCTCTATAGATTTTGCATAAATCAGAACTCAAGAAAGTAAAGGTTGACATTGGGCTGCACTACCGTTACCTAAGACAAATCGATATTTGCTTGCTGAGCTTTGCTTCCCGCGCATTTTGCAACCGCGCCCTGAACGAACCTTTCTCTCAAAAATCGCTATATCACTAACCGCAGCGCAACCTCGCGGCGGTCGTTCAATATGCTATGAAAGGGTTCATCATGACCACTGGCACAGTTAAATGGTTTAATTCCACCAAGGGCTTCGGCTTCATCCAGCCCGACAACGGCGGCCCGGACGCGTTCGTCCACATCTCCGCCGTCGAGCGCGCCGGAATGCGCGAGATCGTCGAAGGCCAGAAGCTCGGCTATGACCTGGAACGCGACAGCAAGTCGGGCAAAATGTCTGCCTGCAACCTCCAGGCTGCCTAAATCGGTATCGTGCTCTCCCTTGACCACGGATGTACTGGCACTGTCGAGAGCGTGATCCGAACGAAGGTCAGGCAATTTGCCTGGCCTTTTTTATTGCCGCTCGGTCGGCCGAGCCTGCCAAAGTCAGGGCCACAATGACACAAACACACAGCAAATCGCGCCAACAGGCCGAGATCGCCTTTTCCAAGGCTCAATCGCAATTCTTTGCGCGAGACCGCGCGGTCGAGGAGCAGGAGGCGATCGTCCGGGCCCGCGAGGAAAAGACCCTGCGCCTAAGGGAAGCCCGCCTGACAAAGGAATCGGATGATCGGGCAGCAGCGACCGCCTCCCTCATATTGAAGCGGGCCAAAAAGCCTGACCTTCATACCGCAACTCCTCAACCAGGATCTAGATTTGAGAAACACCAGAGACAATGAACTCGTCGATCGGCGCGGTGCTGCCGCCAACGCCAAGGCGGCTCTGCTGCAGGCCTATCGTGCGGCAAAAATAGCCGCTGAGCCGACACAGCAAGCCCGCCAGGCGGAGCGTCAGGCGATCGCCGCGGCCAGGGAAGAACGGCGCGCCGAGCGGGAGCGGGTCAAGATCGAGGAGCGGGAGCGCATGCAGGCCGAGGCTGCAGCGCGCGAGGCCGCAATCACGGCTGCTGCGAGAGCCGAGGTCGAAGCGCGCGAGGCGGCGGACCGAGATCGCATCGCTCGCGTCATCGAGGACGAGGCCGCTCGCAAGGCCGAGCGCGATCGACGTTACGCCAATCGAAAAGCCAGACAAGCCTAAACGTCACCCGAGCCTGCACAAAGGCCGCGCACCGCTTGCGCATTCCGTTTGCGCAGAAAAACGCCTTCGGTCACCCAACGCGCAGCCCCCGCGCCGGAAGGGTTTCACGGTGCGGCAGACCGCTTTCAGACGCCCCGGCTCGTTCGGGGCGTCTTTATTTTCAAGCGAGCGGTCTGATCGTTCGATAAAAACAAAGGAGCACCGCCGGAGTTTCCCCCGGCAGGGCTCATTTTGTCGGATCTGTCCGGGGCGGATCAGCCTTTGCGGTCGCGGGCGGCCAGCGTGCGCAGGCGCAGCGCGTTCAGCTTGATGAAGCCGGCGGCGTCCTTCTGGTCGTAGGCGCCCTGGTCGTCCTCGAAGGTGACGAGCTTGTCGGAATAGAGCGACTTGTCGCTCTGGCGGCCGATCACCATGACGTTGCCCTTGTAGAGCTTCAGCGTCACCTCGCCCTCGACATTCTTCTGGCTAAGGTCGATCGCCGCCTGCAGCATCTCGCGCTCCGGCGAGAACCAGAAGCCGTAGTAGATCAGTTCGGCATAGCGCGGCATCAGCTCGTCCTTCAGGTGGGCAGCGCCACGGTCGAGCGTGATGCTCTCGATCGCGCGGTGCGCCGCCAGCAGGATCGTGCCGCCGGGCGTCTCGTAGACCCCGCGGCTCTTCATGCCGACGAAGCGGTTCTCGACGAGGTCGAGGCGGCCGATGCCGTTGTCGCGGCCATAGGTGTTGAGCGTCGACAGCAGCGTTGCCGGCGACATGCGCACGCCGTTGATCGAGACGGCATCGCCGCGCTCGAAGCCTACGGTGATGACGGTCGCCTTGTCGGGCGCGGCCTCCGGCGAAATCGTGCGCATGTGCACGTATTCGGGCGCCTCGACGGCCGGGTCTTCCAGGACCTTTCCTTCCGAAGACGAGTGCAGCAGGTTGGCGTCGACCGAGAACGGCGCCTCGCCCTTCTTGTCCTTGGCGACCGGGATCTGGTGCTGCTCGGCGAACTCGAGCAGCTGCGTGCGGCTCTTGAACGACCAGTCGCGCCAGGGGGCAATGATCTTGATGTCGGGGTTCAGCGCATAGGCCGACAGCTCGAAGCGGACCTGGTCGTTGCCCTTGCCGGTGGCGCCGTGGGCGATCGCGTCGGCGCCGGTCTTTCTGGCGATCTCGATCAGGTGCTTGGAGATCAGCGGGCGGGCGATCGAGGTGCCGAGCAGGTAGACGCCCTCGTAGACGGCATTGGCGCGGAACATCGGGAAGACGAAGTCGCGGACGAACTCCTCGCGCACGTCCTCGACGAAGATCTCCTTGATGCCGAGCATCTCGGCCTTCTTGCGCGCCGGCTCCAGCTCCTCGCCCTGGCCGAGGTCGGCGGTGAAGGTGACGACTTCGGCCCCGAGTTCGGTCTGCAGCCATTTCAGGATGATCGAGGTGTCGAGGCCGCCGGAATAGGCGAGAACGACCTTCTTGACTTGCTTGGGAGATGCCATGGTTGTCTGTCCGTCTGGTGTCAGGGAATGCGGTCATGCCGCGCAAAGATTTCGCCGGCACTTTTAGCGAGATTATACGCCGAAGCAAGCGATCGTGCCGGGTGAAGCTTGCGCAGTTGTTGCGACTGAGGGCGTAGTTTCAGAAATCTGCGGCATTGACGCGTCCGGAGGACGATCTCCCCAGCGCCGCTGCGATCAATGCGCGCAACCAGCAATTTCTGGACGAGGTCGGTCGAATCCTGGGCGCCGAGCGGTTCGAAAGCCTGTTTGGTTTTCGCCTTGGCCGGGAGGCCAATCTGGTCGATCCTGAAATCAGGCGACAGCAGCAACTGCTGCAGCAGTAACGATAAAATCGCCCCCGGCATGTGATTGTCACGGCGTGCGTGGAGAGCTAATAACAGATCCAGCATCACTGCCATGCAATGCCTTCCTGGGACGACCATTGTGGATTTGTTACCCGCACCTGCCACCTTCATCGCCTTCACGGCAGCAAGCCTTTTGCTCGCTGCGACGCCGGGGCCGGACATGACGCTGTCGATCAGCCGAGCGCTATCGCAGGGACGTGGCCCGGCGCTCTTCGTGGTGCTTGGCACCAGCCTGGGCATCGTCGTGCACACGCTGCTGGTCGCCTTCGGCATCTCGGCACTGATTACCGCCTCGCCCACCGCCTTCACGATCCTCAAGACCGGTGGCGCAGGCTACCTGCTCTGGCTTGCGATCCGGGCCGTGCGGGTTGGCTCGAGCTTTTCCGACATGCCGAATACGAGCGCACCGAAAGGCGCTTGCGCGTGGGGAAATATCTCGACCGGCTTCTGGGTGAACCTGCTGAACCCGAAGGTCATCATCTTCTTCATGACCTTCCTGCCGCAATTCGTCTCCGCCGGTGATCCCGACGTGACGGGCAAGCTCGTCGTCCTCGGCCTGCTGTTCATCGTGTTGGGCATGCCGGTGAACACAATCATCGTGCTTGCGGCCGACAAACTGTCGATCTGGCTGCGCAACAACAAGAGGGTGCTGCGCGGCCTCGACTATACCTTCGCCGGCGTGTTCTCGATCTTCGCGGCGAAGATCTTCATGACGCAGGGCCGCTGACGCGCCCGCAGGCGCTTCAGTCGTCCTCGCCGTGGCCGGCGATCATCATCGCCTCGTAGGCGAGGCGGTCGACCTTCCGCATGCGCTCGGATTCCGACTTCAACTGGCCGCAGGCGGCGAGGATGTCGCGGCCGCGCGGGGTGCGGATCGGCGAGGCGTAGCCCGCCTGGTTGACGAAATCGGCGAACTTCTCGATCTGCTCCCAATCCGAACACTGGTAGTTCGTGCCCGGCCATGGATTGAAGGGGATGAGGTTGATCTTCGCCGGAATGCCCTTCAGCAGCTTCACCAGCAGCTTGGCATCCTCGAGACTGTCGTTGACGTCCTTCAGCATCACGTATTCGAAGGTGATGCGACGCGCGTTCGACAGGCTCGGATAGGCGCGGCAGGCGTCGAGCAGGTCCTTCAACGGGTACTTCTTGTTGATCGGCACCAGCATGTCGCGCAGTTCGTCGCGCACGGCGTGCAGCGAAATCGCCAGCATCACGCCGATCTCCTCGCCGGTCCGGTAGATTTCCGGCACGACACCGGAGGTCGACAGCGTCACACGCCGCTTCGACAGCGACAGCCCGTCGCCATCGGTGGCGATCAACAGCGCCTGCTTGACGTTCTCGAAATTGTAGAGCGGCTCGCCCATGCCCATCATGACGATGTTGGAGACCTTGCGGCCTTCCGATGGCACGATGGCGCCGGCCGGCGTATCGCGGTCAGGGAAGTCGCCGAGCCGGTCGCGGGCGAGCAGAAGTTGGGCGAGAATTTCCTCCGCCGTCAGGTTACGCACCAGCTTTTGCGTGCCGGTATGGCAGAAGGAGCAGGTGAGCGTGCAGCCGACCTGGCTGGAAATGCAGAGCGTCCCGCGACCCTCTTCGGGGATGTAGACCGTCTCGACCTCGACCGGACGGCCCGCGCCACGCGGCGGAAAGCGCAGCAGCCACTTGCGCGTGCCATCGTTCGACACCTGCTCCTCGACGATCTCGGGGCGAGCGATGGTGAAGTGCTCCTTCAGCATCTCGCGCATGTCCTTCGACACATTCAGCATGTGGTCGAAATCGGAAACGCCGCGCACGTACAACCAGTGCCAGAGTTGGCTGACGCGCATCTTGACCTGCCGCTCCGGCACACCCTTCTCGACGAGAGCCTTGCCCATATCGTCGCGCGAAAGCCCGATCAGCGACGGTTTTTCCGCCTCTCGCGGCTTGCGCACAGGCTTTTCGGTCGCGGGCTCCGCCCCGTTCAGGAAATCCAAGCTGGCCATCACTGCAATCCCATCGCGGCAAAGAGCCTGCGCGGCCATCGGCCCGCGGATTTGCCGCCCATCGAACATGAAGTCTTCGGAACCCGGCGGCGCAACTGGCTGCGCGCGGCTCCTCACGCTAGCGGCGCCTTTAGCATCCTTCGGCCGCAGAGTCACGCGCGCTGGAGGTGGAGGGCGCAATCGCGGCCTGAGATCCGCAAAGCAAAAGGCCGGTCGATCGACCGGCCTTGCGCATGTCAGCTTCTTCAGTGGCCTACTTGCAGGTTTCGATCTGCTTCAGCGCCGCCGAGATGCCCGACAGCGAGTAGGAATAGGTGGTGCCGGTGCCGCGGCGCGAGGTGGCCTTGACGGCCATATCCTTGCCGGACTTCATGGCCGCGACCAGGGCCGGTTCCTCTGCGGCATTCTCGACCCAGGCCGAATTGCCCTTGGTGAACATGACGAACGTTCGGCCGTCGATGACGACATTGACCTTTGAGTTTTCCTGCAGCGGGTAGCCCATCATGGCCTGTGGCTCGTAGGAGATGTTCTGGCCCGGACGCTGCGACACCAGGAAGAAGATGTCGCCGTGATCGACGCTGGCCGGCGCCTTCTCCTTCGGCACGGACAGAACGTAGCAGACCTTTCCGCCGCTCGACTGGTAGGAGTATGCCCCCCAGGCGTTGAACTGCTGGATCCGGGTCGGCGATTGCGCCGATGCAACGCCGGCCGTTGCCAGTACGAGGGTAAGTGCGGTTGCGATTTTCCTTACGAACATGATTCCCTGCCGGTTGTCTTGCTGTCTTTCGCCCAGACGGACGTGACGGCTCGCATCATCACGATTTGATTTAATTTGACTTAATTCTGGTTACCAAATCGTCAACAGACGCTCATTTCATCGAACCGGCGGTTACTATGAAACCTGCTGCAATGCAAACCGCATGCAGGATGTCATGGCGAAACCGCAGGGTGCCGATGGCGAAGCCCATCCCATCACGATGAGTTAGTCGACAAAGATTCGGGCAAGAGTTTGACGCAAGTCGAGAACGCCGCCGCTGCTCCGTTGCGGGCTTCAGGGTGCGCGCAACATCGCAAGCCGATCAAACAGCATCCGGCAAACCGTCCGCCAGGGCGCGGTCAGCCGACAGGTAGTGGTCTTCACGAATATGGCCGCGAATGGCGGCGAAGGCGGCCGTCAGCACGGCGATGTCGTCGGAGAACCCGATGCCGGCGAGGAGGTCGGGAATGCCGTCGATCGGCAGGACGAAATAGGCGAGCGCCGCCAGCAGAATGCCGCGCACGCGCGTCGGCGTCCTGCGGTCAAGCGCGCAGAAATAGGCGGCGACGAGGTCGCGACTGAACGGGACCTGACGGAAGGCCCGCTTCAGCACCGGCCAGAAACGATCGCGGACGCGCTGTTGCTGCCTATGCTGCTCATCCTCATCGCCGGGCAGCAGGATTTCGCCAATTTTCACATCGTCCATTCCGACACACTCCCTGCACCGACGGTCAATATCGACGCGTCCACAAATATGGGAACCCGCAATCCCTGCAGCAAGGCATTTTCATCGCTCGCGCGCCGCCTTCTCCATCGCCTCGGCCAACCGGAAATCAAGCGCCGTCACGCCGCCGGAAGAGTGCGTCGTCAGCCGCACGTCCACCCGATTGTAGACGTTGAACCATTCGGGATGGTGGTTGAGCCGCTCCGCCGCCAGAGCCGCTTCCGACATGAAGGCGAAAGCATCGGTAAAACCTTTGAACTTGAACGACTTGGCGATCGCCAGCCCATCGTCCTCAAGCGTCCAGTCCTCGAGCATGGCGAGACTGGAGGTGATCGCTTCCTTGCCGAGTTTCTCCTGCTTCATCGATGCGTCCTCCGTTGCAGGGCTTTGTCTTAGCAGATAGTTTGCCGCCCTTCACCTTCAAGGAGGTCTGCGTGGCCCCGCTTTCCATCCTGTTTGTCTGCCTCGGCAACATCTGCCGATCACCGCTCGCGGAAGGAATCCTCCGTCATCTGGTATCTGAGGAAGGCCACGGTCAGGATTTCGTGATCGATTCGGCCGGAACCGGCGGCTGGCACGTTGGCCACGCCCCAGACGAGCGCGCAATCGCGGTTGCGGCTGATCACGGCATCGATATTTCGCGATTGAAGGCGCGCAAGGTGTCGTCCGCGGACTTCGACCGCTTCGACCTCATCCTGGCGCTCGACCGCAGCAATCTGCGCGACCTGACAGACGTTGCGCCTCCGATCCGCCGGGCAAGCATCGAACTGTTCTCAATACGAGCGTTCGGCACCCTGGAAGACATACCCGATCCCTACTATGGCGACACCGCCGAATTCGAGACCGTCTATCGCCTGCTCTATCGTGGATGCGCTTCCATCGCCGCCACGCCGAACGCCGGGCCGGCTTCGAACAAGGGGAAGACTTCCTCCGTCACGTAGGGCCCGCCGCCGACCGATTCCTTCGATGACATCAGCACGAAGCGATTGACGAGAAACGGTGAGGACGCGAAGTTTGCCCGTCCCGACAGGTAATGGACCACATCCTCCAGCCGGGCATTGCGCAGCCGGGCGAGTGTCACGTGCGGGGTGAACTTGCGCGGATCCGCCGGCAGGCCAAGGCGCTGGCAGATGCGCTCGATCTCCGCCTGCAGCGCATACATTTCCGGTGCGGGCGACACCCCGGCATAGATCGAATGCGGCTTCTTCGAGCCGAACGAGCCGACACCGGCCAGCGAAAGCTGGAACTCGGGCCGTTCGATGCGATCGAGCTTGTCGACGACCTCATCGGCGGTCCGGCCATCGACGTCGCCGATGAACCGCAGCGTGATATGGAAGTTCTCGACGTCGATCCAGCGCGCTCCCTGGAGACCGCCGCGGAGCAGAGACAGGCTCATTGCGGCATTGCGCGGCACTTCGAGGGCAACGAATAGTCTCGGCATGGCGAGCTCCCCGAATCTGTAGTCGTAGCACCAGCGAATCATGCATTGCCTTGGGGCGCAACCCAAATTTCGCAGGCGCGAAAAGCCTCAGTCGATTACCCCCAGGCTTTTGACGAAGGCTTCGACCGTCGGCAGCATCTTGTCGACCATGACGGCGACACCCTTTGCGTTCGGATGCATGCCGTCGTCGAGTTGATGATCGGCATGGGTGACAACGCCGTCCAGGAAGAACGGATAGAGGGGAACATCGTGCTTCCCGGCGACTTGCGCGTAGATGCTATTGAAGCGCTTGCCGTAATCCTCGCCCATGTTCGGCGGCGCCAGCATGCCGACGAGCAGCACGGCGATGCCCCGCCTCTTGAGGCCGGAAACCATCTTATCCAGGTTTTGTTCCGTCTGTTCCGGCGGAATGCCGCGAAGCGCGTCGTTGGCGCCGAGCTCAAGGATGACGCCCTTCGTTCCCTCCGGCACCGACCAGTCGATGCGGGCGAGACCGGCGGAGGTCGTGTCGCCGGAAATGCCGGCGTTGGCGATCGAGACATCCAGCCCCCTGGCCCTGAGTGCCTTTTCGAGCTGGGCCGGGAAGGCCTCCTCGACCGGAAGCTGGTATCCTGCCATCAGGCTGTCGCCGAAGCCGACGATCTGGACGGGCTCGGCGGCGGCAGGCCGCACGATGGAGGTGGCGGCCAGCACCAGCGCGATGAAAATTCCGTGAGCAGCTTTAAACGGCATACCGATGATCCTAAGTTGCTGGCGCTGCCCCGCAGAACCGGGACGGTTCAGGCGGGGCATGCAATTTTACGAGCGCAACGGTTCCGGCGCGGTGCCAGCCCTGCAATGTATCAAGATATAGGATAGATTTCCGTGGGCGAAACCATCATCGATCTCAAAAAGGCGGACCTCACCCTTGGACAGGACGCGGCCTCCGTCCATGTGCTGAAGCAGGTCGACCTTTCGATCGGCCGCGGCGAATCGGTGGGCATCGTCGGTCCTTCGGGATCGGGGAAGTCGACGCTTTTGATGGTTCTGGCCGGCCTTGAGAAGCTGGATCGGGGCGAAGTCCAAATCGATGGAGCAGCCCTCCATAGCATGACAGAGGACCAGGTCGCCGACTTCCGTGGCCGCAACATCGGCATCGTTTTCCAGTCGTTCCACCTGATTCCCAACATGACGGCGCTCGAAAACGTCGCGGTTCCGCTCGAACTTGCCAATGTGCGCGACGCGTTTGCCATCGCCCGACGCGAACTGGAGGCGGTCGGGCTTGGCGAGCGCCTGTCGCATTATCCGGGCCAGCTTTCCGGCGGCGAGCAGCAGCGCGTCGCCATTGCCCGCGCCCTTGCGCCGCAACCGCGGCTGCTGATCGCCGACGAGCCGACCGGGAACCTCGACGCCGACACCGGGCGGCAGATCTCCGATCTTCTCTTCGCCGAGCAGGCCCGTCGCGGCATGACGCTTGTGCTCGTCACCCATGATGCGGCGCTTGCCGCACGCTGCCAGCGCCAGGTGCGCATGCGCTCCGGCGAGATCGTCATCGACGCGGGGGACGCCGTCGCCACCAAAACGAAACGGGTGCCCGCATGACCGGGGCAGCAAGCCCGACAGCCTGGCTTTCGCTCGCCGCACGGTTTGCCGTGCGCGAGATGCGCGGTGGTCTGCGTGGGTTTTATATCTTCCTCGCCTGCATCGCGCTCGGCACCGCCGCCATTGCCGGCGTCAATTCCGTCTCCCGCGCCATCAGTTCTGCCATCGACGCCCAGGGTCAATCGCTGCTTGCCGCCGATGTACGCTTCCAGCTGAGAAACCGGGTGGCCACGGCCGAGGAGCGCGCCTATTTCGACAAGCTCGGCACCGTCTCCGTCTCCTCGGACCTGCGCTCGATGGCCCGCCTGCCCGACGGCTCCGACCAGGCGCTTGTGGAACTCAAGGCCGTCGACGGCGCCTATCCGCTTTACGGCACGGTCGAAACGTCGCCGCAGCGTTCGCTTGCCGAATTGTTTGCCAAGGAGGGCGAAAGCTATGGCGCCCTGGCAGCACCGCTTCTGCTTGAGCGGCTCGGCATTCGCGTCGGCGACGAATTGCGCCTCGGCACAGCCCGCATCCGGATCACGGCAACGCTCAATCGCGAGCCGGACGCCCTTTCGGAGGGGTTCGGTCTGGCGCCGCGACTGATGATATCGACCGAAGCCCTGGCGGCGACGGGTCTGGTTCAGACCGGCAGCCTTGTCGAACATGCCTACAAGATCCGCCTGCACGACCCCGCCGAAAACAAGCTGTCATCCATCCGCAAGCAGTCGGAAAAAGCGTTCCCGTCCGCCGGGTGGTCGGTACGCACGAGCAACAACGCCGCGCCGGCGCTCTCCAACAACATCACCCGTTTCTCGCAGTTTCTGACACTGGTCGGCCTCACGGCGCTGATCGTCGGCGGCGTGGGCGTTGCCAACGCAGTGCGCGCCTACATCGATTCCAAGCGCGGCGTCATCGCGACGTTCAAATGCCTCGGCGCCCCGGCCGGGCTGATATCGGCCATGTACCTGATCCAGATCTCCCTGATTGCCGTCATCGGGATTGCGATCGGTCTCGTGCTTGGTGCGCTCATACCCATCGTGGCGATGCGTTTCCTCCAGGGCATCTTGCCGGTCCCATCCGAAATCGCCGTCTATCCCGCCGCTCTGGTGCTGGCAGCCGGCTTCGGGCTGATCACGGCCCTTGCCTTCGCGATCATGCCGCTCGGCCATGCTCGCGAGGTTCCGGCGACGGCCCTCTTCCGTGAGCAGGGATTTGAGCGCCGGCGGCTGCCGGCCTGGCCCTACATTCTCGGCGCTGGCCTTTTCCTCGCAGCCCTTGCGGGGCTGGCTGTTCTGACGGCCTACGACCGCACCATCGCGCTCGTCTTCCTCGGTTCGATCGCCTTTGCCTTCATCGTACTGCGCCTCGTCGCATTCCTCGTGACGGCGATCGCCCGCCGGGCGCCGCGCGTCAATTCGCCGGCGCTCCGGCTGGCGATCGGCAACATCCATCGGCCTGGCGCGCTGACGCCGTCCGTCGTGCTGTCGCTTGGGCTTGGCCTGACGCTGCTCGTGACGCTGACGCTGATCGACGGCAATCTGCGGCGCGAGCTGACCGGGAGCCTGCCGGAGCGGGCACCGAACTTCTTCTTCATCGATATCCAGCGAGCGGATTTGGAAGGGTTTCGCGCGCTGCTGAAGAAAAACATGCCGGATGGCAAGATCATCGAAGTGCCGATGCTGCGCGGCCGGATCGTCGCCTTCAACGGCGAGGACATCTCGCGCCGCAACGTGCCGCCGGCCGGACGCTGGGTGCTGCAGGGCGACCGCGGCATCACCTACGCGAAGAACGTGCCGGAGAACTCGACGCTAGCGCAGGGTGAATGGTGGCCGGCTGACTATTCCGGCGAACCGCTGGTGTCCTTTTCGGCCGAGGAAGCCGGCGAACTCGGCCTGAAGCTCGGCGACACGGTGACGGTCAATGTGCTCGGCCGCAACGTCACCGCCCGAATCGCCAATTTTCGCAACGTCGAATGGGAATCACTGTCGATCAACTTCGTGATGGTGTTTTCGCCGAACACCTTCGCCGGCGCGCCGCACGCCTGGCTGGCGACGATGATCGATCCGAAGGCGACCGCGGAACAGGAGGCCACCACGCTCCGCGCTCTCACCAATGCCTATCCGACGATCACCAGCGTGCGGGTGAAGGACGCGCTGGAAATCGTCAGCGAACTGATGAACCAGCTTGCGGTTGCTATTCGCGCGGCTGCCGCCGTTGCCCTCATCGCCTCCGTGCTCGTGCTCGCGGGCGCGCTGGCGGCCGGCAACCGTGCCCGCACACACGACGCCGTCGTGCTGAAGACGCTCGGCGCCACGCGTCGCACCCTGATTCGGGCCTTTGGCTACGAGTACATGATGCTGGGACTCGCGACCGCCGTTTTCGCGCTCTTCTCCGGCGGGGTTGCCGCCTGGTTCGTCGTCAGCAGGATCATGACGCTGCCGTCCCGCTTTCTCCCGGATGTCGCCATCATGACGGTCGTCATCGCGCTTCTCATGACCGTCGGCATCGGGCTGGCCGGCACCTGGCGCGTGCTGGGACAGAAGGCGGCCCCGGTTCTGAGGGAGCTTTGACCGACGAAATCGCGCGCTTGCCGCTGCGGCTCGCGCCGCCCATCCTCTCGCGAAGTTGATCGATGATTCAACGTTGGGTCTTGTACTCGGCGGGTTTCGTTATCATATTTTCCGCAAGGCATGCTGAGCTCCGCAGCGGCGCCTGGGTTGTTGGGCCAAAACCGGTAGAAAGCCGGGAGGGTCCGAAAGACACCTCGGTCCTTCGGGACTGGATGCGATACCCGACACCGAAGAAACCTACGGGGCTTTCGAGAGGAAAAAATGGCTGATCTCCGCAATTACCAGGCCCGACCGACGACCGGCACGCAAGCCGGCGCCGTCATCGATGAGGGTCTTCGCGCCTATATGCTGAAGGTCTACAACCTGATGGCATTCGGGCTAGCGATTACCGGCGTCGTGGCGTTCTTCGCCTCGCAGGCGGCATTCTCGGGCGGACAACTCACCGCGTTCGGTCAGGCGATCTACGTCAGCCCGCTGAAGTGGGTGGTCATGCTTGCGCCGCTCGGGCTGGTGTTCTTCCTGAGCTTCCGCATTCAATCGATGAGCGTCGCCGCCGCGCAGATGACCTTCTGGGTCTATGCCGCGCTGATGGGCCTGTCGCTGTCGTCGATCTTCCTGATCTACACGGGCGCCAGCATCGCTCAGACGTTCTTCGTCTCGGCTGCGGCGTTCGGCGCTCTGTCGCTCTACGGCTACACGACAAAGCGCGATCTCTCCGCCATGGGTTCGTTCATGGTGATGGGCCTGTTCGGCCTGATCATCGCCTCGCTGGTTAACCTGTTCCTGCAGTCGTCTGCGCTTGACTTCGCGATCTCCGCGATCGGCGTTCTGGTCTTCGCCGGCCTGACCGCCTGGGATACGCAGAAGATCAAGGAGATGTACTATGAGGGCGACGAGGTCGGCGTTGCCGGCCGCAAAGCGATCATGGGAGCCCTCACCCTGTACCTCGACTTCATCAACCTGTTCCTGTTCCTGCTGCGTTTCCTCGGAAACCGCAACGAGTAGGGAAAACAGGCTGGAACAAGCCGCTTGAAAAGACCAACCCCGCCGGCTTCGGCGGGGTTTTTGTTTGCGACGCTGGTGCGTCCATAGCGATGCCGGCATTTCTCTTTTGACTTGATCGCCTGCCTGTTTATGCGTATTTATTCACGCTCATGCACGATTGAGGATTCCATGTCGATCAGCGAACTGCTTCTCGGCGAACGGCAAACATTGATCCAGGAACGGCTCGCCCGCCACGGAAGGGTCATCGCGGCTGAACTCGCCACTGAACTCGGGGTGTCCGAGGACACCATCCGCCGCGACTTGCGCGAGATGGCCTCCGCCGGCCTGTGTCGGCGCGTCTACGGCGGGGCGCTTCAATTCGGCCCGTCAACCTCTTTCAGCGAGCGCGTCGGCGTCGATGTCGATCGCAAGGAAGCGCTCGCTCGCGCCGCAGTTCTCCTCATCGAACCCGGCTCCACCATCTTCCTCGACGCCGGCAGCACCAACCTGGCGATTGCCCGTGCGCTACCGGCGGACAAGAACCTGACCGCCGTCACCAATGCGCCGGCGATCGCCGCGGCACTGATCGATCGGCCAGGCATCGAGATCATCCAGATCGGCGGGCCGATCGACAGGAAGACCGGGGCTGCGACCGGCGCAAAGGCGCTGCGCGATGCCGAGACCCTTCGGCCGGACCTTTGCATCCTCGGCGTTTGCGGCCTGCATGCGGATGCCGGCGTCACCGCCTTCAGCTTCGAGGAGGCCGAGTTCAAACGCTTCGTCGCCCTTCATAGCCGCGCGGTTCTAGCTGCCGTCACCAACGACAAGCTCTCGGTGGCAGCCCCTTATGCGGTGATACCGCTGACGCACCTGAGCCAGGCGGTGCTCGAGGCGGATGCCGACGAACAGGAACTTCTGGAGCTGGCCGCCCTCGGCGTGCGCCTCACGCGTGCCGAGCGGCCGGCATCCCGTTCGCCCGGCCGGATGAAAATACTAGACGCATCCTGACGCATACTTTGTCAGGCACTTCGATCCGCACCGCAAACGGTGCGACGTACAGACAGGACCCGCAATGAGTTCGCACGACAGCACGGCGACCGACGCCAGAGTTAAATCGTCCTATTATCCGCCGTCGCGGATCGCCGTATCGGGACTGTTCCTGCTGAACGGCACCTTTATGGGCGCCTGGGCTCCGAAGATCCCGGAGTTCGCAAGTCGCCTGTCGTTGAGCGAATCCCAGCTTGGCCTGATGATCGTCTGTTTCGGCATCGGCTCGCTCGTGCTGATGCCGATCGCGGGCATCCTGATCGCCCATTTTGGCACCTCCCGCGCGCTCAGGGGCGCGACCCTCGTCTTCCTGCCGACCCTGTTGCTGCTGTCGATCGCCCCGAACATCTGGTGGGGTGCGATGGCGATCTTCCTCTTCGGTGGCCTGACCGGCGCCATGGACATCGCGATGAACGCCAACGCCGTGGAAGTGGAAAAATCCATGCGGCGGGCCATCATGTCGTCCTGTCACGCCTTCTGGAGCCTCGGCGCCTTCCTCGGGGCGACCACCGGCGGCTATCTCATCGAGACGATCGGCGTGCTTGGGCACGCAACACTGCTGACCGCGCTCGCAGCACTCGGCCTTGCCGCCCTCTGGAGCCTGGTTCTCGCCGACGCGCCGCACCCGGCCGAAACACGCCAGAAGATCCGGCTGCCGCTCTCGCCGCTGCCGTGGCTGATCGGCGTCATGGCGTTGTTCACGATGATTCCGGAGGGTTCGATCCTCGACTGGGGCGCACTCTACATGCGCGACGAGCTCGGCGCTTCGCTTGCCCTCTCCGGCTTCGCCTTCGGGGCCTTCTCCGCCACCATGGCGATCATGCGCTTTGCCGGCGACCATGTGCGCGATCGCTTTGGCGCCGTGAAGACGCTGCGGGTCTCCACCGTCCTCGCGATCGTCGGTATGGTTCTCGCCGGCCTTGCGCCGAATGCCTATGTGGCGATGCTGGGTTTTGCCATCTGCGGCGTCGGCATCTCCAACATGGTGCCGATCGCGTTCTCCGCGGCCGGCAACCTCCCGGGCTTTGCGCAGGGCGTAGCGCTTTCCGTCACGACCGTCATGGGCTACTCCGGCGCCCTCTTCGCTCCCTCCTCGATCGGCTTCATCGCCGAACACACCGGCTTCGCCTGGGTCTTCTCCGTACTGCCGGTGCTGCTTCTGGTGGTGCTGCTGCTCTCCAAGCACGCCGTCCATGCCGACGTGAGGGAGAAGCATTGAGCCCGCACCGTCGTTAGCGACGGCCGGGCCGTGTCACACGAACTCGACCTCCTTCGACAGCGGCATCGCGCGGATCCGCTTGCCGGTGAGCGCATGGACCGCATTGGCGAGGGCCGGGATCGACGGCGGCGTGCCGGGTTCGCCGGCGCCGCCCATCCGGTGGGCCGTCTCCAACAGTCCGACCTCGATTGCGGGGCACTGGGGCATGCGCATCGGGGCATAGTCGTGGAAATTCGATTGCCGGGCGGCACCGTCGGCAAAGGTGATCTCCTCGCCGATCGCCGACGACAGTCCGTAGACGATCCCCGACATCATCTGGGCCTCGAAGATCGAGGGATCCATCACCTGGCCCGGGTCGGCCGCGCACCAGACCTTCTCGATGCGGATCTTGCCGCCGACGTCTTCGACCTGCACGACCTCCGCCACCCAGGTGCCGAAAGACAGCGTGAAGGCAAAGCCCTTCGCCTTGCCGGCCGGCAGCGTTTCCCCCCAGCGCGACATCGCGCCCACCTTGTCGATGACATTCACTGCGGTCGGATGATCCGCCATCAGCTTGCGGCGCAAGTCCAGCGGATCGAACTTTCCGGCCACGGCGATTTCGTCCATGAAGCTCTCGTGGAAGAAGCCGTTGAAGGAACTGCCGACCGAACGCCAGAAGCCGACCGGGATTGAAACCGGCGCCTTGATGCCGCCGACCCGATAGTTGGCGATCGCATAAGGCTGGTCGGCAGACCCGTCGGTAATCGTCTTGTCGGGCCCGAACGACGGCAGGCTCGGGAAGTAGCGCGGCAGGACGCTGCCCATGATCGAGGGGGCGGCGATGCGCATGTCCACGGCAACGGGCAAACCGTCGTCGCCCAGGCGCGCGCGAAAACGGCCGGCGGCGGCGGGACGATACATGTCCTGGCCGATGTCCTCCTCGCGCGTCCAGGTGACCTGCACCGGCCGCCCGTCCGCAGCCTTGGCGACGATCGCGGCATAGATCGCATAGTCGACATCGGCACGCCGTCCGAAGCCGCCGCCGAGATAGGTGGTGTGGACGAAGCAGTTTTCCGTCTCGATGCCGACCGCGGCCGCGGCCAGCTGGCGCACCAGCGTCGGCGCCTGATTCGGCGCCCAGAGGTCGAGCCGGCCGTCCTTCAGCTGGGCTGTGGCATTCATCGGCTCCATCGTCGCATGCGCAAGATAGGGCACGCTATAGTCGGCCTCGACGAGGCGCTCGCGCGGCGCATCGGCAAAGGCCATCTCGACGTCGCCGTCATTGCGGCCGTAGCTGATGTCGCTGCCCCTCAGCGCATCCTCCAGAACCTTTCGAATATCGGCATCGTTGGACGGATAGCTGCCCCTGCCCATTCGGCCTTGACCGCATCGGCCGCCTGGAAAGCCCGCCAGGTGTTGTCGGCGATCACTGCGAAACCGTTGGCGATGCCGGTCTCGACCTTGAGAACCTTGACGACGCCCGGCATTTTCTCGGCTTCCGCCGCGTCAAAGCCGACGATCGCGCCGCCGCGATAGGGATTCATCCGCAGCGTGGCGAAAAGCATGCCCGGCAGGCGCACGTCGATGCCGAAGATCGGTGCGCCCGTCACTTTGGCGTGCATGTCGATGCGCTTCTGCGGCTTGCCGAGGATCTTCCATTCGGCCCTTTCGCGCAGGCGGATCTCGGCCGGTGGCGCAAAGGCAGCCGCTTCCTGCGCCAGTTCGCCGTAGGTGAAGGTCTTGCCGGAGGCCGGGTCGGTGATCGCGCCGTCCGCCGTCCGGAGCGAGCCGGCCTCCACACCGAGCCGCTTGGCCGCTGCCAGTTTCAGCACCTCCCGCGCCGCTGCCCCCGCCTGGCGCATGCGGTAGTAACCGTCGACGACCGACGTCGAGCCGCCCGTGGCCTGGATGCCGAGGACCTTGCCGAGCACGCCCATGCCGGCGCGCATCGTCTCGGCCATGGTCGACTCGTCGAAATGCGGGAAGGGGACCCCCTCCTCCAGCATCGTCGTGTTGACATAAGCGTGGCCGGCCGGTCCGTGCTCGACGATCACCTGCTCAAGGCGAACGTCGAGTTCCTCGGCGACGAGGGCCGCCAGCGTCGTCGCAACGCCCTGCCCCATCTCGGCCCGCGGCGCGATCAGCGTGATCGTGTTGTCGGGCGCGATCTTCACATAGGGATTGAACGTCGTCTCGCCCTCGACCAGCTCGTCGTCGAGCGGATTCGGATAGGGCTTGCGATGGAAGTAGTAGCCCACCGCGAGGCCGCCGGCGACAAGGGCGGTGCCGACCAGGAAGGTCCGGCGCGCGATTTTTCCAATGGTGCCCATCGTCAGGCTCCCGTCGTCGTGTTCGCGGCACGCTTGATCGCCGCGCGGATGCGCGGATAGGTGCCGCACCGACAGAGATTGCCGGACATGGCGTTGTCGATGTTTTCGTCGGTGGGGTTCGGGTTTGCCTCGAGCAGGGCGACCGCGCTCATGATCTGGCCGGCCTGGCAGTAGCCGCATTGGGCGACCTGCTCGTCGATCCACGCCTGCTGCACCGGATGCAGCCGACCGTCCGGCGTCAGCCCCTCGATGGTCGTCACGGCCCCCAAAACCTCGCCGATCGGCATCGAACAGGAACGGACAGGCTCGCCGTCGACGAACACCGTGCAGGCACCGCACAGGGCGATACCGCAGCCGAATTTCGGCCCGCGAATGTCGAGCTCGTCGCGCAGCACCCAGAGGAGCGGCATGTCGGGCTCCACGTCCAGCTCGTGCTCCGCACCGTGCACGATCAGCTTCATTGCCGTCTCCTCAAGGATGACCTTCCGCCTGCTCCATTCGGCCACTGTAGCGGTTTGATATACCCTCGCATCGGGCTTGAACATGGAAATGATGACCGAAAGCCCCTTGCGCCCTCCTCCTCCACCCGTGCCCTTGCCGCGCCCAGCATGGGCAACATCGCCGACTGGCCGCACAAGACGAGCGTCGCAGTTGACAAGCCACATTTCCTGTTCCACCTGAGAGGGGAAAAGTCCCGGCAGAACCGTCACAATTTGCCGGTAAGCCAGCACGAGGCTAACATGTCCTTCTCCTTCGATTTCGAACCCAAGCCACGCCGCCAGTCCGTCGGCGTTAACGTCGGCGGCGTGATGGTCGGTGGCGGGGCGCCGGTGGTCGTGCAGTCGATGACCAACACCGATACAGCCGACATCGATGCGACGGTGGCGCAGGTGGCCGCCCTGTTTCGTGCTGGCTCCGAAATCGTGCGCATCACGGTCGACCGCGACGAGAGCGCCGCCGCCGTGCCGAAGATCCGCGAGCGGCTGCTGCGGCTCGGCATGGACGTGCCGCTGGTCGGCGATTTCCACTACATCGGCCACAAGCTGCTCGCCGACCATCCGGCCTGCGCCGAGGCGCTGGCCAAGTATCGCATCAACCCCGGCAATGTCGGCTTCAAGGACAAGAAGGACCGGCAGTTCGGCGCCATCGTCGAGACGGCGATCCGCCATGACAAGCCGGTGCGCATCGGCGTCAACTGGGGATCACTCGACCAGGAACTGCTGACCCGCCTGATGGACGAGAACCAGGAGAAGGGGTTTCCGCTCACCGCCCAGGAGGTGATGCGCGAGGCGATCTGCCAATCCGCGCTGCTGTCTGCCGAACTTGCCGAGGAGATCGGCCTGGCGCGCGACAAGATCATCCTGTCGGCCAAGGTCAGCAACGTGCAGGACCTGATCGCCGTCTACGCCATGCTGTCAGCCCGCTCCGATCACGCCCTGCATCTCGGCCTGACCGAGGCCGGCATGGGCACCAAGGGCATCGTCGCCTCGTCCGCCTCGCTCGGCATCCTGCTGCAGCAGGGCATCGGCGACACGATCCGCATCTCGCTGACGCCCGAGCCCGGCGGCGATCGCACCCGCGAGGTGCAGGTGGCGCAGGAACTGTTGCAGGTCATGGGCTTCCGCCAGTTCGTGCCCGTCGTCGCTGCCTGCCCCGGTTGCGGCCGCACCACCTCGACCGTGTTCCAGGAACTCGCCCAAAAGATCCAGGACGACATCCGCAAGAACATGCCGGTCTGGCGGGAGAAATATCCGGGCGTGGAGGCGCTGAAGGTCGCCGTCATGGGCTGCATCGTCAATGGCCCGGGCGAGAGCAAGCACGCCGATATCGGTATCTCGCTGCCCGGCACCGGCGAACTGCCGGCCGCCCCCGTCTACATCGACGGCAAGAAGGCGATGACGCTGCGCGGCGCCAACATCGCCGGCGAATTCGAGGCCCTCGTCGCGGACTACATCGAGCAGCGTTTCGGCCAGGGCCAGGCGGCTGCGGAGTAGTCGCAGCCGGGCCACTTCGATCATAGGGACCCACCGCGCCGTGATGCCCAACCGTGACAGCCAAGACCGGCCCGGCAGGACGCCCTGGATCATCTCATGAGATGATCTGCTCAAGCGCTGCGATCAGCCGATCGCATTCCTCCGGCGTGCCGATGGTGATGCGCAAAAAATCCGAGATGCGCGGCTTGGCGAAGTGGCGCACGAGGACCGCACGCTCGCGCAGGCCTTTCGCCAGATCCGCGCCGCTGTGGCCGGGATGGCGGGCGAAGACGAAGTTCGCCTGCGACGGCAGCACCTCGAAGCCGCGCTGGCGCAGCGCCCCCATCACGCGCTCGCGCGATTCGATCACCTTCTTGCGCGTCTCGTCGAACCAGGCGACATCCTCGATTGCGGCCGTGGCCCCTGCCTGCGCAACGCGGTCGAGCGGATAGGAATTGAAACTGTCCTTGACTCGCTCCAGCGCATCGATCAGCGGCCGCTGGCCGATGGCGTAGCCGACCCGCAGGCCGGCGAGCGAGCGCGATTTCGACAGCGTGTGGATCACGAGCAGGTTTTCGTATTTGCGCGTCAGCGGGATCGCGCTCTCGCCGCCGAAATCGATATAGGCCTCGTCGATCACCACCGGCTGGTCCGGATGCACGGCGACGATCGCCTCGATCGCCGACAGCGGGAGGCCGATGCCGGTCGGCGCGTTCGGATTTGGCAGGATGATCGCGCCGCAATCCCGCCGGTAGTCGGCAATGTCGATCGTGTAGTCGTCCGTAAGCGGCACCTCGACGGCCTCGATGCCGAACAGACCGCAGTAGGTCGGGTAGAAGCTGTAGGTGATGTCGGGGTAGAGCAGCGGCCTGTCGTGCTTCAGCAGCGCTGCGAAGGCATGCGCCAGCACCTCGTCCGAGCCGTTGCCGACGAACACTTCGTCCGGTGCGACGCCGTATGTCTTCGCGATCGCTTCCCGCAAGGCCCGAGCGGACGGATCGGGATAGAGCTTCAGGCTGTCCGCAACGGCGGCCTGCATCGCCGCGATTGCCTTGGGCGACGGGCCATACGGGTTTTCGTTGGTGTTCAGCTTGACGAGATCGGCGATGCGCGGCTGCTCACCGGCGACGTAGGGTTTCAGCGTCGAGACGACGGGCGACCAGTACTTGCTCATCGATCAGCTCCTGCGATTGGCAATGAAGCGGGCGGTTTCGACCAGAATGTTGGCGCGCTCGCCGAACGGCGCAAGCAGGCCCTCTGCCTCGCCGACCAGTTCGTTGAGCCGGTTCTCGGCCCATTCCTGTCCTTTCAGCGAGACGAGCGTGCCCTTGCCGCGCGCGGCGTCCTTGCCGGTCGCCTTGCCCATGGTCTGCGTATCCGCCGTCAGGTCGAGCAGGTCGTCGGCAAGCTGGAACGCCAGCCCGATCGTCTCGCCATAGCGCCTGAGCCGGTCGCGTGTGGCGCCGTCGGCATCGGCTATAATCGCACCAGCCTCGCAGGCGAACCGGATCAGGGCGCCGGTCTTCATCGCCTGCAGCGTCACGATGCCCGCCTCATCGGGTGGCGTCTTTTCCGCCGCAAGGTCCAGCACCTGCCCGCCGACCATGCCACCGATGCCAGCGGCGCGTGCAAGCGACAGCACAAGCTCGATCTTGGCCCTGTCGGCAAGCGCCGTCTCGGGTGCCGCCAGGATATCGAAGGCGAGCGTCAGCAGGCTGTCGCCGGCAAGAATGGCCGCCGCCTCGTCAAAGGCAATGTGCACCGTCGGCTGGCCGCGGCGCAGGTCGTCATCGTCCATCGCCGGCAGGTCGTCATGCACCAGCGAGTAGCAGTGCACGCATTCGAGCGCGGCCCCGACCCTCAGGGCAGCGCAGGCGAAGCGGTCGCCCAGCAGCGCGGCAGATTCCATGACGAGGAAAGGCCGCAGCCGCTTGCCGCCGTTGAGCACGCCGTGCCGTATCGCCGCCATCAGGCGTTCCGGACGCGCGGTCTCTCCGGTGCGCAGGTCCGGTGACAGCAGGTCGGCGAGCGTCGCTTCGACAACCTCTGCATGCGATTTCAGGCGTTGCTGGAAGAGGGCGGAATGGCTGTTCATCGCCGCTCTTTGGCATGGGGCGCGACGATAGGCAACGGCGAAGGTTGGACAGCGGCGCCAAACGCGGGCAAAGTTCTCTGCAACCACTGGCAAACCCGCCGATGCAACGGTATGAAAGCCCGGAACAGCGAGAGGACGGACACCGGCCTTTGGAGATTGCACCGGAAACCCGCGTTGAGGCGCAACTGAATGCCAGGCAGCAGCTCGACGCCACGAAAACCGGCCCTGGCGAGGACAGGGGCGTGATCCGGCGGATGAGGCGTGGCTGGAAAAAGGCGGTGCTCGTCGTGATCGCGCTGCTGGCCCTGCCCTACCTCCTGATTCCGGTCTATGCCGTCGGCTTCGTTCATCCCGTTTCCACGCTGATGCTGCGGGATCTCGTCACGCTGCAGGGCTACGACCGCCGATGGGTCGATTTCGACGACATCGCCCCGGTCCTCGTGCAATCGGTGATGATGTCGGAGGACGGTCAGTTCTGCGCCCATGACGGTGTCGACTGGAACCAGATGCGCGGCGTCGTCAACAACGCGCTGCAGGGTGAGGCCACCCGCGGGGCGAGCACGATCCCGATGCAGACGGTCAAGAATCTCTATCTCTGGAACGGGCGCTCCTTCGTGCGCAAGGGGCTGGAGTTGCCGCTTGCCGTTGCCGCCGACATCGTCTGGAGCAAGCGCCGGCTGATGGAAATCTACCTCAACATCGCCGAATGGGGACCGGGCATCTACGGGATCGAGGCCGCCGCCCAGCACCACTTCAACGTGCCCGCCAAGAGGCTGTCGCGGCGTCAGGCGGCGCTGCTTGCGGTGTCACTGCCCAATCCGATCGACCGTAACGCCGGCAAGCCGGGTCGCGGCCTGAAGCGGCTCGCCAACGTGATCGAGCGCCGGGCCAGCCGCTCGGGCGAATACATCAGATGCCTTTATGATTGAATTCAGGCCTTTTCATTGGTGCTGAGCGGCCGGCAATTCTAGAGTGAGGCCCAAACCATCACAGGGAGCCTCCATGCCCGACCTCGTGCTCTATATCGGCAACAAGAACTATTCGTCCTGGTCCCTCCGCCCCTGGATCGCAATGGAGGCCGCCGGCATTCCCTTTTCCGATCGGGTGATCCCGTTCGATTTCGCCGCCGGCAATCCCGCCTACAAGGAACTCTCGCCGACCGGCCGCGTGCCCGTGCTGCATCACGGCAAGGTGCGGGTGTGGGAGTCCTTGGCGATCATAGAGTATGTCGCCGAACTCTACCCCGACGCCGGCATCTGGCCGCAGGATCGCGAAGCCCGCGCACAGGCCCGTTCCGTCTCGATGGAGATGCTCGCCGGCTTCCAGGCGCTTCGCAACGCCTGCCCGATGAACATCCGCAGACCACCGCGCGCAATCGACCTGCCGGACGGGGTGATGGACGACGTTGCGCGGATCGAAGCGACCTGGCGCGATGCACTGCAGCGCTGGGGCGGCCCGTTCCTGTTCGGCCCCTTTTCCGCGGCCGACGCGATGTATGCCCCCGTCGTCAACCGCTTCCATGCCTACCGTCTGACGACCGACCACAGTTTGCTGGCCTATATGGATCGCATCATGGCCCATCCCGCCTGGAAGAAGTGGGAAGCAGCCGCGCTGGCCGAACCCTGGACCGTGCCGGAGGACGAGGCCTGAGACGACCATCTGGCGCGGCACCGCCGGCACCGCCGCTTGGTAACGGATGGCCCCTCCAAACCAGCCACGGAAGGCAACCCTGGCGCGCCGCCCGAACGGCAGGCTTGCCGCGAACGAACGAGCTGCGGGTTTCGCGAAAAAATCCGTGCAGGGACTGGTCAAGCAGGTTTTTGCCATGTATAAGCCCGGCAAATTTCCGAGATAGATGCATGTCTTTTTCGGCCATTTTGAGTGGCCTGGGACGTGTTTGCCCGTTCAGTGGAGTAGTGAAATGGCTGTACCGAAAAGAAAAACGAGCCCGTCCAAGCGCGGCATGCGCCGCTCCGCCGACGCCCTGAAGGCTCCGAGCTACATCGAAGACAAGAACTCCGGCGAACTGCGCCGCCCGCACCACATCGACCTGAAGACGGGCATGTACCGCGGCCGTCAGGTGCTGACGCCGAAGGAAAGCGCGTAACCGCTTCCATCCTTCGACAATGAAATTGGGCCGGCATCGTCCGGCCCTTTTCTTTGCCCATATCCAAGTCGGGAGCGATTCGTCTGGTCGTCCGGCTTTGCTCCACACCTTCGGGCGGCGTCAGCCCAGATTGTCCAGCTTCGACTGCAGCGCGCGGAGCTGCTCCTTCAACTCGTCGATATCCTTGGCCTCGGCCTTCTTCGTTTCCTTCGGCGGCGGCGCGCTCATGAAGGGCGAGAACATCTGCATCGCCTTGTGGAACATCTCGGTGTTGCGGCGCACCTGCTCTTCCACCAGTTGCATCGGCACTTGCAGGTTCTTGCCGAGCGGCGTGTCGCCGAAGGCCTTGTTCATCTGCTCGCGCATCTGCGACTGCTGCTCGGTGAACGCCTGCATCGAATGCTCGAGGTAGCTCGGAACCACCATCTGCATCTGATCGCCGTAGAAGCCGATAAGCTGCCGCAGGAAGGAGATCGGCAGAAGCGTGTTGCCGGTCTTCGATTCCTGCTCGAAGATGATCTGTGTCAACACCGAATGGGTGATGTCGTCGCCGGATTTCGCGTCCTGAACGATGAAGTTCTCCCCCTTCTTCACCATCACCGCGAGGTCGTCGAGCGTCACGTAGGTGCTCGTGCCCGTGTTGTAGAGCCGCCTGTTTGCATATTTCTTGATCGTGATCTGACCGTCGTTCTTGGCCATCTGGGTCTCCTCATCCCCGCATTTCCAATCGCTTGCTGGTCGCTGCGAGTATCCGCAAAAATCATGGCATGACAATCCAATTGTGCACTGCAGTGGAAAAAATGCTGCGCAACAATTTTTGGCGCGCTTGCACAACAGCTGCAGCATGGGCTGAGGCATGGACGAAGGCGTCGACAACGCGTTTGACTCTCCACCGAAGCTTTGTCAGTTTTGCCCTGAGGTGGTTGCACTGCAAGGTCGTTCGGGCCGGCGCGCAACCGGAAGGGTTTCCCCGCGCCGGGAAGCGCCGCATGCTGCGGCGCACCGGTCGTGGGGCGAAAGAGCGAGGAAAAGACCCCATGAGCACTTCGTCCATCGTCATCGCGAGCGCGGCCCGCACCGCCGTCGGCTCCTTCAACGGCGCCTTCGCCAACACGCCCGCCCATGAGCTTGGCGCGGCGGCGATCGCGGCGGTCCTGGAGCGTGCCGGCGTTTCCGCAAGCGAGGTGGACGAGGTCATCCTCGGTCAGGTCCTGCCCGCCGGCGAAGGCCAAAACCCGGCACGCCAGGCGGCGATGAAGGCCGGCGTGCCGCAGGAGAAGACCGCCTGGGGCATGAACCAGCTCTGCGGCTCCGGCCTGCGAGCCGTTGCCCTCGGCATGCAGCAGATCGCAACCGGTGACGCGAACATCATCGTCGCCGGCGGCATGGAATCGATGTCGATGGCGCCGCACTGCGCCCATCTGCGCGGCGGCGTGAAGATGGGCGACTTGAAGATGATCGACACGATGATCAAGGACGGCCTGACCGACGCCTTCTACGGCTACCACATGGGCATCACGGCGGAGAACGTCGCCCGGCAGTGGCAGCTGTCGCGCGAGGAACAGGATGCCTTTGCCGTCGCGTCGCAGAACAAGGCGGAAGCCGCGCAGAAGGCGGGCCACTTCAAGGACGAGATCGTTCCCTTCACCGTCAAGACCCGCAAGGGCGACATCATCGTCGACAGCGACGAGTATATCCGCCATGGCGCAACGCTCGATTCGATGGCGAAGCTGAAACCGGCCTTCGACAAGGACGGCACGGTGACGGCCGCCAATGCCTCCGGCATCAATGACGGCGCGGCGGCAGCTCTTCTCATGAGTGAAGCCGAAGCCGCGCGTCGCGGTATCCAGCCGCTGGCCCGCATCGTCTCCTGGGCGACCGCCGGCGTCGATCCGAAGATCATGGGAACCGGCCCCATCCCGGCCTCCCGCAAGGCGCTGGAAAAGGCAGGCTGGAAGGTTGGCGATCTCGGCCTCGTCGAGGCCAACGAGGCGTTTGCCGCCCAGGCCTGCGCCGTCAACAAGGACCTCGGCTGGGATCCCTCGATCGTCAACGTCAATGGCGGCGCGATCGCCATCGGCCATCCGATCGGCGCCTCCGGCGCGCGCGTCCTCAATACGCTTCTGTTCGAGATGAAGCGCCGCGGCGTTTCCAAGGGCCTGGCGACGCTCTGCATCGGCGGCGGCATGGGCGTCGCCATGTGCGTGGAACGAATGTAAGCGCCTGCCACCATTGGCCGGCATCCGCCGCGCATCGCATTCAAGGGTGGCGCTTCCGGCGCCACTCGGAGGCCCAACGAAAAACGTCTAGGGGGGAGTGCAAATGAGCAGGGTAGCATTGGTCACTGGCGGCACGCGCGGCATCGGCGCGGCCATTTCAACGGCGCTCAAGCGGGCCGGCTACAAGGTGGCCGCCACCTACGCCGGCAACGATGAGGCCGCCAACGCCTTCAAGGCTGAAACCGGCATTTCCGTCTACAAGTGGGACGTCTCGAGCTACGACGCCTGCGCGGAAGGAATCGCCAAGGTCGAGGCCGACCTCGGCCCGATCGGGGTGCTCGTCAACAACGCCGGCATCACCCGCGATGCAATGTTCCACAAGATGACGCCGCAGCAATGGAGCGAGGTCATCAACACCAACCTGACCGGCCTCTTCAACATGACCCATCCGGTCTGGACGGGTATGCGCGACCGCAGTTTCGGCCGGATCATCAACATCTCCTCCATCAATGGCCAGAAGGGCCAGATGGGGCAGGTGAACTATTCGGCGGCCAAGGCAGGTGATCTCGGCTTCACCAAGGCGCTGGCCCAGGAGGGGGCTGCCAAGGGGATCACCGTCAATGCCATCTGCCCCGGCTATATCGGCACCGAAATGGTCCGCGCCGTGCCGGAAAAGGTTCTGAACGAACGCATCATCCCGCAGATTCCGGTCGGGCGCCTGGGCGAGCCGGAAGAGATCGCCCGCTGCGTCCTCTTCCTCGCATCCGACGATGCCGGCTTCATCACCGGTTCGACCATCTCGGCCAATGGCGGGCAGTTCGTGGTCTAGAGCTTCCCTGACAGGGATCACGGCGCCATCGTCGTCAACCGGTGTTGGCGCCGTCTCCCCTTTACGGACCTGCCACCATCCCTTAGATGACCCTGCAGAAACAGCAGCAGGGCAGAGGCATGCAGTTTACCGGAACAGCCGACTATGTCGCCGACAAGGACCTGATGGTTGCCGTCAACGCGGCGATCCGGCTGGAGCGGCCGCTGCTCGTCAAGGGCGAGCCCGGCACCGGCAAGACAGAGCTCGCCCGGCAGGTGGCCGCTGCCCTCGGCCTCGACCTCATCGAATGGAACGTGAAGTCGACGACGAAGGCCCAGCAGGGCCTTTACGAATATGACGTTGTCTCGCGCCTGCGCGACAGCCAGCTCGGTGACACGCGCATCAACGACGTGCGCAACTATATCCGCAAGGGCAAGCTCTGGCAGGCCTTCGAGGCGCCGAAAAAGACGGTCTTGCTGATCGACGAGATCGACAAGGCCGACATCGAGTTTCCCAACGACCTTTTGCAGGAACTCGACCGCATGGAGTTCCACGTCTATGAGACGAGCGAGACCATTGCCGCGGCCAACCGCCCGATCGTCATCATCACCTCCAATAACGAGAAGGAACTGCCGGACGCCTTCCTGCGCCGCTGCTTCTTCCACTACATTCGCTTCCCCGACCAGGACACGCTGTCGCGCATCGTCGAGGTCCATTATCCCAGCATCCGCAAGTCGCTGCTCTCGGCCGCCCTTTCCACCTTCTTCGATATCCGCGAAACGCCGGGGCTGAAGAAGAGGCCATCCACGTCCGAAGCGCTCGACTGGATCCGGCTGCTCGTGGCCGACGACGTGGAGCCTGCCGATCTGCGCACCGATCCCAAGACGATGCTGCCGAAGCTCTACGGCGCCCTGCTGAAGAACGAGCAGGACGTGCACCTGTTCGAGCGGCTGGCCTTCATGGCCCGGCGCGACGGCTGACAAAGACCATGCGTGATTGATTCTCAGCCGCGCAGGCGTTATCTATGGCGCTCCCCGTGGTGATTTGGCCGGCCGGCTTGCAGCCACGTAAAACAAGTCGCTAAAGGGCCGCGAGAAGAGGGACTTCCGTGGACCGGTTGCGATGATGTCGCCGCCGGTTTTTTTGTTTTGATCGAGTGAGCCCATGCCCATCAAGATTCCCGATACGCTGCCTGCTTTCGAAACCCTCGTTCACGAGGGCGTGCGGGTGATGACCGAGACGGTGGCCGTCCGCCAGGACATTCGCCCGCTGCAGATCGGGCTGCTCAACCTCATGCCGAACAAGATCAAGACCGAGATCCAGATGGCCCGCCTCGTCGGCGCGTCGCCGTTGCAGGTGGAACTGTCGCTGGTGCGCATCGGCGGCCACAGGGCGAAGAATACGCCGGAGGAGCACTTGCTCGCCTTCTACGACACGTGGGAGGACATCAAGCACCGCAAGTTCGACGGCTTCATCATCACCGGCGCGCCGATCGAGACGCTCGACTACGAGGACGTCACCTATTGGGACGAGATGAAGCAGATCTTCGACTGGACCGAGACGAACGTCCACTCGACGCTGAACGTCTGCTGGGGGGCGATGGCGGCGATCTACCACTTCCACGGCGTGCCGAAGTACACGCTCGACGAGAAGGCGTTCGGCGTCTTCCGCCATCACAACCGCAACCCCTCCTCCGTCTTCCTCAACGGCTTTTCCGACGACTTCCAGATCCCCGTCTCGCGCTGGACCGAGGTGCGCGCGGAAGACATCCGCAAGTGCCCGGACCTGGAAATCCTGATGGAATCGGACGAGACCGGCGTCTGTTTCGTGCAGGAGAAGGCCGGCAAGCGTCTCTATGTCTTCAATCACGTCGAGTACGACTCGACCTCGCTCGCCGACGAGTATTTCCGCGACGTCGACGCCGGCGTGCCGATCAAGATGCCGAAGAATTACTTTCCTCACAACGATCCCGCCAACGCCCCCTTGAACCGCTGGCGCAGCCATGCGCATCTTCTGTTCGGCAACTGGATCAACGAGATGTACCAGACGACACCGTATGATCTGGAGATGATCGGCAAGGAAGGATGAGCGCATGAGCCGCCTCGTGATCAGACCTGTTGCGACTGACGACGAGGCTGCATGGCGCAGCCTTTGGACGGCCTACCTCGCCTTCTACGAGACCGTGCTCCCGGAAGACGTCTACCGATCGACCTTCACCCGGTTGACCGGCGACGGCGCCAACGAGTTCGCCGGTCTGCTGGCCGTTCTCGACGGCAAGCCGGTCGGCTTGGCCCACTATCTCTTCCATCGCTCCTGCTGGACGATCAACAATGTCTGCTACCTGCAGGATCTCTACGCCGATCCGCAAGTGCGCGGCACCGGCATCGGCAGGGCGCTGATCGAGGCGGTCTATGCAAGGGCCGCCGAAGTTGGCACGCCGGAGGTCTACTGGATGACGCAGGAATTCAACGCCACCGCGCGCCGCCTCTATGACCGCATCGCCGAGAAGACGCCGTTCATCATCTACCAGAAGAACCGCTGACGGCCATGTTCATCCCGTTCTTCCTCGCGCTCAGGGCCGCAAAGGTTCCGGTCACGCTGCGGGAATTCCTGTCGCTGCTGGAAGGCATGGAAGCCGGCATTGCCGACTTCGACGTCGAGGCCTTCTACTACCTGGCCCGCAGCGCGCTGGTGAAGGACGAACGCTTCATCGACCGCTTCGACCGGGTCTTTGCCGAGACCTTCAAGGGGCTTGAGGCAGTCTCGGGCGCGGCACCGGAACAGATCGACGTCAATATTCCCGAAGCGTGGCTAAGGAAGCTGGCCGAGCGATACTTGACGGACGAAGAAAAGCGTCTGATCGACAGCCTCGGCGGCTTCGACGAGCTCATGGAGACCCTGCGCCGGCGTCTTGCCGAACAGAAGGGACGCCACCAGGGCGGCTCGAAATGGATCGGCACGGCCGGCACCTCCCCCTTTGGCGCGTTCGGCTACAATCCGGAGGGCGTGCGCATCGGTCAGGACGGCTCCCGGCATCGCCGGGCCGTCAAGGTCTGGGACCGGCGCGAATTCCGGGACTACGACGACGCTGTCGAACTCGGCACGCGCAACATCAAGGTCGCGTTGAAGCGGCTGCGGCGCTGGGTGCGCGACGGAGCGGCGGACGAACTCGACCTGCCCGGCACGATCCGCTCCACCGCCCAGCACGGCTATATCGACGTCGTCACCCGACCCGAGCGGCGCAACGCGGTGAAGCTGCTGATGTTCTTCGACGCCGGCGGCTCGATGGACTCGCATGTCCGCACCGTCGAGGAGCTCTTTTCGGCGGCGCGGGCCGAGTTTCGGCACCTGGAGCATTTCTACTTTCACAACTGCGTCTACGAGGGCGTGTGGAAGGACAACCGCCGCCGGCGCACCGACGTCACGCCGACGCTCGAGCTGATCCGCACCTACGGCAGCGACTATCGCGTGATATTCGTCGGCGATGCGGCGATGAGCCCCTACGAGATCACCCATGCGGGCGGCTCCGTCGAGCACTGGAACAAGGAGGCCGGCGCGGTCTGGCTGACGCGGATCACCGAGCATTTTCCCCGGGCGATCTGGCTCAATCCGGTGCGGAAGGAGCACTGGCGCTACACCCAGTCGACCGAGCTGATCGGCCGCCTGATGCACGGCCGCATGTTCCCGCTGACCCTTGCCGGGCTGCAATCGGCGACGAAGGAACTGTCCCGTTGACGAGCGCGCCTAACCAATGGTTCTCTGGATGCTCCGGTCTTGCCGCGATTTTCGGATGGGACGGGGCCACAACCTGATGAGCCATGCAAGGTGGCAGGTCGGGGAGGACGAGTGAATGCGCGCGGATAACGAACCGTTCGGCAGCCTGGCGACGGGCGAACCGGTCTACCGGATCTCGATCTCCGGCGGCGGTTTGCGGGCGCACGTCCTCACCTGGGGCGCGGTCATCCAGGATCTGCGTCTGCAAGGCCATCAAGCGCCGCTCGTGCTCGGCTTCGAGCGGTTGCCGGACTACCTGGCGCATTCGTCCTATTTCGGCGCCACGCCCGGCCGCAACGCCAACCGCATCGGCGACGGACGCTTCGAGATCGACGGCAACGCCTACCAGCTGGAACTGAACGAGAAGGGGGTCACGCACCTTCATGGCGGCAGCGACGGCATCGCAAAGCGCAACTGGCAGATCGTGGAGCAGTCGGAAAGCCACGTTCTGCTGCGGATCGTCGACCCTGACGGCCGCGCCGGCTACCCCGGCAATTGCACGATCACCTGTCGCTATCGGCTGAGCGGCGAAGGCACGCTTTCGGTCCTCTACGAAACGACGAGCGACGCCCCCACGATCGCCAACCTCTGCCAGCACAGCTACTTCAACCTGGACGGCCGAGACGATGCCCTCGCCCATGACATCATGATCGCCGCTGATCACTACCTGCCCGTCGACGGGCGCCTCATTCCGACCGGAGACATCCGTGCGGTTGACGGAACGCCGTTCGACCTGCGCACGATGACGCCGATGCGGCGACAGAGCGAAGCCGGCGGCGTCACGTTCGATCACAACTTCTGCCTGGCCCCCGAACGCCGGGCCAAGACCTCGGTTGCGCTCGCGCGCAGCATCAATTCCGGCGTGTCGCTGGAGGTGCGGACGACGGAGCCGGGCGTGCAGTTCTACACGGGCTCGAAGCTCAACGTGCCGGTGCCCGGTCTCGAGGGGCGGCGGTACGGCCCTTTTGCCGGCTTTTGCCTGGAAACGCAGATCTGGCCCGATGCGGTCAACCATGCCGGCTTTCCCAAGGCCGTGCTTCGCCCCGGCGAAACGTTGCGGCAGGAAACCGATTACGTGTTCATGAAGAGCTGACGGACCGATCGTCCGCTCTACGCTTCGATCATACCGGCTGCTATGCTCACGGCCGGCGTGTGTCCGGTGGTGAAAGGAAGACGGCGATGGAGAAGCGAACCGTGGGCTTCGTCGGGCTCGGCATGATGGGCCAAGGCATGGCGGCGAACATTCTGGCCAAAGGCTATCCGCTGGTGGGCATGGCGCATCGCAATCGCGTGCCGCTCGAGGCGTTGGTCGCCAAGGGAGCGACCGAGGCAAAGTCACCCCGCGAGATGGCCGTGCGCTGTGACGTCATCGTTCTTTGCGTCACCGGTTCGCCCGAAGTCGTGGCCGTCGTCGAAGGGGATGACGGGATCGCCTCTGCCGGCCGGCCGCTCACGATCATCGACTGCTCCACCTCCGATCCCTCCGTCACCACCGCGCTTGCCGCACGGCTCGCGGAGAAGGGGATCACGCTGATCGACGCGCCGCTCGGCCGCACGCCGGCCGATGCCGCCGCCGGCACGCTGGACGTGATGGTCGGCGGAACCGATGCGGACGTCGCCGGGGTTCGTGCGATCCTCGACTGCTTTGCCGGCCGCGTCATCCATACCGGCCCGACCGGCACCGGCCATACGATGAAACTTCTCAACAATTTCCTGTCGATGGGCTATGCCGCGCTCTATTCGGAAGCGCTCATGCTTGGCCGCAAGGCCGGGCTGACAGCGGACACCTTCGACAGCGTCATCCGCGGCGGGCGAATGGATTGCGGGTTTTACCAGACCTTCTTTCGCTGGGTTCTGGAGCGCGATCCGAACGCCCACAAATTCGCGATCCGCAACGGTTTCAAGGACATGAGCTACCTGACCGCGTTCGCCAACGCGGCAGGCGTGGCCAATCCGGTCGGGGCGGCCGTGCGCAACGCCTTCGCCCAAGCCGTCAACGCTGGCCGCGGCGAGGACTATGTGCCGATGCTGTCCGACTTCGTCGCCGAGGCGAACGGGGTCAGGTAAACGAGACAGAGCTTCGGGAGAACTGGGATTTCTCCGGTCAGGACCTCTCCTCGCGCAGAAAGACGACCAGCGAGCGCCCCGCATCTAGCACGTGGTCGCGTGTCAGACGGGAGGCGAGTTCGGCGTCCCCCGCAAGGCATGCTTCGAGGATCGCCTCATGCTCGCGCTTGGCCCGCTGCACACCGTCGGTCAGGCTGAGTTGCGCCCGCAGATATCGATCGATGCGATCAAGCGAACCGCGGACGATCTGCAGATAATAGGGCCGGCGGGCGGCCTCGTAGAGGCTGTAGTGAAACCGACGGTTTGTCTCGCCCCATTTGGCCGGGTCGGGCTCGCGCCCGAACTCCTTGCAATACGCCCGTGCCGCGTCGAGCGTCCGTCGATCCATATTGGGCACGGCCAGGCGCATCACCTCGGCCTCCAGCATTGCGCGGAATTCGAAGATCTCCTCGATCTCCTCGATCGACAGGCCGGCGACCACCGCGCCCTTGTAGCGCTGCGTCGTGATCAGCCCCTCCTGCTCGAGCCGGGAAAGTGCCTCGCGCACGGGGATGCGGCTGGTGTTGAACATCTGCGCGATCTGATCCTGCCGCAGGTTCTGGCCTTCAGCCAGTTCCCCCTCGATGATGGCCTTGCGCAATGCCTCATAAACGATATCGGCCGCTGATGCGGCTTGCCTGACATCGACGGCATCGAGCTTCATGTGTCCAAACCCCGGTTTGCGAAAGGGCAGCGTCCGCGACTGCCGCGCTTCGGTCATAGGTCCAATCCGCCACACGGGCAACAGAGCCCTGACGGCGAAAGGTTTTATCGCCGCATATATTGTATATTGGATCCAATATTTCTATGAGTGATCTCGCCGGCCCGGCCGTGATCAGACGGCTGATGGCACGGATCTCGAAACCGTCACCGATCTCGGCGAACATGCCTATCGGGTCGGGGCGCGCCGTAAATGAGGAGTCGGACGTATGCGCAGCAGCAAGGTCATCCACATCGTTTCCTGTCACGCCGAAGGCGAAGTCGGCGACGTCATCGTCGGCGGCGTCGCCCCCCCACCCGGCAAGACCGTGTGGGAGCAGCGCCGCTTCATCGCGGAGGACCAGGGCCTGCGCAACTTCGTGCTGAACGAGCCGCGCGGCGGCGTCTTCCGCCACATCAACCTGCTGGTGCCGCCGAAGGATCCGCGGGCCACCATGGGCTTCATCATCATGGAGCCGGAGGACACGCCACCGATGTCCGGCTCGAATTCGATCTGCGTGTCGACGGTGCTGCTCGACAGTGGCATCGTGCCGATGGTCGAGCCGGAAACGCGGATGGTCCTGGAGGCTCCCGGCGGATTGGTGGACGTGGTCGCCACCTGCCGCAACGGCAAGGCCGAGCGCATCACGGTCACCAACGTACCGTCCTTTGCCGACAAGCTCGATGCCAAGCTCGAAGTGGAAGGCCTTGGAACCTTGACGGTCGACACCGCCTATGGCGGCGACAGTTTCGTCATCGCCGATGCCCGTGCGCTCGGCTTTTCCGTGACGCCGGACGAGGCGCGCGAGCTGGCCGAGACCGGCATCCGCATCACCAAGGCCGCCAACGAACAGCTTGGCTTCACCCATCCGGAAAACCCGGAGTGGAACCACATCTCGTTCTGCCAGCTGACGCTGCCGGTGGAAGAACGCGATGGCGCGCTTCACGGGCGCAACACGGTCGTCATCCAGCCGGCAAAGCTCGACCGTTCGCCGACCGGCACCGGCTGCTCAGCCCGTATGGCCGTGCTGCACGCCCGCGGCCAGATCAAGCTCGGCCAGAGCTTCTCCGGCTATTCGATCATCGATTCGCGCTTTGACTGCCGCATCGTCGGCGAAACCACCGTCGGCGGCCGGCCGGCGATCGTGCCGGAAATCTCCGGCCGGGCCTGGATCACCGGCACCAGCCAGGTGATGCTCGATCCGGACGACCCGTGGCCGGCCGGCTACCGCCTGGCCGACACCTGGCCGCGCAAGCAATAGCACGCTCCCGCGGTGCCGCGCCGGTCTGCGGGCGGCGCCGTCACAGCGGCCGCGAGAGGTCTTCTCGCGGCCGCTGCAAGGCCGGAAACGGGACATGTGGAAGACAAGAATTCAAGCGCGTCGGGCGGATCTGAACGATCGCGACGCGCTGTCTGCGTCGACGGACCGGTTTGGCGTCAGGCCAGCCATTCCGGCAGCTTGACGGGGACCCTGCCTGACTGGGCGGCCACCACACAATCGGCAAGGCTGCCGAACCGCACGGCACGGTTGGACAGGCCCGGGCCATAGTGGGCGTATTTGCCGGAATTGGTCATCACCGCCCGGGTGCGCGTCGGGAACACCGGTTCGGAGATCGAACACCAGCAGAGATCGGGCAAGACCTGCACGCCGCTGTCCTGCAGCCGGGCGAAGGTGCCGTCGCGCTTGGCATCGGCGATCACCTGGTTGCCAGCCGTGACGATCACCGCCACGCCCGCTTGGCATTTTCCGCCGGCGAGCGCATCGGCGAGCGCGCGGCATTCCTCAAGCGAGGCGTGCGGGCTTCCGATGGCAATGAGTTCTACCTCTTCCGGACCGTCGTTCAACTGCATCCAGGCGGCCGCCATGTCGCTGCGGCTGATGTTCACACGATCGGCATCGGCGGCGGCGGCACCCTCGGCCTCCGGCGTCACCCCCTCGATATGGAGCATCGGTGCGGCGGAGGTGGTGCCAAAGGCGGCACAAAGCGCCTTGAGGTCATCGCGCGACGGCCGCGCCGAGGCCAGCCCGCGCAGCAGCGGGATGCGGTCGGGGGCAGCCCGGCCAGCGAGATAACCGATCAGCGGCCAGAACGCATCATCCACGCGCTCTGGCAACTCCACGTCGATGACGCGCCGCGCCTTGCGGTGCGCGTCGAGGTAGACGCCGGACAGCGGCGCCCGCCCGGTCAGGGCGATGCAGAGGTCGAGGAAATCGGGATGCTTCGCCGTGCGCGCGCCGAGCACGGTATTGGCGAAGATCACGGCATTGGATTCAGACCAGGCAATCGATTCACCCGCTTGCGGTGCGCTGTCGAGCAGATAGGGCGAGCAGGTAAAGGTCGGCCGGCACCCCATGCGGACATAGGCATCGGCGAGGCGCGCCGCCGGGTCGCCGAACGCATGCGGCACCCCTTGCGCCTGCCAGTTGGCGCGATCGACGGAAATGGCGTTCATCGTCGTCGGTACACGGACCTGCGCGCCCATGTCGGCCATTTTCTCGGCAAAGGTCAGGTTCGCGGGACTGGCGTAGATGCAGCCATCAATGTGCCCCTGCGAGACGTCCACAAGACTGCGCGCGCCCTGCTGCGCCGCCATGGCGCAGATGATGCGCATCGCCTGCTGGACCGCCACGCCCTGCTGTCCTTCCAGCATCGCGCGATCGGCATCGGTCAGGTCGAGCGCCGCGGTGGCCGGCGGGCTGACCGGAATCGTCAGGCCTTCGGCCTCGATGGTGCTGTCGCTGATCCGTGCCGTCTTTGCGCGCGACAACGCCGCATAGGCATCTGGCGCAACACGCAGGACCGGCAGCGGCTTGCCGAACATTTCCGATGCAATCAGCGCACCGAGGGTCAACACGTCCTCGGCTTCGGAGAACACCAGCGCCGCCGGCGCCCGTCCGGTGAGCACGAGATCGAGCAGCACACCGGATCCGGTACAGGAGCCTCGGCTCGACGGCATCATCAGTATGGCGCCCGTCAGGCACTGGCCGTGGAGCGGATGGTGAACATCGATGACGGCGCCGGTCGCCGGATCAACGCCACCCCAGAAGCTCAATGCCTCCGGTGTGGCCACGACGCGACCTTCGGCCACGCCGCCAAGGATGCTTTGGGCGGGCGTCTGAGAGTTCATTCGGCAGTTCCTCTTTCAGAAACGTTGGGGCGAGAAAGCAGCAAGGTCGATGGCGGGGGACTGATCGGTCAACAGGTCGGCGACGATCCGCGCCGTGCCCGCCGATTGGGTCAGGCCAAGATGGCCGTGCCCGAATGCATAGATCACGCGCGGCGTTGCCCGGGCGCGGCCGATCGCCGGCAGGCTGTCGGGCATCGAGGGGCGGAAACCCATCCATTGCTCGCCGCCCTGCGGCTTCAGCCCGGGCAGGAACGCCTGCGCTTTCTTCAGCATCGCCTCGGACCGACGGTAGTTCGGCGGCAGCTTCAGGCCCCCGAGTTCCACCGCGCCGCCAACTCGGATACCGGTCGACAGGCGCGTGACGACGAAACCGTGGCCGCCGAAGGTGACCTGCGTACGCAGGTCGAAGGCGTCAGCGGGAAGCGTGGTGTTGTAGCCGCGCTCGGTTTCCAGCGGGATGCTCTCGCCGAGCGTCCTGGCGATCTTGTGCGAGAACGCACCGGCCGAAAGAACCACCTTGGCTGCCCGGCGCGTGGCGCCGTCGTCGGACTGGATCTCGACCGCGTCCCCGTCCGGTCGAAGGGCTGTGACCCCTGCTCGCTCGATCACCCCTCCCATGGCTCGGAAATGATCGGCAAGCGCGAGTGTGAAGAGCTTCGGGTCGGCAATCGAGTACCAGCCCGGCGTGAACGTCCCACGGATGAAGCGCGGCGCAATGCCGGGTTGGATCTCGGCCATGGCGGCGGCATCGAGGTGCCGGAACTCGATCCCGTGTTCCGCCCGCGCCTTCCAGCCGGCGAGCGAGGCCTTGAACTCTGCCTCGCTTTCATAGACCTGGAGGTTGCCGTCCTTGCGCAGCATCGGCAGGGTGCCGGTCTGCTGCAGGAAGGATTCAAGTTCCGCCTTCGACAGATCCATAAGCGCCGTTTGCGCCGTGGTCGAGCGCGCCACGCGCTTGGGCGAGCAGGCCCGCCAGAAGCGGAACATCCACGGCGCGATCTGGAGCGCATAGGACGGCGGCACTGACAGCGGCCCGAGCGGATCGAGCAGCCATTTCGGCGCCTTCATCACGATGCCCGGCGAGGCGAGCGGCAGGATGTCGGTGAAGGCGAAGGCGCCGGCATTGCCCGCCGAGGCGCCGGCCGCCGGGCCTTCGCGATCAAGGACGACGACCGACAACCCGCGCGCCTGCGCGGCGATCGCCGCGGAAAGGCCAATGACACCTGCGCCGATGACGATCACATCGGCCTGACCCTGCTCTTTCATCATGCCCTCAATGCGTCGCCGCCAGGAACTTCTTCGTCTCGGGGTGCTGCGGCGCGTCGAACAGCTGCTCCGGCGGCGCGATTTCGGCCATGACGCCCTGATGGAAGAAGGCCACACGGTCGGAGACTTCGCGCGCGAACTTCATCTCGTGGGTGACGCAGATCATCGTCATGCCCTCGGATGCCAGCATCCGCAGCGTGTCGAGCACCTCGCCCACCAGCATCGGGTCGAGTGCCGAGGTCACCTCGTCGAACAGCATGTATTCCGGCGACATCGCCAGCGCCCGGGCGATCGCCATACGCTGCTGCTGGCCGCCCGACATGCGGTTCGGATAGACCGACAGCTTTTCGGCCAGCCCGACATGGGTGAGCTGGCGCACCGCGACGGCCTCGGCTTCGGCCTTCGACAGACCGAGCACCTTGCGCGGCGCGAGCATGACGTTTTCCAACACCGTCAGGTGCGGGAAGGCGTTCCACTGCTGGAACACGATGCCCACCTTCTGGCGCAGCTTGTTCAGGTCGGTGCTTTTGGCATGAACCTCGGTCCCGTCGATGACGATCCGGCCGGCGTCGATCGGCTCCAGGCCGTTGATGCAGGTCAGCAGGGTCGACTTGCCGGAGCCGGAGCCGCCGATGACGGTCAGCACTTCGCCCTTGTCGACGGTCAGGTTGATTCCCTTCAGAACCTCCAGCTCGCCGAAGGATTTGCGGACGTTTTCAATCTCAATCATTGGGAGACCACCGTTTCTCGAGATACCCGCCGAGCCGGGCGATGGGGAAGCTGATGATGAAGTAGATGGCGCCGCAGATCATCAGGATCAACAGCGGCTCCTGCAGACGGGTGACGAGAATCTGCGAGGCGCGCAGCAGCTCGATCAGGCCGAGCCAGAGCACAAGCGCGGAATCCTTCATCACGCTGAGCGCCAGGCCGATCCAGGCCGGCAGCGAGACGCGGGTGGCGAGCGGTGCCACGATGTAGCGCATGTCCTGCCACCAGGTCATGCCGAGCGAGCGGGCCGCCCGGCGGGTTGTCATCGGCACCGATGACATGCCGCCGCGGACGATCTCGGTGCAATAGGCGGCCGTATAGAGCGACAGCACCACGCAGGAGGTCGTGAAGGGAGGCCAGCCGAGCTTGGCGATCGACTGGAAGGCGTTGCCGAGCACGAGCTGGATCAGCAGCGGCACGGAGCGGAATACGTCGAGCACGAAGGTCAGCGGTGCCGACCAGTAGGGCCCGAGCTGGAAGCGGATCACCCCGCAGAGGACTCCGAGCACCGTGCCGGCGGCGACCGAGATGGCGGTGACCGCGAGCGTCATCCCCGCGCCCTGCGCGAGGAAGGCCAGGTCACTCCAGGTGAGGGCGGTATCAATCATCACTCACCTCTCCTCAGTAGCGGAACATGCGCGAGGCAAATGCCCGGGCGGCCAGGGTGACGGCCTTGGCGATGACGTAGTAGATCACCGCGGCCAGCGCGAAGAACTCGAAGGTGCGGAACGAACGAGCGTTCAAATCTTGCGTAACGCCGGTAAGATCGGTGTTCATGCCCACGGTGACGCCGAGCGAGGTCATCAGGATCGCCCAGACCATCTGGTTGGTGACCGGGAGGAAGGCGATGCGCAGCATCTGCGGCATGACGATCAGCCGGAATGCCTGCAGCGAGGTCATGCCGAGTGAGCGGCCCGCGCGCGTCTGGGTGTCGGGGATCGCCTTGAGCGCGCCACGGAAGTTCTCCGCCAGGTAGCCGGCATTGTTGAAGACGATGCCAACCAGAAGCGACGTGAAGGGGCTCAAGTGGATGCCGAAACTGCCAAGGCCGAAATGGGCCATGTAGATCTGGAACAGGGCCGGCGTGTTGCGCGCGATCTCGACCCAGGCGGTGGCGAAACCGCTGAGGATGCGGTTACCCGACAGTCGGAAGAGCGTCAGGACGATGGCGATCACCAGGCCGATGGCCATGGACAGGAGCGCGATCTGCAGCGTCACCAGGGCGCCGTCGAGCATCTGAGGCAGCGCCTTGAACGCCTGCTTCCATTGAAAGGTGTAGCTGAACATTACCGTCTCACCTTGCGAAGGATCAACGGCGCGAGGTCATCCCTCGCGCCGTCGGGAAAACGGTCAGATTAGCGGTAAACACCGTTAACCGACAGGGACGGCAATTCGCCGCCGACCCACTTTTCGTAGAGCTCGGCATAGCGGCCGGTGCGAACCTGCTGGTTGATGAACAGGTTGAGGTAGTTGATCAGGCCGTACTCTTCGCGATTGGTGAAGAGGGCGACATAGTCGATGTCGAACGGCGCCTTGCCGACCACCGAGATGCCGGCAAACTTGCCGGACTTCACGTTGGACTGTGCCACGGTCGAGGTGGAGACGGTGGCGTCGATCTGGCCCTGGCTGAGAGCGAGGAACACGTCGGCCTGCGTCTGGTAGGGACGGAACTCGCCCTCACCCCATTCCTTGACTTGCTTTTCGAGCGCGATCGCCTCGAAGGTGCCGGCAGTGGCGCCCACGGTCTTGCCCTTCATATCCTCGAAGGACTTGATGCCCGACTTGTCGTTGGCGGTCACCGCCATCTCGAAGGCGAAGTAGGGGATCGTCATGCCGACGGTCTTGGCGCGTTCCAGCGTGTCGGAGGTCGAGGCGACACCGACGTCGACGCGGCCGGACATCAGCGCCGGAATGCGCTCGGGGAACGGCGTCTCGACGATCTCTGCGGTGACGCCCAGCGCCTTGGCGAGATCGTTGCAGTAGTCGACGTCGAACCCGATCGGGTTGTTGTTCTCATCGCGCGAACCCATGGGCGGGAAGTCGAGCACCACGGCGCAGCGCAGCGTGCCGGAGGAGATAATGTCGTCCAGCTTGTCGGCCTTGGCCGTGGAGACCATGCAGGTTGCGGCCAGAAGGCCAGCCATCACGGTTGAAAATTTCATACGTCTCTCCCTTTTATGGCGATCATAGGTGCCAGAAAGGCGCCATAATCATAATGGCGCCCCAAAAATCAACACAAAAAATACTTGTTGTATACATTTTGAATGCAGGTGATTGATATTCCAGCCACTTTCCTTGCCGCGGAAAGGCCATGGAACCCTTGCATGCGTTCCATGGCCCCTGTTTTCATACATCTCGGCGGAGCCGGATGGTTAGTAGTCCGTGTTGGCTGTCAGGCCAAGAGGTCCTCCGGCAAAATTTCGGCCGGCATGTTCTGATAGGCTACCGGACGAAGGAAGCGGCGGATCGACAAGGTGCCGACGCTGGTCGCTCCGAAATTGGTGCTGGCCGGATAGGGGCCTCCGTGGACCATCGAATCCACCACTTCCACACCCGTCGGGAAGCCGTTGACGAGCACGCGCCCAGCCTTGTGCTCGAGGACGGGGCGCAGGCTGCGGGCAGCGTCCACATCCGCGGCGTCCATGTGCAAGGTTGCCGTCAGCTGCCCTTCGAAGGAGCGGGCAAGGCGAAGCATCTCGTCCAGCGAACTCACCCGCACGACGAGACCGAGAGGACCGAAGACTTCCTGCCCCAGACCGTGATCAGCCAGGAAATCCGTTCCCTTGGTCTCGAAAAGATTGGGGGAAGCCTGGCGCCCCTCAGAGGGCGTCACCAGCGTCGCCTGGACCGAATTGCTCGCCAGCAGCCGCTCCTGTCCCTCGCGGTAGGCCGACGCGATCCCGTCAGTCAACATCGTCTGGGGCGCCACCTGCGCAAGCGCAGCCTTGGTCGCCTCGACGAAACGGTCGGCATCCGGGCCATCAATCACCACGGCGATGCCGGGGTTGGTGCAGAACTGTCCCGCTCCCATGGAAAGCGAGGCTGACCATCCCTGCCCCAGCGCTTCAGCGCGCGCCGCAACGGCGTGCGGCAACAGGAACATCGGGTTGACGCTGCCGAGTTCGCCGAAGAACGGGATTGGCTCGGGCCGTGCGGCACACAGGTCGAACAGCGCCCGCCCACCGGCGAGGCTGCCGGTAAAGCCCACCGCCTTGATCTGCGGGTGCTGCACCAGCGCGTGGCCAACGTCGCGCTTGCCGCCCTGGATCAGCGAAAAGACCCCCTTCGGCATGCCGGTCTCCTCGATCGCAGCAAGGATCGCTTCGGCGACGATCTCGCCGGTCCCGGGATGGGCCGTATGCCCCTTGACCACGACGGGGCATCCTGCCGCCAGGGCCGCCGCCGTGTCGCCGCCGGCCGTCGAGAAGGCGAGCGGGAAATTGGAGGCGCCAAAAACGGCCACCGGCCCGATCGGACGCTGCACCATCAGGATTTCCGGCCGCGGCGCCGGCTGCCGGTCGGGCAGCGCCGGTGAGCGGCGGCGATCGAGGTAGTCGCCCTTGCGAATGTGCTCGGCGAAGAGCCGCAACTGGCCGACCGTGCGTCCGCGTTCCCCCTGCAGCCGCGCCTCGGGCAGGCCGGTTTCCTGGGTTCCGATTTCGGTGATCGCCTCGGCGCGGGCCTCGATCTCCTCGGCAATGGCGTCGAGGAAAGCGGCGCGCGCTTCCCGCGAGGTGGCAGCGTAGCTCCAGAAAGCCTGCTCGGCAGCCTGGCAGGCGCGGTCGACCAATTCGACGGTTCCGGCCGAGAAGCTATGCGCTGGACCATGCGCCGGAGCGGAGGTAAAGGTCTGTTCACCGGCGACCCATTCGCCAGCGATCAGGTGTTTGCCGTTAGGGGTATAGGGCATGTCTTGGGATCCTTCGTAACTTGCGCCTCGAGCCACCGGATGAGGGAACAACCGGCACGATGGCCCGGCACTTGCTTCTTTCGCCCCATCATGCATACAACATGTCCACATGATTGCAACGCTTGTCTCGGCAGTGCCGCGCACACCCGATCAAGCGACAGCCACACAGCATGACGCACGAAAGGAAGCTGCGATGAGCCAAGACACCACCCTGACAATCGAGGCCCTAACCGGGCGCGTCGAAGAAATCTTCCGCAAGGGCGGGCTCAACGAGGTCCAGGCCGGCGCGGTGGCCCGGGTGATCGTCGCCGGGGAGCGCGACGCCTGCAAGTCGCACGGCATCTACAGGATCGAGGGCGCCCTGCGCACGGTCAAGGCAGGCAAGGTCAAGCCGGACGCGATCCCGGAACTGACGGTGACGGAAGGCTCGGCGATCGTCAAGGTGAACGCCAAGGGCGGCTTTGCCAATCCGGCGGTCGAGCTCGGCGTGCCGGCTCTGGCGGAGCGCGCCCGCGCCTGCGGTCTTGCGGCCCTCGTCATCAACGACTGCACACATTTCTCCGCCCTCTGGCCGGAGGTCGAGGCGTTGACGGCACAAGGCCTCGCCGGGCTCGTCATGTGCCCGAGCTATTCGACCGTCGCGCCGACCGGCGGCAACAAGCCTCTGCTCGGCACCAATCCCGTCGCGTTCGGCTGGCCGCGGCCGGGCAAGTCGCCCTACGTCTTCGACTTTGCAACCTCGGTGGCCGCGCGCGGCGAGATCGAGCTGCACCGTCGCGCGGGCAAGCAGCTTCCCGAAGGCTGGGCGATCGATGCGGAAGGCAAGCCGACGACCGATCCGGAAGCCGCACTCGCGGGCGCCATGCTGCCGTTCGGCGGCCACAAGGGCTCGGCCATCGGCACGATGGTGGAACTGCTCGCAGGCATCATGATCGGCGACCTGACCAGCCCCGAAGTGCTGGACTACCTCGGCACGACGACACTCTCCCCCGTCCACGGCGAACTGATTCTGGCCTTCTCGCCGGAGGCCTTCGCCGCAGGCCGCGCCGGCGATCCATTCGCCCGCGCCGAAGTGCTGTTCGAGGCGATCGTCGGCCAGGGCGCCCGTCTGCCCTCGCAGCGCCGCTATGCCGCCCGCGCGAAATCGCAGGCCGAAGGCATCACGCTCACGGCCGCCGAAATGGAGCAGCTCGACCGTCTCCTGGCGCTCGGGCTCGACGCCATCGCGTAGTTACCCCGCGCGAGGCTTGGCACAATTGACCCCGGCCTGGTCCAGGCCGGGGTTTTTTCGTTGCTTGGCCGGCCGCCGCCTGTTCCAAAACGCAAAAAGGCCCTCCCGAGGGAGGGCCTCCTTGTAAGGAAAGATGGCGTCAGCTTACGGCTTGTACTTCTGCACCGCGCCCGGGAGCTTGCTCCACTCGGCGTACCAGGTGTCGAACAGCTTGAGCTGGGCCTCGACATAGCCGCGCTGGCTCTCGGAGAGAGCGTCGGTCTCGTTGAAGTGTAGCGTGTATTCCTTGTCGCCCTTCAGCACCATCATGTGCTTGTAGTAGAGGACCAGGTCCGGGCCTTCGTCGAAGGAGGAGAGGACGGCGAGCGCCTGCTCCATCTCGAGTGCGCGCTGGCGGGCTTCCGCATCGCCGGCGGCGGCAGCGCGTGCCAGGTTGCACATGTGCAGGACTTCCTTCGGCAGGACGCAGCCGATGCCGGTGATGGCACCGACGGCACCGCAGTTCACGAAGCCCTGGAACACGCAGGTGTCGACGCCGACCATCAGGATGACGTCGTCATCGCGGCTGGTGATGTGCTCGGCTGCATAGCGCATGTCGGCCGCACCACCGAATTCCTTGAAGCCGATGAGGTTCGGGTGCTCGGCGCGCAGCGCGAAGAACAGGTCGGCGCGGGTGGCGTAGCCGTAGTAGGGGCTGTTGTAGATAACCGCCGGCAGGTCCGGAGCGGCGGCCAGGATCGCCTTGAAATGGTCCTTCTGGGCGGAGACGATCGAAGCGCGCGACAGGATGCGCGGGATGACCATGAGGCCGTGCGCACCGACCTTCTGGGCGTGCGCGGCATGTGCGACAGCCGTGGCGGTATTGACGGCGCCGGTGCCGACGATGACCGGCACGCCGGCCTTGACCAGGCGCTCGACGCCTTCCATGCGCTGCGCATCGGTCAACAGCGGCCAGTCACCCATGGAGCCGCAATAGACCACGGCCGACATGCCCTTTTCGATCAGTTCCTTGCCCTTGCGGACGAGCGCGTCGAAATCCGGGGTGCGGTCTTCCTTGCAGGGGGTCATCAGGGCCGGAATAACGCCGGTGAAAATGTTGGCCTTCATCGTAAACTCCTCTTCGGCTCTCGATCGGACAGAGCAGGCACGCCAACGGCGTCGCTGCACCTGCCCTTCGAGCCGGATAATAGCACTTGTATTTTATTTGTCGACAAGAAATGCACAAATCATCACAGCGTGATGTTGAGCCGCTCCTCGCGGGTAAAAAGCTTCTGGATCTGCGAGACAATCTGTTCCGCATGCGCCTTCGCCAGCCTGTCGGCATTCTCCATGTCGCGAGCGGCGATCACGGCAATCATCTGCGCGTGCTCGTCGACGAAACGCTGCGGAAACTGGTCTTCATAGGAGCGGTAGTAAAGGCGCAGGATCCGCCGCCCCTCATCGAGCAGCCGGCGAAACAGGCTCGTGAAATAGGGGTTTCGACCCGCATCGGCGATGGCCGAGTGGAAGGCCGCATTTGTGGCGATCATCGCGAGCGCATTCCTCGCCTCGACGGCCGCCGCGTACTCCTCGTGGAAGCCACGGATCACGACCAGATCCTCCGGGCGATGGTATTGTGCCGCCAGACGCGTCGTGACCCGGTACATCAGTACCAGCGCGTCGAAGAAGGTGTGCATATTGAGGAAATCGATGTTCGACACCATCGTCGAGCGATTGGGCAGCGTATCGATCAGCCCCTCGCCCGCCAGCCGCACGAGCGCCTCGCGAATCGGCGTACGGGACATCTCGAAGCGCTCCGCCAGTTGCACCTCATCGATCGGGCTGCCCGGCGGCAGCACGAGATCGAGGATCTCGTCGCGTAAGATGTCGTAGACAAGCTTTACGCCAGATCCGCGCTTGCGTTCCAAGTTTGATGTCGGCAGCTTCATATTCATCGTCAAAACTCTGTGTCGACAAACGAAATACACACATTGGCTGCAAATTCAACGCCCACCGCCGGCAACGGCCCGACATTCGACGCAAGCCGGTGACGCAGAAGAACGGAGATCAAGGCGCCGCGCCCCCTATCGGGCGCCTGCAATCGCCGAACCTTGAGCGACCTCCAACAGGCCGGGGCACGCTCATCCGCCCACCAGGGGGCGACCGGCTCGCTCGCACCTCTTCTGGCATTCGCCGTGGCCGGCTGTTCCACCCTTAAACGGTTCAGCCCTCGGCAGCTTCCCCACCAACGTGGCCGCCAAGGAAAAGCTGGCCGACCCGCGGATCGGCCAGCAGCTTGGCGGCCTCGTCATGCATCCGCGTCTGCCCGAGTTCCAGGACCAGGCCGTAATCCGACATCGCCAGCGCCGACCTGGCGTTCTGCTCCACCATCAGAATGGTGACGCCTCGATCGCGCAACCGGATGAGCGTCTGGAACACCTCCTGCACGAGGTTCGGCGAAAGGCCGATCGACGGCTCGTCGATCAGGATCAGCTTCGGATCGAGCAGCAGCGCGCGCGCCACTTCAAGCTGCTTTTGCTGCCCGCCCGACAGTTCGATCGCCTTGCGGTCGCGAAATTGCCGCAGCATCGGAAACTGGTCCATGACCGTCTCGATGCGCTGGCGCACCTGCTCCTGATCCGTCGCGGTGATGCCGCCGAGTTCCAGGTTGTGGTAGACGGACAACTGCGGCACCACATTGCGCCCTTGCGGCACATAGGTAACGCCTTTGCCGATCATCTGCCGCGGCGTGTTTCCCGTCACGTCCTTTCCGTCGAGCAGAACTTGCCCGGACTGGATGTCGAGCAGGCCGAAGATCGCTTTGAAGACGGTGGACTTGCCGGCGCCGTTCGGTCCGATCACCGTGGTGATCGAGGCCTTCGGGATCGAAAACGACACGCCGTTCAGGATAGTGATCTTGCCGTAACCGCCGTAGATGTTCTTCAGTTCGAGCATGCTCAGCCCCCCAGATAGGCGTCGATGACAGTCTGGTTGGCACGGATTTCCTCCGGCGTGCCTTCCGCGATGATGCTGCCTTCCGCCAGCACGATGATGCGGGTGCAAAGGCTCATGACGAACTCCATGTTGTGCTCGATCACGACAAAGGTCGTGCCGTGTTCGGCATTGTAGGCCGCCAGACGATCCTTCAGACCCGTGAGCATGGTCAGGTTCACCCCGCCCGCCGGCTCATCGAGCAGCACCAGGCTCGGACCTGCCATGAAGGCCATCGCCGCGTCGACCAGCTTCTGCTGGCCGTAGGACAGAGAGCCGGCCAGCGTGTCGCGCAGATGGGTCAGGCGGAAGAAGGCGATCAGCTTCTCAGCCTCCGCGGTCAGGCCGGCATCGCCAGGGCCGAAGAGGCGGGACAGCATGCTGCCGTGGTGTTCCTGGCCGGCCAGGATGATGTTGTCGAGCACCGACATCTTCGGGAACACCGACAGCTGCTGGAAGGTCCGGCCGACGCCGAGCTTGTTGAGGTCGGAGGCGCGCATCCCGGACACGTTCCTGCCGTTGACCGCGACGTCGCCGCCATCGGGCGGGAGCTGGCCGAGGATGCAGTTGAAGAGGGTCGACTTGCCCGAGCCGTTCGGGCCGATCAGGCCAAGGATTTCCCCCTTGTGCACGTCAAAGGAGACACCGTTCACGGCCGTGATGCCGCCGAAGCTCTTCCTGATGTTGCGGACGGATAGGACTGGCGCGTTCATTTCAGGCCCGCCCCCTCTTTCATGTCGGCCCGGAGCCGGTGTCGAGGCCAGAACCGTTCACGCAATTTCCCCCACACGCCGATCAATCCGGACGGCACGAACACCAGCATCACAATGACGAGCGCCGAGTAGATGATCAGGTAATATCCCTCGGTGAAACGCAGCACCTCCGGCAGCAGGATCACCACGGCGGCCCCCAGGAAGGGTCCGAAGAAATAGCCGGAGCCGCCGACCACGACCATCAGCAGGATGCGAAGCGAATGGGCAACGCCGAACGATCCCGGCTCGATGAACTGCACGAGCGGCGCGATCAGGGTGCCGGCCAACCCGCCGAAGGTCGAGCCGATGGCGAAGGCGAGCAGGGTGATGCGTCGCGTATCGACGCCGAGGCTTTCGGCGCGAATGGGATTTTCCCGCAGCGCCTTGAACGCACGCCCCCACGGCGAGCGGACGATCCCCCACATGGCCAGCGCGGCCAGCACGGTTACGCCAAGCGTGAAGTAATAGAAGTGGAGCTGCTTCATCGTCGAAAACAGGCCGAAGTCCGGCCGCGGCATGCCGACGAGCCCATAGGAGCCGCCGGTCAGCCAATCCTCGTTTCGCAGCACCAGAAAGACCAGCGTATTGAACGCGAGCGTGACGAAGGCCAGGAAGTGGCCCTTCACCCGCAGGGCCGGGTAGCCGAGCAGCAGGCCGACGACGAAACAGGCTGTGAGCGCAAGTGGCAGCGTCAGGATCCAGTGCCAGCCGGCCAGCGTCAGCAGCGACGTCACATAGGCACCGATCGCCATGAAGGAAGCCTGTGCCAAGGAGATTTGGCCAGCATAGCCGAGCGTGAGGTTGAGACCCATGGCGGCGATGGCAAAAACCAGCCACGAGGTCAGCACATAGATGATGTAGTTGCCCTGCCCGATGGGTGCCGCGATGGCCAGGACGAGAAGTCCCAGGATGAAGAACGTACGCCTGCGATCGGTCATCAGACGGTCCTTCCTTCCGACGTGCCCATGATCCCTTGTGGCCTGACGAGGATGATGCCGATCAATAGAACAAGCGGCAGTGCCGCACGATATTCGGCCGTGACATAGGCTGCGGTGAGATTGTCGAGGACGCCGATCAACAGCCCGCCGACGAGTGCGCCGCGAATCTGATTGAAGCCCCCGACAATGGCAGCGATGAAGGCGATCAGGCCAAGCGTCTCGCCGTTCGAAAATTTGGCCAGATAGACCGGCGTGATCAGGAATGAGGCAAGGGCCGCCAGCGCCGCGTTGATCAGGAAGGCGTAGAGGATCATGCGCTTCACATTGACGCCCAGAATTTCGGCGACGGCGGGATTCTGCGCGGTGGCCTGCATGCAACGGCCCGTCCGCGTCCGGTTCAGGAACAGCGTCAGCGCCACGACGATCGCGAGCGACAGCACCAGATTGAGGATATCCTGCATCGAAAGGACGGCGCCGAAGACATTGATCGGGTCATTCGGAAAGATTGACGGGAACGGCTGTGCCTCGGCGGAGTAGAATTCCTTCACACTTTCCTTCAGCAGGATGCCAAGCGCCATCGTCGCAATGATCAGCGTGATGCCCCCGTGCGGCAGGATCGGCTCGGCGACAAGCTTCTTGAACATGAGCCCGAGCACCACGACCGAAACAGCAAGACCGAACAGCAACGCGGTCCAGAACGGCAAGCCGAAAAGGCTCATCCCTGCCAGCACGAAGAAGGCCGGCAGCATGACGAATTCCCCTTGCGCGAAATTCACCGTCTGTGCCGCTTGCCAGACGAGGGTAAAGCCGATCGCGACAAGCGCGTAGATGGAGCCGGTCGCCAAACCGGACAGAAGGACCTGTAAGAACTGGGACATCGCGTCTTCTTCCGATGGCCGCGGCGAGCGTGGTCGCCGCGGCAGGAAAGGGTGGATCAGTTGGCCGGAAGCGTGCCGATAACCACCGGCGCGCCGTCCTTCACCTGGACCATAAAGCTCGGGCGCGACATCTCGCCGCGGTCGTCCCAGCAGGTGTCGAGCAGGATCTTCGGATAATCTGCCGCCTTCAGGCAAAGTCCGCGCATCTTTTCGGAGAAGGCCTCGCCGTCGAGCTCGCCCACCATCTCGGTGACGTACTTGGTCGTCCAGGCACCGACATAGCCCTTGATGGCGTCATGGGTCGGCTTGCGCTTGAACGTCTCCTCGAACTTCTTCGTGAAAGCCGCGATGCCCGGCACTTCGGTCGCCGTGGCGGTGACGCCGACATGGGCGATGGCGCCGTCGGCCGCGGCCCCGGCCAGTTCCACGACCTTGGCCTCGGTCAGCGTGACTTCGCCGACGAGCGGCATGGCCAGGCCCTGCTTCTTCGCCTCGATCAGGAAACGGGCCGACTCTTCCTGGTTCATGTAGACAAAGACGGCCTCCGGGTTGGCTTCCTTGAGCTTGGCCACGTCGGCGGCATAATCGGTTTGCGCCTGTTCCGAAGCGACGTCGATGACGACCTCGATGCCGGCCTTCTTCATCTCCTCAACGAAGACGTCGTGACCGCCCTTGCCGAACTCGTTGTTGAGCCAAGCCACGCCCACCTTCTTCGCCTTCAGAGTGTCGGTGAAATACTTCGTCAGCGCCGGAACGCCCTTCTGTGCGCCGGACGACGTGCGGAAGACGAACGGATTGCCCTTCTCCACGATGCTCGGCGCCTCCGAGCCGACGAACTGGGGGATGCTGTTCTGCTGCGCAACCAGCATGTTGACCATCGTCGAGCCGGAATAGATCGTGCCGAGGATCGCATAGGCGCCGTCATCGATCGCCTTCTGGACCATGGCGCGCGAAACCTGCGGATCGGTCTGGGTGTCGTACTCGCCGACCTCGATCTTTTTTCCGAGAATACCGCCCTCGGCGTTGATTTCCTCGGCTGCAATCTTGATGCCGTCACGCCAATTGGTGCCGGCCGGCGCGCCAGGCCCGGAAAGTTCGGCAACCATGCCCAGCTTGACCGTTTCCTGGGCATGGGCCGTGCTGGCGACAACCAGAAGCGCGGTCGACGCTGCGAACAGGTATTTGCGGTACATTTATGTCATCCCCCTAAAAATTACGCTTTGGATCTCCGGTGGCTCGGCCTCCTGCCGGAATCGCCAACGCATTGAAAATACTGGGAGACAAAAGTCAAATTCATCGTTCCCCATCGACGACGTTATTGGCGGTTTCCACCAATGTTTCCACTTGGGGCATCGAAATTCCGGCGACCGGCATCCGGCAACGATGCGCGCGACGAACCACGGCGGTGCTTGCGCAGAGCAATCGCGGGTGTTCGAAGCGGCGAGCCGCCAGAACCAATTTGCCTCTCGACCCCGAGCAATCGTTCGGCAACCATCGAATTTCAACTTCGCGCGGCTGGGCGATCAAATCGCTTCTGCACGAACAGCGCCATAAATCTTTGAAATCTTGGAAGAATGGAGCGGGTGAGGCGATTCGAACGCCCGACCCCAACCTTGGCAAGGTTGTGCTCTACCCCTGAGCTACACCCGCTCATCGTCGACGGCCTGGGGTAGTCGGTGGCCGAAGGTCGCTGCGTTGCGGCGACGGGCGCTATATGGCCTAAGCGTTTTTCAAATGCAACAGGGAAATCACGCGATCTTTCAGAAATTTTCGATCGGACCGCGCAAGGCCCGGAATCCGGCCGCTGGCGCGAGCCGCGCCCGGCGCGACGCCCGTTGCCTCTCCCCGCGATAGGTTTTAAGCAGCAAGCGAGCCAAGCGGTGGCATCGGACACACAGGCGGGACAGCAGTGGGATCAGACATGGACATGCAGCAGGACGCACGGCAACCGAAAACCGAAGAGGAGCTTTTCGCCTTCCTCGACGGCCTCGGCATCAAGCATACGACGAAGAATCATCAACCGGTCTTCACGGTCGCCGAATCGGTGGCGCTGCGCGACGAGATCCCCGGCGGTCACACCAAAAACCTGTTCCTCAAGGACAAGAAGGACAACTATTTCCTTCTGACCGTGGAGGAGAATGCGACCGTCGACCTGAAGACGATCCATGGCGTCATCGGCGCGGCGAGCCGCGTTTCGTTCGGCAAGCCGGAAAAGCTGATGGAGTATCTGGGCGTCATCCCGGGTTCCGTGACCGCCTTCGGCGCCATCAACGACACCGGCCTGAACGTGAAGGTGATCATCGACGCGGACCTGATGGCCTATGATATCATCAACGCGCATCCCTTGCGGAACGATGCAACCACCTCGATCGGATCGAAGGACCTGCTCCGTTTCATCGAGGCGACGGGCCACGAGCCGCTTGTCTTGAAAGTGACCGCCTGACATACGATCTTCTGGCGAAATTCGATTGAAGTCGGGCGACGGTCCGTGAGGAGAAGGTGATGAGCGACAACCCCTATGCGACATCGTTCGGCGGACAGATGAACGCCGCCGTCAACTATGGCGGCGCCCCTGCGGGCGACCTGATCAAGGACACGACGACCGCGAATTTCGCCAAGGACGTGATCGAAGCCTCCCGCCAACAGCCGGTGCTCGTCGATTTCTGGGCGCCGTGGTGCGGCCCCTGCAAGCAGTTGACGCCTGTCATCGAGAAGGTGGTGAAGGAAGCCGCCGGCCGGGTCAAGCTCGTCAAGATGAACATCGACGACCACCCGTCGATCGCCGGACAGCTTGGCATCCAGTCGATCCCTGCCGTGATCGCCTTTGTCAGCGGCCGCCCCGCCGACGGCTTCATGGGGGCGCTGCCGGAAAGCCAGGTGCGCGCCTTCATCGACAAGGTCGCCGGCCCGGCCGGGGCCGACCAAAAGGCCGAGATCGAGGCGATCGTCGGCGAGGCAAAGGCACTGCTGGAGCAGAAGGACATTGCCGGCGCGGCCGATCTGTTCGGCGCGGTGCTCCAGGCGGACCCGGAAAATGCCGCAGCGCTTGCGGGCATGGCCCAGTGCATGATTGCCGCCGGCCAGCTCGACAACGCCCGTCAGGCGCTTGCATCTGCCACCGAGGAAATGGCGAAGGATCCGGCGATCGCCGCGGCGCTGAAGCAGCTCGATCAGATCGAGGAGGCGCGCAAGCTCGGCGACCCGCAAGCGCTGGAACACGCGCTCGCCACCAACCCGGACGACCACGCCGCCCGTCTGAAGCTCGCCAAGATTCGCAACGTCGAAGGCGATCGCCAAGCCGCCGCCGACCACCTGCTGATGGTCATGAAGCGCGATCGCACCTTCGAGGACGATGCGGCCCGGCGCGAGCTTCTGCAATTCTTCGAGGTCTGGGGGCCGAAGGATCCGGCAACGATCGCCGCCCGGCGCAAGCTGTCCTCGATCCTGTTTTCCTGATCGATCGCCCTGCGGACATCTTGAGAATTTCGGCGCAAACCCCATTTCAAGGGCATCGCGGCGTTCCGGCCCCACACCGGACGCCGCCAGATGCAAGGGGAAGGCGACAAGAATGCATGTCGGAAATGCGCGCTATCTGAAACCGGACGACTTGCCCGGGATGATTCCGGTGTTTCCGCTCACGGGCGCCCTGCTCCTGCCGGGCGGACAATTGCCTCTCAACATCTTCGAGCCGCGCTATCTTTCGATGTTCGACGACGCCCTGGCCGGCTGCCGGCTGATCGGCATGGTTCAGCCGGTCTTCGGCGACCATGTCGATTCCGATCCGTCGTCGGAGGCGCCAGCACTTTGCCGGGTCGGCTGCATCGGCCGCATAACTTCCTTCGCCGAGACCGGAGACGGGCGCTACATCACCTCCCTGACCGGGGTCTGCCGCTATCGGCTGATCAGCGAAGTGCGCACGACCAAGGCTTATCGCTGCTTCAAGATCGCGCCCTTCATCAGCGATCTTTCCGGCGCCGATGACGAACGCGGCGTAGACCGGGAGGCCTTGCTCTCCGCCTTTCGCGCCTATCTCGACGCCAACAAGCTGGAGGCGGATTGGGAAAGCGTCGAGCGCGCCAGCAACACGACGCTCGTCAACTCGATGTCGATGATGTCGCCCTATGGCCCCGCCGAAAAGCAGGCGCTGCTCGAGGCGCCCGATCTGAAAACCCGCGCCGAAACGCTGATCGCGATCACCGAAATCGTGCTGGCGCGCAATTTCGGCGACGTCGACACCCGCCTGCAGTAGGACCGCGCCGATGGACAACAAGACGCATCACGTCGATCCGAAGCTGCTGGAACTGCTCGTCTGCCCGCTGACGAAGGGCCGGCTGACCTGGAACGCGGAAGCCGGCGAGTTGATTTCCGAGCGGGCCAAGCTCGCCTATCCGGTTCGCGACGGCATTCCGATCATGCTCGTCTCCGAGGCGAGGGAACTGAAGGACTGACGCCAGACACCCCCTGCAAGGCGAGACAGGCGATGGACATTCGATCGGCGCTGGAGCAACTGTGCGAGGCCTTCAACGCGCATGATCTCGATCGGATCATGGCGTTCTTTTCCGACGATTGCGTCCTGGAGATGCCGAGGGGAGACAAGCCCTGGGGCTCTCGTTTCGAAGGCAAGGAACGAGTTGGCGCAGCGCTGGCCACGCGCTTCGAGGGCTTACCGGACGTCCAGTATGCCAATGCCGAGCACTTTGTCGATGCAGAGGCTGAGACCGGCATCTCCAAATGGCTCCTCACCGGCACCTCCCGCGAGGGACGGCGAACTGAAGTCCATGGCTGCGACTTCTACACGTTTCGCAACGGCAAGGTGATCCGCAAGGATTCCTACTGGAAGATTGTGGAGTAGCCGACCCGAAAGAAATGCTCAGATCGGCTGGCCGATCAGCATGCGCGGCTGGCCTTTGCCCGCAAGTCCTTCGGCCTGGCGGATGAAGAAGGATTTCAGCCCTGGAAGACGATCGACGATCCCGAGCCCGAGGTCGCGCACCAACCGCACCGGCGTGATGTCGTTGGAGAAGAGCCTCGTCAGCACGTCCGTGGTCACCCCCATGCGGAACGTGTCGAACCGGCGCCACGTCTCGTAGCGCTCGAGCACCGCAAGCGACCCGATATCGAGCCCCAGCCGGTCGGCCTCGACAATTGTCTCGGCCAGCGCCGCGACGTCCTTGAATCCGAGGTTCAGGCCCTGGCCGGAAATCGGATGAATGCCATGCGCGGCATCGCCGGCGAGCGCAAAGCGCGGCGCGACGAAAGAGCGGGCCAGCGTCAGGCCGAGCGGGAAGGCCCTGCGGCCGCCGACGGTCTTGAGCGCCCCGAGCTTGTGCCCGAACCGGCGCTCCAACTCCTCCTCGAAAACCAGATCGTCGCCTTCGACGAGGCGGTTGGCGTCCTCCGTCCGCTCGGTCCAGACCAGCGAAGAGCGGTTGCCGGTCATCGGCAGCGTCGCAAACGGGCCGGACGGCAGGAAATGCTCCTCTGCGGTTCCCTCGTGCGGGCGCTCGTGCTCGACCATGGTGACGATCCCGGATTGACCGTAGTCCCAGCGCACGGTCTTGATGCCGGCGATGTCGCGCAGCTTCGAACGCACGCCGTCGCAGGCGACGAGAAGGCGGGCCTGCACGATCTCGCCGCTGGAAAGGCGGACCTCGGTCGCGTGCGGGCCGGTGGAGAAATCCACCGCCGACGTCGACCAATGGACCGGCAGAGCGAGTCGCTCGGCCGCAGCAAGCAGGCTGCCGGTCACCGCACGGTTCGGCACCATATGGGCGAACGGAGAGCTGTCGCCTTCGGAGCCGGTCCCCTCGAAGGTCAGGAACACGGGGCGGACGGGATCGGCGGTGCGCGAATCGGTGATCACCATCCGCCGGATCGGCTCCGCCTCCGGCGCGATCTGATCCCAGACGCCGAGCACGTCGAGAAGGTTGCGCGCGGCCGCGACGAGTGCGGATGCCCGTTCGTCGCGCTTCCAGGCCTCGGCCGGCGCGCCGTCAACGAGCTCGACCGAAAGATGCGGCGCTGCCGTCTTCAGCGCCACGGCCAGTGACAACCCGACATATCCGCCGCCGGCTACCAGAACGTCGATCATGCGCTTCTCCCTGCCCCCTTGAGCAACCCGAGCAGTCTATATAGAGGACGAAACCGTAGTTTCCTACCGTGGGAGAATGCCCAAATGTCGCGGCCGATTGAGACACGATCCCCGATGGAGGAACTGCTTTCGACGCTGGACCTCGAACCGCTGGAGGTGAACCTCTTCCGGGGACGAAGCCCGAAGGTCGGCTGGCAGCGGGTGTTCGGCGGACAGGTGATCGCGCAAGCGCTGGTGGCGGCCTGCCGCACCGTCGAGAGCGATCGCTTCGTCCATTCGCTGCACGCCTATTTCGTCCGGCCCGGCGATCCGGCGGTGCCGATTCTCTACGACGTCGATCGCGTTCGCGACGGCGCCGCTTTCACGACGCGGCGGGTGATCGCCATCCAGCACGGCAAGCCGATCTTCTTCATGACGGCCTCGTTCCAGCTCGACGAGGCCGGTTTCGACCATCAGATCCGGATGCCGGCCGTGCCGCCGCCGGAGCAACTGCTCGTCGCCGAACAGATCCGCGAGCGCTTCCTTGCCCAGGCACCGCAGAACATCCGCGAATACTGGGAACGGCCACGACCGATCGAGCTGCGGCCGGTGGAGTTGACGCACTACCTGTCGCCGGAAAAGCTGCTGCCGACCCAGAACGTCTGGGTCCGCGCCACCGGACCGGTTCCGGATGCACGCCACCTTCAGGCGGCGGTTCTTGGCTACCTCTCCGACATGACGCTGCTCGACACCGCCCTGTTTGCGCATGGAACCTCCGTCTTCGACCGAACGCTCCAGATTGCGAGCCTCGACCACGCCATGTGGTTCCATCGCCCATGCGCGCTGGACGACTGGCTCCTCTATGCACAGGACAGCCCTTCGGCATCGGGTGCGCGCGGCTTGACGCGCGGCAGTCTTTTCAGTCGCTCCGGCGAGCTCATCGCCTCGGTGGCGCAGGAAGGACTGATCCGCCAGAAGGCATCTGACTAATTTTAGCGCACCTTGCGGCAGTCGCCTGTTTTTTAGGCTACATCCATCGCCACTCGTCAAGCGCTCGGCAAAAAACACCGATTTGCCAATCTGTTACGACAGGCGCTCGAATCTGGCACGCTCCTTGAATGTCTATGCCCAGCGGCCGCAGCAACTTGCTTGCGGCAGCGGGAACGGCTCCGGCCGTTGCATGGACGAAGGATGGGAACCAGATGAAAATTGTGATGGCGATTATCAAGCCGTTCAAGCTCGATGAGGTGCGCGAAGCCCTCACCGCCGTGGGGATCCAGGGCGTGACCGTGACCGAAGTGAAGGGTTACGGACGCCAGAAGGGACACACGGAGATCTACCGCGGCACAGAATACGCCGTGAGCTTTCTCCCCAAGCTGAAGATCGAAATCGCCGTTCCGACCGAAATCGCCGACAGGGTCGTCGATGCGATCGCCGCGGCCGCCAAGACCGGCCAGATCGGCGACGGCAAGATCTTCGTCTACTCGATTGAGCATGCCGTGCGCATCCGCACCGGCGAAACCGATTCCGAAGCGCTGTAACGGCAGATCAGGGAGCACCGTCAATGTCATCGCATACTCTTTCCAGCATGGTTGCCCGCCTGGGCACTGCCGCAGCAGTTCTTCTCGCCCCCGTCGTGGTTTTCGCCCAGGAAGTCGCTCCTGCGGCCGTCGAAGCCGCATCCGCCGCCCCGGTCCCGGACAAGGCCGATACCGCATTCATGTTCCTGTCCACGCTGCTCGTCTTCTTCATGCTAATCCCGGGCCTGGCGCTATTCTATGGCGGCCTCGTGCGCACCAAGAACATGCTGTCGGTGCTGATGCAGTGCACGGTGATCGGTGCCATGATGATGATCGTCTGGGTCGCCTACGGCTATTCCTTCGCCTTCGGCGGCTCGACCAATCCCTACTTCGGCGGCTTCGCCAAGACCTTTCTGGCGGGCGTTTCGGTCGACAGCACGGCTGCAACCTTCTCGGAAGGCGTCGTCATTCCGGAATACCTGTTCATGCTGTTCCAGATGACGTTTGCGGCGCTGACCCCGGCCCTGATCATCGGCGCCTTCGCAGAGCGCATCAAGTTCTCGGCCGTCATCCTCTTCACGCTCCTCTGGGCCACCTTCGTCTATTTCCCGATCGCCCACATGGTCTGGGACGGCAACGGCCTGATCTTCAACATGGGCGCGCTCGACTTCGCCGGCGGCACGGTCGTGCACATCAACGCCGGCGTGGCGGGCCTGATCGGCGCGGTCATGGTCGGCAAGCGCACCGGCTTCGGCAAGGACATGATGGCGCCGCACTCCATGACGCTGACGCTCGTCGGCGCCGCCATGCTGTGGTTCGGCTGGTTCGGCTTCAACGCCGGCTCAAACCTCGAAGCCTCGGGCGGCGCGGTGCTTGCGACCGTCAACACCTTCGTCGCGACGGCGGCTGCCATCCTCGCCTGGTCGCTGGTCGAGAGCTTCACCCGCGGCAAGGCTTCGCTGCTTGGCGCTGCATCGGGCATGATCGCCGGCCTCGTCGTCATCACGCCCGCGGCCGGTTCGGTCGGTCCGATGGGTGCCATCGTGCTCGGTCTGCTCGTTTCGCCGGTCTGCTACTTCTTCGTCGCCGTCGTGAAGAACAAGTTCGCCTACGATGACACGGCCGACGTCTTCGGGGTCCACGGCGTCGGCGGCTTCATCGGCGCGCTCGGCACGGGCATCTTTACCGCGCCCTGGCTTGGCGGGACCGGCGCCGAGGACTTCTTCATTGCCTCGCAGTTCATGACCCAGTTGACCGCCGTCGCGATCACCATCGTGTGGTGCGGTGTCGTCTCGACGATCCTCTACAAGGTCGTGGACGCCATCGTCGGTTTGCGCGTTACGGTCGAATCCGAGCGCGAGGGTCTGGATCTATCGTCGCACGGCGAGGCCGCCTATCACGCCTGATGCGGCGCCTGGGACGGCGACCCGGCTGCCGTCGCCGGGTTTCCCGTTACGGCGACATTCTGAATTTGCAGCGCTTGGCCCGGGCCCTCGGTTCGGGCCTTTTTGCGTTGCCAGGCCCCAGACACCGAGGAAACGAGCGACCCGCGCACCATGGTTAACATGCCATTAACGCTTGACCCGTTAGGGTCGCACATCATCCACGCTCCCGAACCCGGCGGGAAAACCATCCGGAATGATCGCGCGACAGGCTGAAACATATGGCGAGAAGCACATCGGCAATGCTGGATAACCGCCCCGAGCGGTTCGTCCTATCCGCCTTTCTATGGCGGCAGATACGGGCCCTGCTCGGCTTCGGCCTGTTCATAGCGCTCGCGCTCGCCGTCGCCGCACTCTCCACGTGGAACGTGTCCGACCCAAGCCTCTCCTATGCTTCCGGCGGCGAACCGACCAATGCGCTCGGCTATGGCGGCGCCGTATTCGCCGACATCTTCATGCAGTTCTTCGGGCTTGCCAGCGTCATCGCGCTCCTTCCCGTCGTCGCCTGGGCGATCGCGCTCATCAAGAACCGGCGGCTCGCGCGTGTCCTGAAGCGCATTGGCGCCTGGTTCGGCGGAGCGGTGCTCGCATCGGCGGCGCTCAGCTGTGTTCCCGCGCCGATCACCTGGCCGCTGCCCAACGGCCTTGGCGGCGTCTTCGGCGACATGATCCTGCGGTTTCCCGCCCTGTTCACCGGCACCTATCCGACCGGCACGCTGGCGAGCGTCCTCGGCGCCTTGCTCGCGCTTCCCTCGGCGTGGCTGCTGGTCTTCAGTGCCGGATTGATCGGCAACGACCCGGTAGAGGAGGACGAACTCACAGCGCCGGCACCGATCGAACGGACCCGCACCGTCAGCGATGCCGCGGAAGAGGACGAGGCCGAGGGTCCGCTGATGCTCGTCGCCGGCGCCCTGACCCACGCCTGGTACACCAGCCAGGCTCGGGTGCGGCGCCTGTTTGGCTTGTCCGGTCGCAGCAAGACCCATTCGCGCGCAGTCGAACAGCCCTATGACTTCAACGACGACGAGTTCGGCACCCTGAACGAGCCCTCGCGGCCAAAGACGGCGCCACGGTTCTCCGACCGGGTCGAACCGTCATTGGAGGGGGGTGTCCGCCGCGCCGTAGCACCGCCGCCGATCTCCTCCTTCGATGACGATGACGCGTTGGACGACGACGCAGACCTGCCGCGTCCGGCCGGCATCCTGCCCGACGACGACGATTGGGCCCCGCGCGCCGCACCGGCCGGTCCTGCGGGTCTGCGTTCGCGGATCGCCGCCGCCGCGCCGAAGCCGAAGGCCGGCCAGCGGATGGAGCGGGAGGCGCAGTCCTCCTTCGCCGGCCAGGATGGCTTCCAGCTTCCGTCCCTGCACCTTCTTGCAGAACCGCGCAACGTCACGCGGGATGCATCGCTCTCGGCCGACGCGTTGGAGCAGAACGCCCGCATGCTCGAGGGCGTGCTGGAGGATTTCGGCGTCAAGGGCGAGATCATCCAGGTGCGGCCCGGCCCGGTCGTGACGCTTTACGAACTGGAACCCGCGCCCGGCATCAAGTCGTCCCGCGTCATCGGCCTGGCCGATGACATCGCCCGCTCGATGAGCGCGATCGCTGCCCGCGTTGCCGTGGTTCCCGGCCGCAACGCGATCGGCATCGAACTGCCGAACCAGAGCCGCGAGACGGTCTATCTGCGCGAACTGCTCGCCAGCCGCGACTTCGAGACCAGCAAGGCCAAGCTCGCCATGGCGCTCGGCAAGACGATCGGCGGCGAGCCGGTCATCTCCGACATCGCCAAGATGCCGCACCTGCTCGTCGCCGGCACCACCGGCTCGGGCAAATCGGTGGCGATCAACACGATGATCCTGTCGATACTCTATCGTCTGAAGCCGGAGCAGTGCCGGCTGATCATGATCGACCCGAAGATGCTGGAACTGTCCGTCTATGACGGCATCCCGCACCTGCTCTCCCCGGTCGTCACCGATCCGAAGAAGGCCGTCGTGGCGCTGAAGTGGACCGTCCGCGAGATGGAGGAGCGCTACAAGAAGATGTCGAAGATCGGCGTGCGCAACATCGACGGCTTCAACAGCCGCGTCGAGCAGGCGCTTGCCAAGGGCGAGGCGATCACCCGCACTGTCCAGACCGGCTTCGACCGCCAGACCGGCGAGGCGGTCTACGAGACCGAGGAATTCGACCTGCAGCCGATGCCCTATATCGTCGTCATCATCGACGAGATGGCCGACCTGATGATGGTCGCCGGCAAGGACATCGAGGGCGCCGTGCAGCGGCTGGCGCAGATGGCGCGTGCCGCCGGCATCCACGTCATCATGGCGACGCAGCGCCCGTCGGTGGACGTCATCACCGGCACGATCAAGGCCAACTTCCCGACCCGCATCTCCTTCCAGGTCACCTCGAAAATCGACAGCCGCACCATCCTCGGCGAACAGGGCGCCGAGCAGCTGCTCGGCATGGGCGACATGCTCTACATGGCCGGTGGCGGCCGCATCCAGCGCGTCCATGGCCCGTTCGTTTCCGACAACGAGGTCGAGGCCGTCGTCGCCCATCTGAAGACGCAAGGCGCGCCGCAGTATCTCGACGCCATCACCGAAGACGACGACGACGACATGGACGGCGGCGGCCCGGCCGGCACGTCGAATCTCGAGGATTCGGACGATCCCTACGACCAGGCCGTGGCCGTGGTCCTGCGGGACGGCAAGGCCTCGACATCCTATATCCAGCGCCGGCTCGGCATCGGCTATAATCGGGCTGCTTCGCTCATCGAACGGATGGAGCAGGAGGGCATCATCGGGCCGGCAAACCACGCGGGCAAGCGCGAGATTCTCGTTCCGACGGAAGATGAAATCACGAGCCGGTAGCGCAAGCCTGCTTCCTTGCCCGGAACACAAGCCGCGCCGGCGACCACGCCTTGATGGCGCCGCACTTGGCGTACATGAGAGCGACATGAAGGAGATCAATATGAGCACTGACCAAACGACCGCTGGCATGGCCATCACGCGACGCGGTTTTGTCGGTCTGACGGCGCTGTTGCTCGCAGCCGGTCCTGCGATCCTGGCACCACGGCCGGCCGGCGCCCAAGCTTCCGGTGCGGCTCAGCGGATCGCCGATCATTTCTCCTCCGTGAAGACGATGATGGGCGAGTTCGTGCAATTCGGCCCGCGCGGCGAGCAGACCGGCGGCAAGTTCTACATCAGCCGCCCGGGCAAGATCCGCTTCAACTACGAAGATCCCTCGCCGATGCGCGTCATCTCCGATGGCAGCACGGTGGTCATCGGCAATCGCAAGCTGAAAACCTGGGATGTCTATCCGCTCTCCAAGACGCCGCTCAAGCTGCTTCTCGGCAACCGGATCGATTTGAGTTCCAATATGGTTCGCGGGGTGAAAGTCGAGGACGATCTCATCACCATCGTGCTTGGTGACCGCAACATGTTCGGCAGTTCGACCATCACGATGATGTTCGACCCGAAGACCTACGACCTGCGTCAGTGGACGATCCGGGACGCACAGGGCAAGGACACCTCGGTCATGATCTTCAACGTCAAGACCGGCGTGCAGCTGGACCCAAAGGTCTTCGCTATCCCCTACAACGAGATTCACGGCCGGTAACTCCTCCATCCGCCACCCCTCGCAAGCCGAATGGCCGCACCGGTTTCACCGCTGCGGCTGTTTTCTTCCAGACAATACCGGTCTAAACAGCTCGCGGACCCACCATCGGGCCTGACGAGGACACGGCATGCCACTTTCGATCGCCACCTGGAACATCAACTCCGTCCGGCTGCGGATCGGCCTTGTCGAGCATTTCCTCAAAACCTACGAACCGGACATCCTGTGCCTTCAGGAAACCAAGTGCCCGAATGACCAGTTCCCGTCGAAGCCGCTGAAGGCGCTCGGCTACGAACACATCCTGATGCATGGCCAGAAAGGCTATCATGGCGTTGCGACGATCTCCCGGCTGCCTTTGACCGAACTCGTCGAACGGCGCGATTATTGCGGCGTCGGCGACGCGCGGCATCTCTCGGTCGTCTTCACGCACCGCCGCAAGTCGATCCGGCTGCACAATTTCTATGTGCCGGCCGGCGGCGACGAGCCGGATCGCACCATCAATCCCAAGTTCGGCCACAAGCTCGACTTCATCGAGGAAATGAAGCTGCTGCACGCGGAAGCCGAGGCCGGCATCTCCTCGATCCTCGTCGGCGACCTCAACATCGCGCCGCTCGAACACGACGTCTGGTCGCACAAGCAACTGCTTAAGATCGTCAGCCATACGCCGGTCGAAGTCGAAGGTCTGATGGAGGTCATGACAAAGGGTGCGTGGGTCGACCTCATGCGCCGCAAGATCCCGGCCGACCAGAAGCTCTACACCTGGTGGAGCTATCGTGCCCAGGACTGGAATGCTGCCGACCGGGGTCGCCGCCTCGACCATATCTGGTCATCGGCCGACCTCGAGGCGCATCTGTCCGTGATCACCGTCCTGCGCGAGGCGCGCGGCTGGGAGCGCCCGTCCGACCACGTTCCGGTGATCGCGACCTTCGATCTGTAGGAGCCGGCAGCAGCGTTCAGGCGAAGCGGCCGGCCATGCCCGTCGCGCCGTTGATCATCGCTTCCAGGTTGGCACGGATGCGCGCATGCACCAGCGTCGCCACATCCGGATATTCTTCCAGCATCCGTCGAAACAGCGGACGGTTGATGCGGATGACCTCGCTGTCTTCCGTCGCCGTGGCGGTGAACTTGCGTTCGACGACGGTGATCATTGCGAGCTCCGACAGAAGCGACCCGCGGCCGGCGGTCCCTTCGTCCCGCACCGAGCCGTCGCGCGCGGTGGAATAGAGACGAAAATTGCCCGAGGCGATCACGAAGCCGCAATCGGCGGACGTGCCTTCGCGAAACAGCGTCTGGCCTTCGACGAGCCGGCGGCGCTCGGCGCCAAAGGCCATCAGCCGCAGTTTGTCTTCCGAAAGTCCGGCCAACAAGGGAACCTGCGCGAAAAGCCTGATATCGTCAATGAGAGCCAAGCGGCGCCTCCGGCATGCTGTCGGGGCTTCGCAAACCGCGAAGCCTCCTCGAATTCTTGGCAATCCAATAACCGACAACAACACGCCGCGTCCAGCGGGCGCGGGAGCATCAGGGGACGATCTTGTAGCCGCCGTTCTCGGTGACGAGGATCTCGGCATTCGACGGGTCGCGCTCGATCTTCTGGCGCAGCCGGTAGACATGGGTTTCCAGCGTATGAGTCGTGACACCGGAATTATAGCCCCACACCTCTTCGAGCAGGACATCGCGGGTAACCACCTTCTGGTCGGCCCGATAGAGATAGCGGATGATCGCCGCTTCCTTTTCAGTGAGGCGGATCTTCTGGCCGTTGTCCATCGTCAAAAGCTTCTGGCCAGGCTTGAAGGTATAGGGGCCAACGGTGAAGGTGGCGTCCTCGCTGCTCTCGTGCTGACGCAGTTGTGCACGGATGCGGGCGAGAAGGACGGCAAAACGGAACGGCTTCGTAACGTAGTCGTTGGCGCCCGCTTCCAGGCCGAGGATGGTGTCGGAATCGGTGTCGTGCCCGGTCAACATGATGATCGGCGCCTTGAAGCCGCCCTTGCGCAAAAGCTTGACGGCCTCGCGCCCGTCCATGTCCGGCAGGCCGACATCCATGATCAACAGATCCACCTGCCCCGCGCGCGCGGCCTGCATGCCCTTGGCGGCCGTCGTTTCCTGAAGGATCGTGAACTCCTCGTAGAGCGCAAGCTGCTCGACCAGCGTTTCCCGCAGATCGCTGTCATCATCGACAATGAGGATCGTTCGCGACGTCATCTTTTCCCTTCCGGCATTCAAGTTGAACCTAAGCAAAATTGTACTTTTGACAACCCTGCTTGGCTTATTGGTAAGTTCGGAGTCCCGCAGCCGACCCCGTGCATCTGCAAAGATTGGCGGACATGACACAACTGCATGAGCACCTAAGAGCAGCAGTATGAGACGAATAGCAAAGACAGCACCAGAAAAACACGGCACAATCGTGGTACGGCGTGCCCCTGCGAAAAAGAGCCGCGCCATTCTGCAGTATGGAGTGCTGCGCATTCCAGCGGCGATCGGCCGCAGCGGCACCACTGCCCTGAAGCGCGAAGGCGACGGCGCCACCCCGATCGCATCGATGGGCCTACTCCACGGCTTCTGGCGGGCGGATCGAGTGGGGGGAGTCTCCACCCCTTTGCCGCTCCGGCGCATCCGCGCCGACATGCTCTGGTGCGACGCCGCGGACCATCCTTCCTACAACCGCCTGGTGCGGGCGCCGTTCCTTGCCAGCCACGAGGAGATGTGGCGTGCCGACGACCTCTATGACGTGTGCCTGGTGCTGGACTGGAACATCACCTCGCGGCGGCGGAACAGGGGATCGGCGATCTTCTTTCACCTCATTCGACCAGGCTATGAACCGACGGCCGGCTGCGTCGCCGTGAACGCGGGCGACATGATGCGGCTACTGCCGTTCTTGCGGCGGGGCACCCGGCTGCGCGTCGTCTGAGGCGCCGTGCGCACCGGCGACCGCGGCGGGAGACCTCTCAAGCGATGGACTTCGGCGTCACAAAGCGTTCCAGCGTTCCGGTTCCGGCATGCACGTCCGACCAGGATTCAAGCGAGAAATCGAACACGGCCAATGCTGCGGTTGGAAATTTTTCGCCTAGCCGCCTGACGGCATCGGCTTCACCGGCACCGACAAGCGCAAGCGCGAATTGCTGCAGTCCCGGATTGTGGCCGACCAGCATCAGGCAGCGCACGCTGGCGCTGGTATCGCGAACCACCTCCACAAGCCGGTTTGGCGGCGCCTCGTAGATCGCGTCGATGTCACGCTTCTTGACGCCCTTCGGCAGATTGGGCGCGATCAGGTTCCAGGTGTCCTGCGTGCGGCGGGCCGTCGAGACCAGCACAAGGTCAGGGACCAGGCGTTCCCGCGCCATGTAGGCTCCCATCAACGGCGCTGTTTTCTGCCCGCGCGGGGCCAGTGGCCGCTTCAGATCGGTAACGCCGTCCGGCCAGGCGGACTTGGCATGGCGTAGCAGGATAAGGCGGCGGTCAGTCATCGTCTGCTCCTCCGGTCGCATCAATTACGGCCACCATCCGGCCCAAATGCAAGAGGCCGCCCTTGGCGGACGGCCCCCATTTCATCCGGCGCCTTCGCGGCAGGGCAGTGCAGGCCCGGTTCAGTTGAACTCGCGAATGTCGACGAAATGGCCGGCCACGGCCGCCGCCGCCGCCATCGCCGGCGAGACGAGATGGGTCCGGCCCTTGAAGCCCTGGCGGCCCTCGAAGTTGCGGTTCGAGGTCGAGGCGCAGCGCTCGCCCGGCTTGAGCCGATCGTCGTTCATCGCAAGGCACATGGAGCAGCCGGGTTCGCGCCAGTCGAAGCCGGCTTCCTTGAAGATCTTGTCGAGCCCTTCCGCCTCCGCCTGCTCCTTCACCAGGCCCGAGCCCGGGACGATCATGGCGCTGACGGTCGAGGCGACCTTCTTGCCCTCGACGACCTTGGCGACTTCGCGCAGGTCCTCGATGCGCCCGTTGGTGCACGAACCGATGAAGACGCGGTCGATGGCGATGTCGGTGATCTTGGTACCGGGCTTCAGGCCCATGTAGTCGAGCGCGCGCCACTTCGAGGCCCGCTTCGTCTCGTCGGCGATGTCGTCGGGGTTCGGCACGACGCCCTGCACCGAGACGACGTCCTCCGGCGAGGAGCCCCAGGAGACGATCGGCGGCAGGTTGGCGGCGTCGAGCACGACGACGCGGTCATAGTGCGCACCCTCGTCGGTGTGCAGCGTCTTCCAGTAGTCGAGCGCCATGTCCCAGGCCTTGCCCTTGGGCGCGCGGGGCTTGTCCTTGACATAGGCGAAGGTCTTCTCGTCCGGCGCGATCAGGCCGGCGCGGGCGCCGCCTTCGATCGTCATGTTGCAGACGGTCATGCGGCCTTCCATCGACAGCGAGCGGATCGCCTCGCCGGCGAACTCGATCACGTAACCGGTGCCGCCGGCAGTGCCGATCTCGCCGATGATGGCGAGGATGATGTCCTTGGCGGTGACATGCGGCGGCAGCTGGCCGTCGACGCGCACCAGCATGTTCTTCGCCTTCTTCTGGATCAGCGTCTGGGTGGCGAGCACGTGCTCGACCTCCGAGGTGCCGATGCCGTGCGCCAGCGCCCCGAAGGCGCCGTGGGTGGAGGTGTGGCTGTCGCCGCAGACGATCGTCATGCCGGGCAGCGTGAAGCCCTGCTCTGGACCGACGATGTGGACGATGCCCTGGCGGACGTCGTTCTCGGAGTAGTATTCAACGCCGAAGTCGGCGGCGTTCCTGGCGAGCGCCTCGACCTGGATGCGGCTCTCCTCGTTCTTGATCCCGTTCTTGCGGTCCGGCGAAGTCGGCACGTTGTGGTCGACGACGGCGAGCGTCTTCTCCGGATGACGAACCTTGCGGCCGGCCATGCGCAGGCCCTCGAAGGCTTGCGGGCTCGTCACCTCATGGACGAGGTGCCGGTCGATGTAGAGAAGACAGGTGCCGTCTTCCTGCGTGCTGACGACGTGGTCGTCCCAGATCTTGTCGTAGAGGGTACGGGGTGCGCTCATGGGTCTTCATCCGGTTGATGCGATGGAAATGGATAGCGATTGCGGCAAGAGCCGCTGGATCCGATTGGATCAGGCTAGGCGGCTCGTGAGCGCCCCGCACACGCGCGCAAAAAAGCGTACCGGCAGGCGCTTGTGATCCTGCAAGACGACGATACGCGCGCCAATGCATGCGAACTTGGATTCCATGGGCCGCACATAACAATTTTTCGGCGCCCCGGCAATCGGAGAGATTCGCCTGGGTCAGCGCTCGACGCCCCGGCGCAGCCGCCGTTCCAGCGCCCGCAGAGCCAGCGACAGGCCGATCGTCAGGATCAGGTAGACATAGGCGACGATCGAATAGGTCTCGAAGAAGCGGAAGGATCCGGACGCGTAGACCTTGGCCATCTGGGTGATGTCGGAGACCCCGAGCACGGAGACGAGCGAGGAATCCTTGACCATGGCAACGAAGTCGTTTCCGAGCGGCGGCAGGATGACGCGGATCGCCTGGGGAAAGACGACGAGCCGGAAGCGCTGGGTGCGTGACAGGCCGAGTGCCTTGGCCGCCTCGACCTGCCCCCTGTCGACCGACTGGATGCCGGCGCGGAAGACCTCGGCGATGAAGGCGGAGTAGCCGATCATCAGCGCGATGATCGCGCGCCACATCAGCGACACATCCCGGACGAGCAGCGGTTCGACGTAGCCGGCATTGACCAACGGCGCGATGACGAAATTCGCCAGTGCCACAAGGGCCGGCGCGCCGACGAAGGCGATGTAGAATAGCAGCACCAGGATCGGCACGCCGCGGATCACTTCCGTGTAGAAGCGGGCGATCTGCCGCAGCAGCGTGGTCTCGGATAAGGCGAGCAGCGCCACACCGAGCCCCAGCAGCGTAGCGAGCACAAAGCCTACGATGGTGACGAAGACCGTCACCCACAGCCCCTTGAGGATGACGCCGAACACCTGGGCATAGATGTCGTTTGCGGCGATGACGACTGCGATGGCGAGGCCGATCGCGACAAGGGCGACCAGCCACCAGGGATAGTCGCCCTTCGCCGCTCCCGCACGGGGGGATATGGATGCCATGGGGCCGCTTACTGACCCATCTTGTAGTCGAGGAACCATTTCTTGTTCAGGGCGTCGAGCGTTCCGTCCGCCTTCATCGCGGCAATGGCGGTATTGATCGGGGCCACCAGGTCTGAGCCCTTCGGGTAGATGAAGCCGAAATCCTCGGTGCCGAGCGGTTCGCCGATCACTTTCAGCTTGCCTTCAGAGGCATCGACATAGCCCTTGGCGGCGACGCTGTCGGTCAGCACCAGGTCGACGTCGCCGGCTTTCAGCGCCTGCACCGTCGCACCGAAGGTCTCGAACAGCTTGATGCGCGGGTTCTGCTCGTTGCCGTCGAGGATCTCGTAGACGGCCGTGTAGAAAGGCGAGGTGCCCGGCTGAGCGGCGATCAGGCCATCGGCGAAGGCGCCGAAGGTCTTGGCGTCGGTGAAGCGGTTCTCATCGGCGCGCACCAGCATGAACTGCTGCGAGCGCATGTAGGGATCGGAGAAGTCGACCTTTTCCTTACGGTCGTCCTTGATGGTGATGCCGGTCATGCCGATCTGGTACTGGCCGTCATGCACCGCCTGGATCATCGCATCCCAGCTGGTGTTCTGGTACTCGACCTTGAAGTTCAGCCGCTTGGCGATCTCGTTCATCGCGTCATATTCCCAGCCGATCTGCTCGCCGGTCTTCGGGTCGACGAACTGCAGCGGCGGGTAGGCGTTTTCCGTCACGACGACGACCGCCCTTCCGCCGAGATCGGGAAGATCGGCGGCGGCGGCGGTCAGCGGCATCAGGGCAAGGGCAGAAAGTCCGGCAAGGATAGTGCGGCGGAAAAGCATAGGATTCTCCTGAAACGTGGCAAGCGAAAAACTGTCATAGATCGCTCGGCACTGGCAAGCGAGTTCGTGCCGGATTTCAGGTGCAGGAGACAATTCTCTTCCGCAAGGGTTGTCGTGAACGTGCCGGCCTGCGGAACCTGGCCCAGAGCGCTGGCGGAAAAGCAAAAGGCCGCCGGGACTGACCCGACGACCTTTCAGAAAATACGCGCCGGTCTTATTCGGCTGCGGCTTCCGCTGCCTTTGCGGCTTCGGCGGCCTCGGCGGCTGCCTTCTCGGCGGCAAGTGCCTGGGCGGCTGCGACCTTCTCGGCTTCCAGACGTGCCTTTTCCTGGGCAACGGCTGCACGTTCGGCGTCATTCAGCTTGCGGGCGCGCGTGCCGGTGTTCTCGACGATACGGGCCGACTTGCCGCGACGATCGCGCAGGTAGTAGAGCTTGGCGCGGCGAACCTTACCGCGGCGGATGACTTCGACGCCTTCGACGAGCGGCGAGTAGACGGGGAATACGCGCTCGACGCCTTCGCCGTAGGAAATCTTGCGGACGGTGAAGCTCTCGTTGATGCCGCCGCCGGAGCGCGCGATGCAGACGCCCTCATAGGCCTGCACGCGGGTACGGCTGCCTTCCGTCACGCGGACGTTGACGCGGAGCGTGTCGCCCGGGGAGAATTCCGGGAGCGTGCGCTTGGCGGCGATCTTGGCGGCCTGTTCGGCCTCGAGCTGCTGGATGATGTTCATCGGTCTAACCTTTACGTTCTTCTGAAACAGCCAGAGCGCTCGACCGTCTCCCGTCGGGTGACCTCGGGGAAATGCCCGTTGCCGGGCAGGAGCGGATTCGCCATTCTTTGCTTGCGGTTTTCCAAGGATAATCCCAAAACCGTGCCGGCCAATACACCAATCGACAGCGCTTGTCATCCCTGCCGGGCCGATAAATCGCCTTTTGCGAAATTGGGCATTGCCGCCCGGTTGCACGGGGCGGTATCAGACGGTCGGTTCAGCCGTTGGCCGGGGGAGGCCAACCGAGGGGGAAACATGCCGATTGCCGATGCCGTATTCCTGTTCGTCGCCGGATTTCTGTCCGGCGTGGTCAACGCGATCGCGGGCGGCGGCACCTTTCTCACCTTCGGCGCCATGACCCTGACCGGGGTTCCGCCGATTATCGCCAACGCCACCTCGTCGATCACCCAGTTTCCCGGCTACGTCACCTCGGCCATGGCCTACTGGCGCGAAATCCGCGCGGACTGGAACGAGGCCCTCAAGGTGGGCGTGCTGTCGCTCATCGGCGGCGTCGGCGGCTCATTGCTGCTGCTGTCCATGTCGAACCCCGGATTTCGCGCGCTGGTGCCCTGGCTGTTGCTGACGGCAACCGCCATCTTCGCCGCCGGCCCGCTGCTGCGGCCGAAGACCCTTCACGCCGAACAGCCGATCGGCCCGCTCGGCCTCTTCGGCCAATTCGCCACCTCGATTTACGGCGGCTTCTTCGGCGCCGGCATGGGCATCATGACGCTCGCCGTCCTCGGCCTCTCCAAGGGCGGCGATTACCACAAGCTCAACGCGCTGAAGAATTTCCTCGCCATGCTGATCGCCGCCGTCGCGATCATCGTCTTCGCCAGCGGCGACGTGGTCGGCTGGCCGCAGGCGGCGGTGATGGTGCCGGCCGGCGCAATCGGCGGCTATTTTGGCGTCTGGATCGCCCGGCGTGTGCCGCAGAACCTGATCCGGGCGCTGGTCGTCGCCGTCGGAGGCCTGCTGACGGTCTACTACTTCGTCACGGGCTGAGCAGGGAGCAGGTCCGGACGGCGCTCCTCGGTCAGCCGGCGCGCTTCCGTCAGCCGCCACTTCTCGATTTCGGCGTGGTGGCCGGAGCCGAGCACGGCCGGGATCTCGCGGCCCTCCCAGACCTGCGGGCGGGTGTAGTGCGGGTGCTCCAGCAGCCCGCCCTCGAAACTCTCGTGCACGCCGGACAGCGCATTGCCCATCACGCCGGGCAGAATCCTCACGATGGCGTCGAGCAGGATCATCGCCGCCGGCTCGCCGCCTGAAAGGATGTAGTCCCCGATCGACACCTCCTCGAGGCCGCGGGCGTCGATCACCCGCTGATCCACGCCCTCGAAGCGGCCGCAGACGATGACCGCGCCTTCGCCGGCGGCGAGCTCGCGCACGCGGCCCTGGGTGATCGGCCGGCCGCGCGGGCTCATCAACAGACGTGGACGGGCATCACCTTCCGGTGCAGCCTGGTCGATCGCGCGGGCCAGGACGTCGGGCTTCAGCACCATGCCGGCGCCGCCGCCGGCCGGCGTGTCGTCGACGGTGCGGTGGCGGTCGGTGGCGAAATCGCGGATCTGCACGGTCTCGAGCGACCAGTCGCCGCGCACAAGCGCCTTGCCGGACAGCGACTGGCCGAGAAAGCCCGGAAACATCTCCGGGTAGAGCGTCAGGACGGTGGCACGAAAACCCACGTCACTCCCCTTCGCGCGGCGGGCGGCGCCGGCGGCTGCCGGGACGATCCTCGTTCTCGTCGTCGATGCCGGCGGCAACCGGATCGATCAAAAGCTTGCCATTCTCGAAATCAACCTCCAGGACGGCAGCCTCGGAGAAGGGGATCAGCAGCGGCCGCTTGCCGGGGCCCTTCAGTTCCAGGAGGTCGCCGGCGCCGAAATCGAAGATCCCCGTGACCGTGCCGTGGCTGCGGCCGGTCTCGTCGACGGCCTCCAGCCCCTCGAGATCGGCATAGAAGAATTCGTCCTCGTCGAGTTCCTCGTCGGGCAGCTTGTCGCGCTCGATATAGAGCTCGAGCCCCTTCAGCGCCTCGGCGGCGTTGCGATCGTTGATGCCGCGGAACCGCACGATGACGACATTCTTGGCCTCGCGGACCTCCAGCACCTCAAACACCCGGCCGTCCTCGCTATGAAGATTGCCGTAGTCGCCGAGCGCGGTCGGATCGAGCGTATAGGCCTTGACGCGAACCTCGCCGCGCAGACCCTGCGCGGCGCCGATCGTGCCCATCAGAACGGGGTTGTCGAGTTTGCTCATCGTCTTCGATCCGCTCGCGCACCGACCGTGCGCACCTCTGTCCTACGGCTCCAATACGCCTCGAAGTGCGTGCGGAGCAAGTCTGCTCGCAAACGAAACGGGCGGCATGGGACACGCCGCCCGTTCGAAACTGGAGCCATTCCGGGCGAAGGCCGGAATTATTCCGCGGCAGCGGCGGCAGCGGCGTCTTCGGCCTTCTGCTTCTTCTCGGCGGCGCGCTCGAGCGCCTTCTTGCCCGGCTTGCCCTTGTCCGGGTTGCTGCGGGCTTCGCGCTTGGCAATGCCGGCTTCGTTGAGGAAGCGCAGCACGCGGTCGGTCGGCTGGGCGCCCTTGGCAAGCCATTCCTTGATGCGCTCTTCGTTCAGTTCGACGCGCTTGGCGTCTTCCTTGCCGAGCATCGGGTTCCAGGCGCCGACCCGGTCGAGGAAGCGGCCGTCGCGCGGCGAGCGGGCGTCAGCGACGACGATCTGGTAGTACGGGCGCTTCTTGGAACCACCACGGGCGAGACGGATTTTCAGGGACATTGCATTTCTCCTTCGGGATATGACTGGCCGCTTCGTTCAAGCGGTAGGCTGAGTGCTGGAGCCGCCATAGTCGGCGGCGATGGCTTCATGATGCCGGATCACCTCGCGGATGATGAAGTTCAGGAACTTCTCCGCGAAATCCGGATCCAGATTGGCGTCCTTCGCCAGGCGGCGGAGGCGTTCGATCTGGTATTCCTCGCGCGCCGGGTCCGCCGGCGGCAAATCGTGGGTGGCCTTCAGAACGCCCACCGCCTTGGTGCAGCGGAAGCGCTCGGCGAGCATGTGGACCAGGGCAGCATCGATGTTGTCGATCGACTGACGATACTCGGCCAATTGCTTCTTGATCTCGGGATCGATCATCGGCCGTACCTCACTTCTTCTTCGGCAGGCCGGGAAGGCCCGGAAAACCGCCGCCAAGACCGGGCAGCTTCGCCCCGCCGAGTCCCGGAAGGCCCCCGCCGCCGAGGCCGGGCATGCCGCCCGGCTTGATGCCGGCGGCTTCCGCCTGCTTCTGCAGGGCTTCCAGCTGCTTCGGATCGAGCTTCGACAGGTCCGGCATGCCACCCATGCCGGCGCCCATGCCGCCGAGCCCCATCTTGCCGGCCAGGCCGCCCATCATCTGCTTCATCAGGCCGCCGCCCTTCTTGCCGCCCATCATCTTCATCATGTCCGCCATCTGGCGGTGCATCTTCAGAAGCTTGTTGATGTCGGCGGCATCGGTGCCGGAGCCGGCGGCGATGCGCTTCTTGCGCGAATGCTTGAGAATGTCCGGGTTGGCGCGCTCGGCCTTGGTCATCGAGGAGATGATGGCGAGCTGGCGGCCGAACATCTTGTCGTCGAGCCCGGCGGCGGCCATCTTGTCCTTCATGCCGGCCATGCCGGGCATCATCCCCATGATGCCGCCCATGCCGCCCATCTTCTGCATCTGGCGCAGCTGGTCGGCGAGATCGTTCAGGTCGAACTTGCCCTTGGCCATCTTGGCGGCCATCGCGGCCGCCTTCTCGGCGTCGATGTTCTCCGCCGCCTTCTCAACCAGCGAGACGATGTCGCCCATGCCGAGAATGCGGTCGGCGACGCGGCGGGGATGAAACTCCTCGAGCTCGCTCATCTTCTCGCCGACACCGATCAGCTTGATCGGCTTGCCGGTGACGGCGCGCATCGACAGTGCCGCACCGCCGCGGCCGTCGCCGTCCATGCGGGTCAAGACGAGGCCGGTGATGCCGACGCGGTCGTCGAAGTTGCGCGCGAGGTTGACGGCGTCCTGACCGGTCAGCGCGTCGGCGACGAGCAGGATCTCGTGCGGATTGGACTTCCGCTTGATCTCCGCCATCTCGATCATCAGCGGCTCGTCGATATGGGTGCGGCCGGCGGTGTCGAGGATGACGACGTCATGACCCCCGAGCTTGGCGGCCTGCACGGCGCGTGCGGCAATGTCGGTCGGCGACTGGCCGGCGATGATCGGCAACGTGTCGATACCGGTCTGCACGCCGAGCTGGCGCAGTTGCTCCTGCGCGGCCGGCCGGCGCGTGTCGAGCGAGGCCATCAGGACCTTCTTCTTGTCGCGCGTCTTCAGCCGGTTGGCGATCTTGCCAGTGGTGGTCGTCTTACCGGAGCCCTGCAGACCGACCATCATGATGACGACGGGGGCGGCGGCATTGAGGTCGATCGACACGCCCTCGGAGCCAAGCATCGCCACGAGTTCGTCATGGACGAGCTTGACGACCATCTGGCCAGGCTTGATCGACTTCAGGATTTCAGCGCCGACGGCCTTTTCACGCACCGCATCGGTGAAGGAGCGCACCACTTCCAGCGCCACATCCGCCTCGAGAAGCGCGCGGCGGACCTCGCGCAGCGCCGCCGAGACATCGGCTTCCGACAGCGCGCCGCGGCCTGTCAGTCCATTCAGAATGGAGCCAAGGCGGTCCTGGAGTGTTTCAAACATCACGTCGTCCTTCTTGTTTCCGCATCTGGCGGAAACGTCGGTGCAATCGGCGACAAAAACAAGACGCAAAGCCAAATAGCACCCGAGGGCGCATCGCGCTGTCGGGTGTTGACCTCCGGGATCTCTTTATACCTTTTCGGGTCCCGGTCGGCGGCTTCAAGCATCGTCACTTGTCGCAGATGGCGCGCTTAAACAGGAATGAGCGCGGAAAGTCAAGCCGTACGCCGGAAGCCGGTGCTTCGGCCGGCGTGTCCGGCACGCCTGTCGCGCGGGCCGGAATGCCAGCCGGCGTCCGCTTGGCCGGTCCACCGATCCGCCACGGCAGGGCCCACGATCGGCGAGGGTTCTCCGGTCCGGAGAACCCTCTTGTCTCAGTGAGGTCGACGCCATTCTCGCGTCAAACCCTCGTGTTGTGTCAGGCAGCCTTCGCTTGCCGGTGCTTGCTCTGCGCGACCGTGTCGAAATGGAAGTGTCGATCTGCTCGGCCCGCTGATGAGCCGCCTTCACCGTGGCGGTGATTTCATCGAGGGCTGCGGCAGTTTCTTCCAGCGATGCAGCCTGCTGCTCGGTGCGCTTCGACAGGTTGTCGGTTGAACAACGGCTGACCTGTGTTTCGCCATGCGCCGTGGCTTGCAGTTCCGGCCGTCGCGCCGCTGGCGCCATTGCAGGCTCATGGGCGAACTGCCGGATGCGCACCGGTTCGCCCTGCGGGCCACTGGTAATTGCCCCGGATTTTCGCCATATAGCCCCGGTGAACGGGCGTTTTGCCCCTGATGGATTGTCGTCATGGCCGACATGGTCGCATTTGCAAAGATGAACGGGCTGGGAAACAAGATCCTGGTCGTGGACATGCGCGGCCGCAACGACCGCGTGACCGCCGAGGCCGCGATCGCGCTCGCCGCCGATCCCGAAACCGCCTTCGACCAGATCATGGCGATCCATGATCCGAAGGCTCACGGCACCGACGCCTTCATCGACATCCTCAATTGCGACGGCAGCAAGGCGCAGGCCTGCGGCAACGGCACGCGCTGCGTGGTGCAGGCGATTGCCGCCGAGACCGGCAGGAAGGTCTTCACCTTCCAGACGGTGGCCGGCATCCTCAACGCGGTCGAGCATGAGGACGGCACGATCTCCGTCGACATGGGCAGGCCCGTCTTTGACTGGAAGCGGATCCCGCTGGCCGAGGAATTCCACGACACCCGCCGCATCGAACTGCAGATCGGGCCGATCGACGCTCCGGTGCTGCATTCACCATCGGCCGTGTCGATGGGCAATCCGCACGCGGTCTTCTGGGTCGACCGCGACGTGATGTCCTACGATCTCGCCCGCTTCGGGCCGCTGCTCGAGAACCACCCGATCTTCCCCGAGCGGGCCAACATCACGCTGGCGCAGGTCACCTCGCGCACGACAATGACGACGCGCACCTGGGAGCGCGGCGCCGGGCTGACGCTTGCCTGCGGCTCGGCCGCCTGTGCCGCCGCCGTCAGCGCCGCCCGGACGGGACGCACCGGCCGCAAGGTCGACGTCCACGTCGCTTCGGCCAATCCGCCTGGCCTTCTCACCATCGACTGGCGCGAAAGCGACGATCATGTCGTCATGACCGGCCCCGCCGAATGGGAATGGTCGGGCACCCTCGATCCTGCGAGCGGCGCTTGGCAGCGCGACGCGGAGATTGTGGCCGGCGGCGGAGCGGCGGTGCCTTGAGCGGCGTCGAGGTCATAACCTTCGGCTGCCGCCTCAACACCTATGAATCGGAAGTGATGCGCGGCGAGGCGGAGAAGGCTGGGCTCAACAACGCCATCCTCGTCAACACGTGTGCGGTGACGGGCGAAGCGGTGCGCCAGGCCCGCCAGGCGATCCGCCGCGCCCGCCGCGACCATCCGCATGCCCGCATCATCGTCACCGGCTGCGCCGCGCAGACGGAGAAGGAAACCTTTGCCGACATGCCGGAGGTCGACGCCGTGCTCGGCAACGAGGAAAAGCTGAAAAGCGCCTCCTACCGCTCTCTACCGGATTTCGGCGTCTCGGCGGAAGAGAAGGTCCGGGTCAACGACATCATGAGCGTGACTGAGACGGCGCCGCAACTGGTCAAGGCGATCGACGGGCACGTGCGCGCCTTCATCCAGGTCCAGAACGGGTGCGATCACCGCTGCACCTTCTGCATCATACCCTTCGGCCGCGGCAACTCCCGATCCGTGCCGATGGGCGCGATCGTCGACCAGGCGCGGCAACTGGTCGAGGGCGGCTATCGCGAGATCGTTCTGACCGGCGTCGATGCGACCAGCTACGGCGCCGACCTGCCGGGGCAGCCCAGCCTCGGGCTGCTGGCGAAGACGCTGCTGAAGCAGGTGCCGGACATCCTGCGGCTCAGGCTGTCGTCGATCGACGGCGTCGAGGCGGATCGCCATCTCTTCGACCTGATCGCCGACGAGCCGCGCTTCATGCCGCACCTGCACCTGTCGCTGCAGCACGGCGACGACCTGATCCTGAAGCGGATGAAGCGGCGGCATTCGCGCGCCGACGCCCTGTCGTTCTGCCACCAGGTCCGCCGGCTGAGGCCGGAGATCAGCTTCGGCGCCGACATGATCGCCGGCTTTCCGACCGAGACCGAGGAGATGGCGGAGCGGAGCGCCAGCCTCGCGGCGGCGTGCGGCATCGCAAATCTCCACGTCTTTCCCTACAGCCCCCGCCCCGGCACGCCGGCGGCGCGCATGCCGCAGCTCGAGCGGGCGCTCGTCAAGGAACGGGCGGCACAACTGCGCGAAACGGGAGAGCGGCTCCGCCTTGCCCACCTCGCCTCGATGGTCGGCAGCCGGCAAATGATCCTTGTCGAAAACAACGGACTGGCGCATACGGAGAACTTCACGCTGGTCGAGGCGGATGGCCTTCCGCCGCGCGACCTTGTGCCGGTGACCGTCACCGGCCACAATGGCAAGCATTTGATCGTGCAGGCAAGTCCCGTATCATCTCGTAGCTAGCGGATTTCGTTCATGGCCCTCGGCTTCATCAAGAAGATCTTCTCCTTCGGCAAGGACTCCGCGCCCGCGGCGCAAACACCTGAGGAGACAACGCCACACGAGCCTGTGAGCGAGCAACAGGCGGCTGACGTCGACGACCTTGCGCCTGCCACGGATGTGACCGCCGGCGAGGCGCGCGACCTGCTTCTGGAGGAGGCCGAAGCCGCGAACCCGGATGCGGACCTGCATCGTCTTGAATTGCATTCCGACATCTATCCCCTTCCGCCGCTCGTTCACCCGTTGCAGACGACAGAGGCAGACGGCGACGAGACCCCAGCCGTCGAACACGCTGACGCTCCGGCGGCAGGTGAAGCCATTGAAGTCGTCCCTGTTGCAGGTAGCGCCGCTGGCTTGTCACCCGAGGCCGAAACGACCCGCGCGGCCGAGCTCATCAACCTCGGCATGGGCGGCGTGGAACATGCACACGAGGAACTCGCCGCCAGCGAAAAGGCCGCCGGCCCCCTTCTCGAAGAGGCGCCGGGCGATACGCCTGCCGAGGACGATGGGGCTGCCGCAGCGATCATCGACGCCGCGGAGGCTGCGTCCGTCGACAGTCCCGGCGACGTCGTTCCGGCTCCGACCGCACCGGCGAAAAGGAAGCCCGCCAAGGCAAGGAAGGAACCGATCGAGCCGGTCGAGGAAGCCAGGCCGGCGCCGGTGCTGCCCAAGGGCTTTTCCTCCACCGACCAGCGGCCGAAGGAAGCGGATGCGCCCAAGCCCGAACCGAAGCGGAGCTGGTTCCAGCGGCTGCGAGCAGGCCTTGCCCGCACCTCCGCCCAGCTTACCGGCCAGATCGCCAGCCTCTTCACCAAGCGCAAGCTCGACGACGCGACGCTGCAGGACCTCGAAGACCTGTTGATCCAGGCCGATCTCGGCGTCGAGACCGCGCTGCGCATCACCGATACGCTTGCCTCCGAGCGCTATGGCAAGGAGGTCACCGGCGAGGACGTGGCCCGCATCATGGCTGGCGAGATCACCAAGGTGCTGGAACCGGTGGCAAAGCCGCTGGAGCTCGACCTGTCGCACAAGCCGCACGTCATCCTCGTTGTCGGCGTCAACGGCACCGGCAAGACGACGACGATCGGCAAGCTGGCGGCAAAGCTCTCCGGCGCCGGCCTGAAGGTGATGATGGCCGCCGGCGACACGTTCAGGGCCGCTGCCATCGAGCAGCTTCACATCTGGGCCGAACGGACCGGCTCCGAGATCGTCTCCTCCAAGCTCGGCGCCGATGCGGCCGGCCTCGCCTACGAGGCCTACGAGCAGGCGAAGGCGAAGCAGAGCGACGTGCTGATCATCGACACCGCCGGCCGGCTGCAGAACAAGACGGAACTGATGGCGGAACTGGAGAAGATCGTCCGCGTGCTCGGCAAGCTCGACCCGGACGCACCGCACACTGTCCTGCAGACACTCGACGCCACCACCGGCCAGAACGCCATGAACCAGGTGGAGATTTTTCGCAACGTCGCCGGCGTCAGCGGCCTGATCATGACAAAATTGGACGGTACAGCCCGCGGCGGCATCCTGGTGGCGATCGCCGCCAAGCATAAGTTGCCGGTCTATTTCATCGGCGTCGGCGAAGGCATCGACGATCTCGAGCCGTTTGAGGCCAGGGATTTCGCGCAGGCGATTGCAGGGGTTGAGGCATGAACGACCGCATCATCGAGACGCTGGAGGACGCCGGCAAGCCCAAGGTGAGCCCGCTGTTGAAACTGGTGCTGGAGCTCGGCCCGCTCGTCGTCTTCTTCTTCGCCAATTCGCGCGGCGAATGGCTGGCCGGGCATTTCCCGCTGCTGTCGGACCTCGGCGGCCCGATCTTCATCGCCACCGGCCTGTTCATGGCGGCAACGGCGACCACTCTCATCGTCTCCTGGGTGCTGACCCGCACCCTGCCGATGATGCCGCTGGTCTCCGGCATCGTCGTCTTCGTCTTCGGCGCGCTGACGCTCTATCTGCAGAACGACACCTTCATCAAGATGAAGCCGACGATCGTCAACACGCTGTTCGGCGCGATTCTTCTCGGCGGCCTCGCCTTCGGCAAGCCGCTGCTCGGCTACGTCTTCAACGCCGCTTTCCGCCTGACCGAGGAAGGCTGGCGCAAGCTGACGCTACGCTGGGGCCTGTTCTTCCTCGTTCTCGCCGTGCTGAACGAGATTGTCTGGCGGCAGTTCTCGACGGATTTCTGGGTGGCGTTCAAAGTCTGGGGCACGATGCCGATCACCATCCTCTTCACCCTGTCGCAGATGCCGCTAATCATGAAATACTCGGTCGAGCCGCCGGAAGAGGGCAAGGCGCCGCGATAAAGGCGCAGCGTTTTAATCCCTTGAAGGCGCGGCGGATCCGTCGTCCGACGCGCAGCTGATCAGCGCAGGTAGCCTTCGGTCAGCGCCACCCAATAGGCCGCGCCCACGGGCAGGAGGTTCTCGTTGAAGTAGTACTCGGGGTGGTGGACCATCTTGCCCGGACCGCTGCCGAGAAAACAATAGGTGCCCTTCTTTTCCTGCAGCATGAAGGCAAAGTCTTCAGAGGCGAGGAAGGACGGACCGGGATAGATGACCTGATCCTCGCCGAACGCCGCCTGGGCGATCCGCACAGCCTTTTCGGTTTCGCCCGCATCGTTGACGAGCACGGCGCCCGGAACGCCTTCGCGGATTTGCGAGGTGCATCCGAAGGACTCCGCCTGGTGGGCGACGATGCGGCGGATGTTGCTCAGGACCATCTCGCGGTCCTCGGGCGTGGTGGTGCGCACCGAAAGGCGCAGGATGGCGTTGTTGGCCACGACATTGCCGGCATTGCCCGCCAGGAATGCGCCGATGGTGACGACGGCACGGTGCGCCGGTGCGACGTTGCGCGACACGATGCTCTGGATCGCCATGACGGCGGATGCGCCGGCCACGACGGGGTCGATGGTCAGCTCGGGGATGCCGCCGTGGCCGCCCTTGCCGACAATCTCGACCTCCCAGTTGTCGACCGCCGCCATCATCTCTCCGGGACGGAAATAGAACTTTCCCTCTTCGAGACCGGGGATGTTGTGCATGCCGAAAACGGCATCGACCGGGAAGCGTTCGAACAGCCCGTCCTTGATCATGGCCGGCCCGCCTTCCATGGTTTCTTCGCCGGGCTGGAAGATCAGCCGAACGGTGCCATTGAAGTTCCTGGTCCTGGCCAGATAGCGGGCGGCCCCCAGCAGCATGGCAGTGTGGCCGTCATGGCCGCAGAGATGCGATATCCCCTCTTTGGTCGATTTGTAGGGAAAATTGTTCTGCTCCTGGATCGGCAGCGCGTCGAAATCGGCCCGGAGCCCGATCGCCTTGTCGCCATCCCCGCACTTCAGCGTCGCCACGATCCCATGCTTGCCGACGCCGGTCACGATGTCATAGGCGCCGAAGCCGCGCAGCTGTTCGGCGATATAGTCGGCGGTGCTGGCTTCCTGCATCGACAATTCCGGATTGCGATGCATGTGTTCGAACCACTCCTTCATCGGGGCGGCATCTTCTTCCAGTTGTTTGGCGATCGTGTTCATGGGCTTCTCCTGCTTGAGGGGCCGCCGCCTCGCGATGCGGGCCGCAAGGCGGGGTTCAGCTGCGCTCGCCGGATTTGCCCTTCGGCACGGTGAGCACGATCGAAACGACCGCCGCAACCAGCATCACCAGATTGGCCAACAGCGCGAAAAACGCCGCCTCGCGCGAAGCCAGGTTTTCCTGCCGGCCGACGAACGTGATCACGCCTTCGATCCAGCGAATGGCCTCGTTATCGCCGGCGATCGCGGTGTAGATCGTCGAGGAGATCGCCACGCCGAAGGACGCGCCGAGCGACGAGGCCATCTTGTAGATGCCCGCACCGGCACCGGCCTGATCCTCGGGCAGGTTCGACAGCGCCGCATCGGTCGACGGCGTGGCATAGAAGGCAAGACCAAGTCCGAAGAGCGAGAACGCGATCACGGCCAGCACCGTATAGGGGCCCAGCATCAGGTTGGTCGGCATCAGCAACAGGATCGACAGCCCGACGATGTAGCTGCCCCACAGCATCGGTTTGCGCGGGCCAAAGCGCTGGAGCAGCTTTTCGCCGACGCGGATGAACGCCATGATGGTGACGGCGTAGCCGATGGTCAGCAGACCGGCCCTTTGCGCCGTCATCGAGCCGCCCTCCTGCAGCAGCAGCATCGCCACCATGATGATCCCCGCCGTCGCATTCAAGAGCAGGTTCGAGATCGTGGCGCCGGTATAGGTCAGGTTCCGGAACAGGCGAAACTGCACGAAGGCGTTGGGGTTGCCGGATTCAATCCGGTAGAAGGCAATGCCGAAGATCACGGCCACGGCCAGCAGGCCGAGCGAGGCGGGGCTGGTCCAACCGAACTTCGCCCCCTGGGTCGCGAAGATCTGCAGGGCAACCATGGTCACCATGAAAGTCAGCACGCCGGCAAGGTCGAACTTGTAGCCTTCTTTCGGAGGGGCCTTGCTTTCCGGGGTGCCGCGCACCATCAGCAGGCCGATCAGCGACACCACGGCGGCAATGATGAAGATCCAGCGCCAGCCGACGTTCTCGGCCATCAGCCCGCCGAACAGCGCCGCAAAGCCCGAGCCGCCCCAGGATCCCATCGACCACAGCGAGATCGCGCGCTGTCGTTCGGCGCCATCCCAATAGGCCTTTACCAGCGCCAGCGAGGACGGCATGACGAAGGCCCCGGAGAGACCCTGACAGATCCGGCCCAGCATCAGGAAGGTGCCGCCCAGCGCTCCCGATGGGGCGAGTCCCACCAGCAGCGAGCCGACGATCGAGAAGACAAAGCCGAGGACCAGCATTTTGACGCGGCCGACCCTGTCTGCCAGGCCGCCGACAACGACGATGAAGATGCCCGAAAACAGGGCCGTGATCGACACGGCGATGTTCATGAAGGACTGATCAACCTGGAGATCGGCGGCCATCGTCGGGGCGATGTTCAGCGTCGTCTGGGCAAACAGCCAGAAGGCGAGAACGCCGAGGATGATGCCGTAGAGCAGCCGGTCGTTGCCGCGGTAGGTTTCTGCGCTCCGGTTCACGAAAGTCTCCTTTCGCCCATTCTGCACACCGCGCGGGAACAGGTGTCCAGCTTGCACCAGAGTGCCACGCATTTCGTTTTTATTCTACAGCCATGACTGCGGAAACGGATGTGAAGCCCCGCTTGTCGACCGCAGCACAAGTTCTGGCGGCGATGACACGACGATAGCGGTCAGCGACTGATTGCAGCGCCGGGGCAGCGAAGCGCACGCCTTAGCCATCCGGCATGAGGGAGGAGCGGTGTCCGGCAGCAACTCAGCCGGCTTGCGCCGAAGCAGCCAGCGCCTTCTCGATCGCCGGCATGAGCCCGGTTTTGACGCTGTTCTCGTCGAAGGGACCGACCTTCTTGTAGAGGATCGTGCCGTCCGGGCCGACGAGATAGGATTCCGGAATGCCGTAGACACCCCAGTCGATCGCCATCTTGCCGTTCGGATCGATGCCGATGGCCGCATAGGGATTGCCGAGTTCGCCGAGGAAGCGCAGCGCGTTCTCGGTGCCGTCCTTGTAATTCACGCCGAGCACCGTCAGCCTCGGATCCTGCGATAATGCAAGGATGACCGGATGCTCCTGGCGGCACGGCACGCACCAGGATGCCCAGAAATTGACGAGGGTGAGTTTGCCCTTCGCCGCCTCGGCCGTCAGCGCGGGCACGGCCGCACCGTTGCGGGTCGCCCCCTCCAAAGGCGCAAGATCGTGGAACGGCGCCTTGGTGCCGATCAGCGCGGAGGGGATCTCGGATATGTCGCGCCCAGAACTCAGCTGCAGAAAGAAGATCGCAGCGAGCGTCGCGAAGATGACCAGCGGCATCAGCGCAAGCAGGATCCGCGCCCGTGATCCGGCCGGTCTTTCATCGGTGGGCTGGCTCATTTTGTCTCCGCTGCGGAACGGCGGCGAATGCCGGCGGCCTCAAGCTCTGCGAGTTCCCGCCGCCGTGCGCGCCCGTCGAGCCAGACCCAGAGGACGAGGCCGGCCACGGTCGCGGCGGTGGCGAGATAGGCCGCCAGGACATAGGCGAAGTGCGTCATCGCCGGCCCCTTTCCCGGCGTTCGGATCCGGCGGCGCGCGCCGCCAGCCTGCGCAACGTCGCAACGCGCCGGCGCAGGATCTCGTTGCGCATCGCCAGAATGTGCAGCGTAAAGAACAGCAGCGTGAACGCGACCGCCATGACGAGCAGCGGGCGCAGGAATTCCGGATCGATCGTCGGGCCGTCCAGCCGGATCACGCTCGCCGGCTGATGCAGCGTGTTCCACCACTCGACCGAGAACTTGATGATCGGAATGTTGACGAAGCCGACCAGGATCAGGATGGCGCCGACCTTTGCGGCGCGCGCCGGATCGTCCATGGCGCGGTTCAGCGCGATCAGGCCGAGATACATCAGGAACAGCACGAAGACGGAGGTCAGCCGCGCGTCCCAGACCCACCACGTGCCCCACATCGGCTTGCCCCACAAGGAGCCGGTGACGAGCGCGATGAAGGTGAAGCAGGCACCGATCGGTGCTGCCGTCTTGGCAGAGACGTCGGCGAGCGGATGGCGCCAGACGAGCGTGCCCAGCGCCGACATCGCCATCACCGAGTAGCACATCATCGACAGCCAGGCGGCGGGCACGTGGATGTACATGATCCGCACCGTGTCGCCCTGCTGATAGTCGCCGACCGTGGCGAATGAGAGGTACAGTCCGGCGGCGAAAAGGAGCGCGGCCGCAGCCGCCAGCCACGGCCACAAGATGCTGCTCAGCGCGAGAAACCGCGTCGGATTGGCAAGGTCGGAAAACTTGCGGATGGCCAGGCTCTGTTCGCTCATATGCGCCTTTTAACGCTTTCACCCCACGGCTTCAATTGACGCGCATCAATCACATTTGCATCAATCCGTCGAGGCGCGAAGTGCCGCGGCCGCCGCGACCGGGCCAATTACCGCGAAGGCGAGCGTCAATGCCGTCAGGATCAGGAAGGGCGGCAGGAACGGCGCCGGGTCCTGCACGGCGGCATAGACGGCGCTGACGCCGAAGATGAGGACGGGGATCGCCAGCGGCAGGACGAGGATCGACACCAGCAGCCCGCCCCGCGGCAGGGCGACGGCGATCGCCGCCCCCGCCGCCCCGATGAAGGTGATCGCCGGCGTGCCGACCAGCAGCGTCAGCGCCGTGGCGCCGATCGCCGCAACCTCCATGTTCATGAACAGCGACAGGAGCGGCGAGGCGATCACCAGCGGCAGGCCGGTGGCGATCCAGTGCGCCAGGCACTTCGTCAGCACCGTCAGCACCAGCGGCGTGTCCTGCATCAAGAGAAGATCGAGCGAACCGTCCTCGCGCTCCGCCTGGAACAGCCGGTCAAGCCCGAGCAGCGAAGCAAGCAGCGCCCCGATCCACAGGATCGCCGGGCCGATGCGGGCAAGCAGGTTCAGGTCCGGGCCGACCCCGAACGGAATGACGGCGACGACCGTCATGAAGAACAGCACGCCAATCATCGCGCCGCCTCCGGCACGCACGGACAGTTTCAGGTCGCGAAGCATAAGCGCGGTCATATGGCACGTTCCTGCACGGTGCACACCCAGCCAACACAGCCCCTCATCCGCCTGCCGGCACCCCGCAAGCGGGACGGAGGAGCGATGCCATAGTGCCCCGGGTCCCCTCTCCCCGCCTGCGGTGAGAGGGGACGGGTGAGTGGCAGACTGCGCTGTCCCAATAGGGTCGAGCTGGAGGTCCGGACTTCCCTCATCACTCCCAGGTCTCCGCCATTGCCCCGTCGAAACCGGTCATATGCAACTCCGCCATTTCACCGAGCCCGAGCGGTTGGTGCGTCGCCGCAAGCGCGATCCCGCCGCGCTTAAGGTGCTCCTTGACCAGACCCGCGAACATCATTTCAGCGGCTGTGTCCAGGGCCGCCGTCGGCTCGTCGAGGATCCATACCGGCCGCCAGGCGACGAGCAGCTTCGCCATCGCCATGCGGCGCTGCTGGCCGGCGGAGAGATAGCCGAACGGCAGGTGCACGATGCCGCCGAGGCCGACGGCGTCCGCCGCCTCTTCGATGCCCATCCCGTTGCCGCCGGCCGAATCACCGAAGAAGACCTTCCAGAAACGCAGATTCTCCACGACCGTCAGTTCCCGCTTCATCGCGTTGCGATGGCCGAGGTAATGGCAGGCCGAGGCGACGGTCTCGATCTCCTGCGACCCTTCGCCGCTGAAGCGGACCTTGCCCGATTCGCGCGGCAGAAGCCCGGCGACGACGCGCAGCAGCGTCGATTTGCCGGATCCGTTCGGTCCCTTCACCACGAGGGCCCTACCGGTCTCGATCTCGAAGGAAACATCCCGAAATATCAGCTCTTCGCCTCGTTTCGCACTGAGGTCCTCGGCAACGAGGCGCATCGCTTCTCACTTTCCCGTTACGACCTTGGTCGCATTGCACAAATATTCTCGCGATCCGCGGACCGGCGCACTGGATCGTTCCTTGGAAATTATCTATAAGGCCGGCAACACGCCAGCGGTCGGCGTGATTTATCATCCAAGCGCCGAACCCGGAAATGACTTCCGCGTACGGACAGCGGAAATGGCCGCACCCGCATCCCATTTCGCGCCTCTCCGGCGCACGGGCGTTCGTACGTCAGTTTTTGGCGATCAGACGGAACGGGGTATCCAGTGTCCAAGTCCCTAGACAGCTTCAACTGTCGCTCGACCCTCACAGTCGGCGGTGTCGACTATGTTTACTACAGCCTGCCGAAGGCGGAAGCGAACGGTCTGCCCGGCGTCTCCAAGCTTCCCTATTCGATGAAGGTGCTGCTCGAGAACCTGCTGCGCAACGAGGACGGCCGCTCGGTCACCAAGAAGGACATCGAAAGCGTCGCCGCCTGGCTCTCGAACAAGGGCCTCGTCGAAAGCGAGATCGCCTATCGCCCGGCCCGCGTGCTGATGCAGGACTTCACCGGCGTTCCCGCCGTCGTCGACCTGGCGGCCATGCGCGACGGCATCAAGGCGCTCGGCGGCGATCCGGAGAAGATCAACCCGCTCGTGCCGGTCGACCTCGTCATTGACCACTCGGTCATCGTCGACGAGTTCGGCACCGCCACCGCCTTTGCCCGCAACGTCGAGCTGGAATACGAGCGCAACGGCGAGCGTTACCGCTTCCTGAAGTGGGGCCAGCAGGCGTTCAAGAACTTCCGCGTCGTTCCGCCCGGCACCGGCATCTGCCACCAGGTCAACCTGGAATACCTCGGCCAGACCGTCTGGACGAAGGAAGAGGACGGCGAGACGATCGCCTACCCCGACACCTGCGTCGGCACCGACAGCCACACGACGATGATCAACGGCCTCGGCGTTCTCGGCTGGGGCGTCGGCGGCATCGAGGCGGAAGCTGCGATGCTCGGCCAGCCGGTCTCGATGCTGCTGCCGGAAGTCATCGGCTTCAGGCTCACCGGCAAGCTGAAGGAAGGCGTGACGGCGACCGATCTCGTGCTCACCGTCGTGCAGATGCTGCGCAAGAAGGGCGTCGTCTCGAAGTTCGTCGAATTCTTCGGCCCGGGCCTCGACAACATGACGCTCGCCGACCGCGCCACCATCGGCAACATGGGTCCGGAATACGGCGCGACCTGCGGCTTCTTCCCGGTCGACGCCGAGACGATCAACTACCTGACCATGTCCGGCCGCGAAGAACAGCGGATCGCGCTCGTCGAAGCCTATTCCAAGGCACAGGGCATGTGGCGCGAGGGTGACGGTTCCGACCTCGTCTTCACCGACACGCTCGAACTCGACCTCGGCGACGTCGTTCCGTCGATGGCCGGTCCGAAGCGACCCGAAGGCCGCCTGCCGCTCGAGACGATCGCGCCGAACTTCGCCGAAGCGCTCGAAAACGACTACAAGAAGCCCGGCCAGCTTTCCAACCGCTACGCGGTCGAAGGCACCGACTTCGATCTCGGCCACGGCGACGTCGCCATCGCCGCGATCACGTCCTGCACCAACACCTCCAACCCGAGCGTACTGATCGCCGCCGGCCTGCTGGCCCGCAACGCGATCGCCAAGGGCCTGAAGACCAAGCCGTGGGTCAAGACCTCGCTGGCACCCGGATCGCAGGTGGTCGGCGAATACCTGGCGAAGTCCGGCCTGCAGAAGGACCTCGACGCGCTCGGCTTCAACCTCGTCGGCTTCGGTTGCACGACCTGCATCGGCAACTCCGGCCCGCTGCCGGGTCCGATCTCGAAGACCATCAACGACAAGGGCCTGATCGCCGCCGGCGTTCTCTCCGGCAACCGCAACTTCGAGGGCCGCATCTCGCCGGACGTCCAGGCCAACTACCTGGCCTCCCCGCCGCTCGTCGTCGCCTACGCGCTTGCCGGCACGGTCCAGAAGGACCTGACCAAGGAGCCGATCGGCGAGGATCAGAACGGCCAGCCGGTCTACCTGAAGGACATCTGGCCCTCCTCCAGGGAGATCCAGGACTTCATCATGAAGTACGTCACCCGCGAACTCTACGCGTCCAAGTATGCCGACGTGTTCAAGGGCGATGCCAACTGGCAGGCGGTGCAGGTTCCGGCCGGCCAGACCTATGCCTGGGACGACAAGTCGACCTACGTGCAGAACCCGCCCTACTTCGTCGGCATGGGCAAGAAGGGTTCTGGCCTGAAGAACATCAAGGGCGCCCGCGTCCTCGGTCTCTTCGGCGACAAGATCACCACCGACCACATCTCCCCGGCCGGTTCGATCAAGGCGGCTTCGCCGGCCGGTGCCTATCTTCTTGAGAACGGCGTCGGCGTTGCCGACTTCAACCAGTACGGCACGCGCCGCGGCAACCATGAGGTGATGATGCGCGGCACGTTTGCCAACATCCGCATCCGCAACCACATGCTCGGCCCGAACGGCAAGGAAGGTGGCTACACCATCCACTATCCGTCGAAGGAAGAGATGTCGATCTACGATGCGGCGATGAAGTACAAGGAAGAGGGCGTTCCGCTCGTCATCTTCGCCGGCGTGGAATATGGCAACGGCTCGTCGCGCGACTGGGCGGCCAAGGGCACCAACCTGCTCGGCGTCAAGGCCGTCATCGCGCAGTCCTTCGAGCGCATCCACCGCTCCAACCTGGTCGGCATGGGCGTCGTGCCCTTCGTCTTCGAGGAAGGCACGACCTGGGCCAGCCTCAACCTCAAGGGCGACGAACTGGTCGAGATCGACGGCCTCGAAGGCGAGATCAAGCCGCGCGAGAAGAAGATCGCCAGGATCACCTACGGCGACGGCTCGGTGAAGGAGGTTCCGATCCTCTGCCGCATCGACACGCTCGACGAGGTCACCTACATGAACAACGGCGGCATCCTGCAGACCGTTCTGCGCGATCTCGCCGCCTGATTTCGACTGAATTTTCAGCCCATGGATGCCGGGGCCCACGCCCCGGCATCTTCCTTTCCGTAGCACAGTCCAATCGTATGACTTTCACTCCATCGTGACTTCCTGTTGACCGGGCAAGCGGGTATGACGGTGGCCGAAAAGCGGTCGTTCGGTGCATCGCCTGGAAGGATTCATGCCAAAACTGGTCATTCTTGGTTGCCTCTCGTGCCTGCTTGCCGTTTCCGCAGCAGCCACGGCGGCCGTGGCAGACGACAAGCCCAAAGGCGTGGTCGAACTCTTTACCAGCCAAGGCTGCTCATCCTGTCCGAAGGCAGACAAGGCGCTGGAAACGTTGATCCGCGAGGGCGACGTTGTGGCGCTGGCCTATCACGTCGATTACTGGAACTATCTCGGCTGGACCGACACGATGTCGTCCAAGGAGAACACCGAGCGGCAATACTCCTATGCGCGCATGTTCGGCCGCGGCAGCGTGTACACGCCGCAGGCGGTGATCAACGGACGCGAACACGTCAACGGCGGCGATCTGACGCAAATTCGAAATCAGTTGGAATCGCTGAGCACCCAGGGACGCGGCTTGTCGGTGGATGTATCCGTCATCATCGTCCAGGATGAAATGCGCATCCGCATCGGCAGCGGCCAGGGCAAGGCGAATGTCATCATCGCATATTTTGACGGCGAGCAGGCGGTCGACATCGAGGACGGCGAAAATCGGGGACGGCGGGTCGATTACTGGCACGCAGTGACCAACATCGAAACGGTGGGAATGTGGGAGGGGAAGGAAACCAGCCTCGTGCTGCCGGCCAACCTGCTCAACCGCAAGGGCAATGGCGGCTGCGCCATCCTGCTGCAGCGAATGAATACGGCGGACACACCCGGCGCAATAGTGGGCGCCTTCGTCATGACGAACAGCGCGGTGTCTGAGACCGCAAATCGTCGCTGAGCTTCGAGGGTCTGGAGCGGTCCGGCCGGGTTCTTCGAGGGGCTGGGGCTTGAGGGTTCGAAGACACGCCGGACCGGACCTTGACGAAGCTTCCGGCAACGGAATACAGGAACAGCTTCGACGCAAATCCCCAGTGGCCGACCGATTTCCCGCACATGCAAAGCGGCTCGGCTGCGGGGCAGCAACTGGACTTTCCCCGAAAATTTAGGCGCGGTTTTGTCTGAAATGCGGCATCTTCGCTATTTGCGTCGCCGCAGTTGTTAACGGCTGGACGAGATGACGCGGCCCGATTGCAGCCGTCGAGACCGATCGCGCACCGGGCGCAACGATCCCGCCGCGAAGAGGCTGCCGCGGTGCAGCAAGGCAAGCCACGAGCGAAGGCGCAACGTCGCCTCTTTGGTCGGTGGCTTAATTGCTTGCAATTCGGTTCAGGTCAGGCACACTGTCATCGACTTGTCGCATCGAAGCGGAGACTCGATGACTGAAACGCCGGATTCGTCGCCGGGAGAGACCGGTGCCCAGGGGCCGAACGTCGTTGACCTCAGGGAATACCGCAGCAACAAGGACCCTGTCCCGGTCACCTTTCATCGCAGGGAACTGGACGCCATCCTCAGGATCTACGGGCGAATGGTCGGTGAGGGCGAGTGGCGCGACTATGCGATCGACCACACCCATGAGAAGGCAATCTTCTCGATTTTCAAGCGCTCCGGCGAGATGCCGCTTTATCGCGTCGAGAAGAACCCCAAGCTCGCGGCCAAGCAGGGCGCCTACTGCGTGCTCAATGCCCACGGCATGATCCTGAAGCGCGGGCACGAACTGGATCAGGTTCTCAAGGTTTTCGACAAGGCGCTGAAGCTCATCAAGACTTAGGCGCTGGTCATTTGTTCATTTTGCCGTGGCAATAGCCGCTTTGGGTTCACTCGACGCCCCCTCGCCCAGCGCAAGCTGCATGATCACCGTATCGAGCCAGCGGCCATGCTTGAACCCGCTCGCCTTCATCAGGCCGCCGTGCTCGAATCCCAGCGCCCGGTGGACGGCGATCGATGCCGGATGCGCGCCACCGATCACTGCGACCATCTGCCGAAATCCAAGCGCCGTGCAGCGCGCGATCAGTTCGGCAAGCAACGCCTTGCCGATGCCTCGCCCGCGCGCCTCCGGTGCCAGGTAGATCGAATCCTCGACCAGCCAATTGTAGGCCGCGCGCGTGCGGAAAGCCGACGCATAGGCATAGCCGAGGATGACCCCGCTTGTGTCGATGGCGACGATATAGGGGTACCCCGCCGCGATGATCGCCGAAAAGCGGGCCTGCATCTCCTCAAGCGGTGGCGGATCGATTTCGTAGCTGGCGACGCCGTGCAGCACCGATTCGCGATAGATCTCGGTGATGGCGGGAAGGTCGCCGGTGTCGGCGGTGCGGATCGTATAATTCATCGGCCATGAACCCACTGATTTGCACGAGGAGACACGGCGTCGGCCTCCTCGCATGATTGAAAAAGCAAGCCGGGACAGCGGCGGGGCTGCCCCCTGCCGGTCAACCGAACACGACCAGCAGATCCTTGGCGTCGATCTGGTCGCCGGCGCGGACGAGCACCTCGGCGATCACGCCGTCCTTCTCGGCGTGCAGCGCCGTTTCCATCTTCATCGCCTCGATCGACAGGAGCACGTCGCCGGCCTTGACCGACTGGCCGGCGGCGACCGCCACGGTCGAGACGACGCCCGGCATCGGCGCGCCGAGATGGGCGGCGTTGCCTGTCTCCACCTTGCGGCGGACGGCGCTCGATGCGCCCCGGTTGCGGTCCGGCACCTTGATCGGGCGCGGCTGGCCGTTCAGCTCGAAGAACACCTTGACCATGCCCTTCTCGTCGACCTCGCCCTGCGTCTGGTTGAGGATGACGAGCGTCTTGCCCTTCTCGATATCGGCAAACAGTTCCTCGCCGGGCGCCATGCCGTAGAAATAGGCGTGCGTCGGCAGCACGCTGACGGGGCCGTAGGTCTCGGCGGCGTGCGCATAGTCGGTGAAGACCTTGGGATACATCAGATAGGAGGCGAATTCGAAGTCGGTGACCTTGCGCTCGAGCTTGGTCTCGATGGCCTTGCGCTCGGCGTCGAGGTCAGCGTCCGGCAGCAGCGAGCCCGGTCGTACCGTGTAGGCGGCCTCGCCCTTCAGCACCTTCGTCTGCAGCGCCTGCGGCCAGCCGCCCGGGGGTTGGCCGAGATCGCCCTTGAGCATGGACACGACCGATTCGGGGAAGGAGACGTCCTTGGCGGGGTTTTCGACGTCGGCGACGGTCAGGTCCTGGCTGACCATCATCAACGCCATGTCGCCCACCACCTTCGACGACGGCGTCACCTTGACGATGTCGCCGAACATGCGGTTGGCATCGGCATAGGCCTGCGCCACCTCGTGCCAGCGGGTCTCCAGTCCCAGCGAGCGCGCCTGCTCCTTGAGGTTGGTGAACTGGCCGCCGGGCATTTCGTGCAGATAGACCTCCGACGCCGGCCCCTTCAGATCGCTTTCGAAGGCCGCGTACTGATGGCGCACCGCCTCGAAGTAGAAGGAGATACGGCGGATCCATTCCGGGTCGAGGCCGGAGTCGCGCTCGGAGCCGCGCAGCGCCTCGACGATCGAGCCGAGGCACGGCTGCGAGGTGTTGCCGGACAGCGCGTCCATCGCGGCGTCGACGATATCGACGCCGGATTCGGCGGCCGCCAGCACCGTTGCGGCGGCAATCCCCGACGTGTCGTGGGTGTGGAAGTGGATCGGCAGGTCGGTCGCCTCGCGCAGCGCCTTGAACAGCACCCGCGCCGCGGCCGGTTTTAGCAGCCCGGCCATGTCCTTCACGGCGATGATGTGCGCGCCCGCCCTCTCCAGTTCGGCCGCAAGGGCCACGTAGTACTTCAGGTCGTACTTCGGCCGGGCGGCATTGAGGATGTCGCCGGTGTAGCAGATCGCCGCCTCGCAGATCTTGTTCTCCTCGACCACGGCGTCCATCGATACGCGCATGTTCTCCACCCAGTTCAGGCAGTCGAACACGCGGAACACGTCGATCCCACCCTTCGCCGCCTGGCGGACGAAGTATTTCACCACGTTGTCCGGGTAGTTCTTGTAGCCGACGCCGTTGGCGCCGCGCAAAAGCATCTGCAAGAGCAGGTTCGGCGCGCCCTCGCGCACCATCGCGAGGCGTTCCCACGGGTCTTCGGTTAGGAAGCGCATGGCGACGTCGAAGGTCGCGCCACCCCAGCATTCGAGCGAGAACAGCTGCGGCAGCGTGCGCGCATAGGTCTCGGCGACGCGGACGATGTCGTAGGTGCGCATGCGGGTCGCCAGCAGCGACTGGTGCGCGTCGCGCATCGTCGTGTCGGTCACCAGCACCTGCGGCTGGGCCCGCACCCACTCGGCGAACTTCCGCGGACCGAGTTCATCGAGCTTCTGCTTGGTGCCCGCGGCGATCGGCCCCTCGGAGAACGGCACGACCGGGCGGGCCACGTCGTCCGACGGCCTTGGCCGGCCCTTGGCCTCCGGATGGCCGTTGACGGTGACGTCGGCCAGATAGGTCAAAAGCTTCGTCGCACGGTCCTGGCGGCGAACCTGCTGGAACAGTTCCGGCGTCGTGTCGATGAAGCGGGTCGTGTAGCTGGCATTCTGGAAGTTGGGGTGGCCGATGATCGCCTCGAGGAAGGTCAGGTTCGTGGCGACACCGCGGATGCGGAACTCGCGCAAGGCCCGGTTCATGCGCCGGATCGCTTCCTCTGCCGTCGGCGCCCAGGCCGTGACCTTTTCCAGCAGCGGGTCATAGTAGCGGGTGATGACCGCGCCGGAGTAGGCCGTTCCGCCATCGAGGCGGATGCCGAATCCGGTGGCGCCGCGATAGGCGGTGATGCGGCCATAGTCGGGAATGAAGTTCTGCTCCGGATCCTCGGTGGTGATGCGGCACTGCAGCGCGTGACCGTTGAGGCGGATATCCTTCTGCGCCGGCACGCCCGACTCCGGCGTGCCGATGGCAAAGCCGTCGAGGATATGGATCTGCGCCTTGACGATGTCGATGCCGGTCACCTCCTCGGTGACGGTGTGCTCGACCTGGATGCGCGGATTGACCTCGATGAAGTAGAACTTGCCGGTGTCGGCGTCCATCAGGTACTCGACGGTGCCGGCGCCGACATAGCTGGTCGCCTGGGCGATCTTCAGCGAATAGGCGGCCAGTTCCTGCCGCTGCGCCTCGCTGAGATAGGGCGCCGGGGCGCGCTCGACGACCTTTTGGTTGCGCCGCTGGATCGAGCAGTCGCGCTCGAACAGGTGAACGACGTTGCCATGCGTGTCGCCGAGGATCTGGCTCTCGACATGACGGGCCCGCTCGACGAGCTTTTCCAGATAGACCTCGTCCTTGCCGAAGGCGGCCTTGGCCTCGCGCCTGGCCTCGGTGACCTCGCGGGCGAGGTCCTTCGGATCACGGATCGCCCGCATGCCGCGCCCGCCGCCGCCCCACGAGGCCTTCAGCATGACCGGATAGCCGATCGCCTCGGCCATGCGGGCAACTTCGTCCATGTCGTCGGGCAGCGGCTCGGTCGCCGGAACCACGGGAACACCGACCGCAATCGCCAGGTTGCGCGCGGCGACCTTGTTGCCGAGCTGGCGCATCGTCTCCGGCTTCGGCCCGATGAAGGTGATGCCGTTTGCGGCGCAGGCCTCGGCAAATTCCGGGCTTTCGGAGAGCAGGCCGTACCCCGGATGGATGGCGTCGGCGCCGGACAGCTTGGCGACACGGATCACTTCGTCGATCGACAGGTAGCTTTCGATCGGGCCGAGGTCGCGGGCAAGGTGTGGCCCGCGACCAACCTGATAGCTTTCATCTGCCTTGAAGCGGTGCAGCGCGAGCTTGTCCTCCTCCGCCCATATCGCCACCGTCTTGAGCCCCAGTTCATTGGCCGCGCGGAAGACGCGGATGGCGATTTCGGAACGGTTGGCGACCAGGATCTTCGAGATGGGCAAGTCGGACTCCTCATGGACTTGAACACATTGATGCTGCGGCTGCGAACAAGATCACCAGCGCGTGCAAAATGAAAGCTCAAATTTGAGGTCGCCACCTGACGATTTGCGACGTTAGGAGATCAGACCCAGCCGAAAGGAGAGCGCAACCGCATGATGACGGTTCTTCGCGTTCAGTTTCTCCTGAATGCCGGCCATGTACCAGTCGACCGTGTGGTTCGAGATCGACAGCACGCGGGCAATCTCGTGCGATGTCATCCCGTCGGCAAGATGGCCGAGCGCCTCCATCTCCCGCCGCGTCAGGTTAACCTTCACGTCGGGGTTCTCGGTCCCGTCGGCATTCTGCAGCTTCCAGAACATTTTCTTGGCCACGCAGTCGAAGAGGCCGATCTCGGCGGGGTGGAGATCCACCGGCTTTCCGCCGAGCGTGATGTTGCCGACCAGGCCACGGCGGGCATGCACCGGAAAGATGTAGCCGTCCTCCAGCCCGTGGTTGCGGGCGTCGACGATCATCCGCTCCATCCGCTTCCGATGCGGGTTCGCGCGGAAGGCCGCAATCGTATCGCGCCAGCGAAAGCCGCCGCGGGCCTGGTTCATATAAAGGATCGTCGGGTCGATGATGATATATTTCTTGCGGATATAGACCTCCGGCCACCGATCCGGCCAGCGCCCGGAAATGACGAGATCCATCGGGTCGTCGCTTAGCCGAATCTGCCGGATCACCCCATAGTACTCGAAGCCGTAGAGCTCTATCAGCCTTTCGAACTCTGCAATGATTTCGTTCCGATGGGTGAGCTCATCGAGCAATCCGATGAACTGAACGAGAAGATTGATGTTCATTATGAAATTGACCGGCCACGCGGTCCCCCCAATACATATGTACCATAATATCGTCGCCCGCAGCGCGAGCTTCATCGGACAAAACGTCCGCCACCCTATTCGTTTACCAAGTTAAACCGATTTGGCAACGGACCGTTCAGCGTCCATTCATCGACCGGCACATAGCATCCCGCAATCGCTGGAAATGTCCCCGAGCTGACTGCCGTCCAGGGACCGGGGCCATACCGCGTCGCGTACGTCGAACGTAAGGACGAACCGGCGCCCAATCAGGACCGCGAAAGGGTTTCGAAGTGTCATTGTTTCAGGTTTACGCGCGGGCGCTCAGCTATCTGTCCGTCTACAGGCTCCGCGTGTCCTCGATCGTCGTTGCCAACGTCGTGCTGGCGGTGATCGCCATTGCCGAACCGGTGCTGTTCGGCAAGATCATCGACGCCATATCGTCCAAGGGCGAAGTCACCCCGATGCTCCTGATGTGGGCCGGCTTCGGCGTTTTCAACACGATTGCGTTTGTCCTCGTCGCGCGCGAGGCCGACCGCCTGGCCCATGGCCGGCGGGCAAGTCTCCTGACCGAAGCCTTCGGCCGGATCATTTCCATGCCGCTTTCCTGGCACAGCCAGCGCGGCACATCCAACGCCCTGCATACGCTTCTGCGTGCCTGCGAAACGCTGTTCGGCCTTTGGCTGGAGTTCATGCGCACCCATCTGGCAACGGCGGTGGCGCTCGTGTTGCTGGTCCCGACCGCGTTCGCCATGGACTATCGGCTGTCGGTGGTTCTGGTCCTGCTGGGCGCCGCCTATGTCTTCATCGGCAAGGCGGTGATGAGCCGGACGCGCGACGGCCAGGCCTCCGTCGAGGGGCACTACCACACCGTCTTCTCGCATGTGTCCGATGCCATCAGCAACGTCTCGGTCGTGCACAGCTACAACCGCATCGAGGCTGAAACCCGGCAACTGAAGCAATTCGCCCAGCAACTGATCGATGCCCAGTTCCCGGTGCTGGACTGGTGGGCCCTGGCAAGCGCGCTGAACCGCATTGCGTCGACCATTTCGATGATGACCATCCTCGTGATCGGGACCATCCTCGTCCAGCGTGGCGAGCTGCGTGTCGGCGACGTCATCGCCTTCATCGGGTTCGCCGGCCTTTTGATCGGCCGCCTCGACCAGATGAAGCAGTTTGCCACGCAGATCTTCGAGGCCCGCGCCAAGCTGGAGGATTTCTTTGCGCTCGAAGACGCCGTCAAGGACCGTTACGAACCGTCCGACACCGCCGAGCTCAGCGATGTCCGTGGCAAGGTGGAGTTCCGCAATGTCAGCTTCGATTTCGCCAATGCGACGCAAGGCGTGCGCGACATCTCGTTCACGGCCGAAGCCGGCCAGACGGTTGCGATCGTCGGTCCGACCGGCGCCGGCAAGACCACGCTGGTCAACCTGCTCCAGCGTGTCTACGACCCCCAGAAGGGTCAAATCCTGATCGACGGCGTCGACATCTCGACGGTGACGCGCAAGTCGCTGCGCCGCTCCATCGCAACCGTGTTCCAGGATGCCGGCCTGCTGAACCGATCGATTTCCGACAACATCCGCCTCGGACGGGACGGCGCAACGCTGGAGGAGGTCATGGAGGCCGCCGAAGCTGCGGCCGCTGACGATTTCATCCGGTCGCGCCAGGCTGGCTACGACACCCATGTCGGCGAGCGCGGCAACCGGCTTTCGGGCGGCGAGCGCCAGCGCATCGCCATTGCCCGGGCCATCCTGAAGGATGCGCCGATCCTGGTGCTGGACGAGGCGACGAGCGCGCTCGATGTCGAGACCGAGGCGCGCGTGAAGGCGGCGATCGACAATTTGCGCAAGAACCGCACCACCTTCATCATCGCGCACCGTCTTTCCACGGTCCGGGAAGCCGACATGGTGCTCTTCCTCGACCACGGCCACATCGCCGAGATGGGCAGCTTCCAGGATCTCAGCCAGAGCAACGGCCGGTTTGCCGCTCTCCTGCGGGCCAGTGGCATCCTGACCGACGAGGACGTCCGCAAGAGCTACACGGCCGCCTGATCGACCGCAGAAGGTCCGCGCCCATGATCCGGCCCCGTCAGTCCCGACGGGGCCGGATCCTTGCGTGGCAGTATGCATCGACCGGCTCGCCCCTCACCAGCCTCCCGGCGTCCGTTGCAACCACGCCGGCGCCCGCAGTCGCCTTCGGCAATGGCGATCGACAAAGAAGGCGCGGGGCGCGGCATCGCGGCACGGCCAAGACCGGCTGAGAAAGCTGGCGTCGCCCGCAGAAGCACCCTTACCCCGCAGGCAAGGATGGCATCACCAGCAGGATTGCCTTTTGGCCGCCAAATGCCGGCGGACCTGATCCCTGACCGCGATGGCCAGGAGCGCTCCTGCTCCGCCGATCCGCAGTGGAGGCCTAAGGCCGGCGCGAACCGGCACGGAAAAATGCAGTCGTGAGAGGCGCCGGAAGATCGGCCATCCCGCCGTGTCTGCGCGAATGCACCGTCACCCGGAGGGCGCAAGCCCGGCCCGCGAGGGCGCGGCATCTGCCCCACATGACAACGGGGCGGATCAACCGGTCGGACAATCCCGACGGAGAAAGCCGCCGGCGCGGCTTTCTCCACATTAGCACCGGGGGCGGGCGCCGGCCTTACGCCGTGACCTCGACTTCCGCCGCCGGCACGGGCGCCTCATCAATATGCGTGACAACCTTGCCGTCTGCCGTTCGCTCGACACGAATACGGTGCTCGGTGCCGTCACACCGGACCACGGCCGTGAAGCCCGGCCAGTCCGACGGCAAGGTCGGGGTGACGACCAAGCGGCCGCCGCGCTTGCGAATGCCAAGGATTCCCTCCACGGCTGCGCGGTACAGCCAACCGGCTGAGCCGGTGTACCAGGTCCAGCCGCCCCTGCCCTTGAGATTGCCCTCGCCATAAACATCGGCGGCCACGACATAGGGTTCCACCCGGTACCGGTCGACCGCCTCACGGCTGGAGGCGTGATTGACTGGATTGAGCATATCCAGGCAAGTCCAGGCGTCATCCGCCCGCCCCTGCATCGCCAGCGCCATCACCACCCAGGTTGCCGCGTGGGTGTATTGTCCGCCGTTTTCCCGGACACCGGGCGGGTAGCCCTTGATGTAGCCGGGATCGGGCACCCCCTTTTCGAAGGGCGGCGTAAAGAGCTTGATGATGCCGGTCTGCTCGTTTGCCAGGCTTCCGAGCACGGCGTCCATGGCCAGTTGCGCCCGCTCCTTGTCGCCCTCGCCAGAGAGCACGCTCCAGGACTGGGCGATCGAATCGATCCTGCACTCGGCGTTGCCGGCAGCACCCAGCGGGCTTCCATCGTCGAAATAGCCGCGGCGATAGTGGGCACCGTCCCAGCCGGCAGACTCCAGCGCCGCCTTGAGGCTCTCGAGATGGGCGAGCCACTTGCGCGCGCGCGTGGCGTCCCCCCGATCGCGCGCAATCGAAGCGAAGGCCCGCAGCGCCCCGGCGAGGAACCAGCCGAGCCAGACGCTGGTCCCCTTGCCGGCTTCACCGACCCGGTTCATCCCGTCGTTCCAGTCGCCGCCGAGCATCAACGGCAGGCCATTTTCACCGGTCCGCTGGATGGCGAGGTCGAGCGCACGCGCACAATGTTCGTAGAGATCCGCCGACCCGACGGAGCGAGCGGGCTTGAAGAACGCATCATGCTGGCCCTCGGCGAGCGGCGGCCCCTCGATGAACGTCAGTTGCTCGTCCAGGATATCGTGACGGCCGGTCGAGTTGCAGTATTGCACGACCGCATAGGCGAGCCAGACGACATCGTCGGAGATCATTGTCCGCACGCCGGCGCCGGTTTGCGGCAGCCACCAGTGCTGCACGTCGCCCTCGTGGAACTGGCGGGAGGCGGCGTTGAGGATCTGCTTGCGCGCGAGGTCCGGCCGTTGGGTGAGAAACGCAAGTGAATCCTGCAACTGGTCGCGGAAACCGAATGCACCGCTCGCCTGGTAGAACGCGGCCCGGGCGATCAGGCGGCATCCGAGACTTTGATAGGGCAGCCAGGTGTTCACCATCAGGTTCAACGCCGGATCCGGGGTTTCAACCTGCAAGGCGCCGGTGAAATCGGCCCAGAAAGTGCGAACCTTGGCAAGCGCCGCATCGATCGTCACCGAAGCAGCGTCCTTGACCAGCGCCCTTGCGGCTTCGACGCCATCGCAATCGCCGAGCAGGAAGACGATTTCCTGCTCTTCGCCGGCCGCCAGTTCAAGGTCACTCATCAGTGCCGCGCACGGCGCTCCAAGGCTCTCCATCGTGCCCGAAAGCGCCGCGCCGCCGGCGAGCGCTCCGGGAAGAACGATGTCGCCCTCCCGGCCGATGAACTCCCGCCGGCTCGCGGTCGCGCCGGCAAGTTTCGCAGTCGTCGCGAAGAACGCGACGCGGCCGGAGTAATCCAGGCTATAGGGATTGGTGGCGAAGATCGCCCCGCTCGCCTCGTCCTGGCTGCACAGCACGAACGGGGCGGTCTTGGCCGGATTGTTGCCGAGGACCCATTCCACGTAGCCGTACACCGACAGCCTGCGCGCGACCGGCCCCTTGTTGCGGACGATCAGGCGCGAATACTTGACCGGGCGTTCCGCATCCACTGTCTGGACCAGGTCGAGTTCCAGCCCGCCCGACGTGCTGCGGAAGGCCGAATAGCCAAGGCCATGCCAGGTCTCGAACAGCACCGAAGGATCGCGCGACAGCCCGGCGAACGGTACGTAAACGGCACCGCTGTCGCGATCTTTCACGTAGAACGCCTCGCTCGGCCGATTGATCACGGGGTCGTTGGTCCACTGGGTCAGCTGATAGTCACGCGAGTTGCGGCTCCAGGTATAGGCACCGCCCTCGGCGGCGACATGGAAGCCGAAACCCTCGTTCGCGATCACGTTGATCCACGGATGCGGCGTTCCTTCGCCGCCCCTGAGCTTCACCACGTATTCGCGGCGCTCGACATTGAAGCCACCATAGCCGTTCCAGAAGGCCAACGAGCCGCCGTCGATCTCGACCGGTTCCGGCGTCCGCGCCATCCTTGCCGCCGGGGCGGAGTGGCGGACATCGGACGGCTCGGACGGAACCGGCGTCGCAAACAGCGACACCGCCCGCTCGATCTGGTCGGCAAGCGTACCGTTGCGGGCATGGAAAACGGCGCGCGCGGTCGCCAGCAGCGCCTGCCAGGTGGTCACCTCCATCAGATCGCGACGCACGGCGAAGATGTGCTGGCGCGTGCCGTCGGGCTGGCTGCGTATGCGCAGGTTCTCGCACATCTGTTCGAGCGTATGCTGCATGTCCTGCGCGTAGGACGACGCCTTTTCGTTGAGAATTACGAGGTCGGCCAACACGCCCCGATGGCGCAGGTATTCCTGGGCGCGCAACGCTTCCCGGGCAATGTCGAGATCGGAGTCGTCGTTGATCCGCAGCACGAAAATCGGGAAGTCCCCGGAAATGGCGAGCGGCCACAGGGCTGATTGCGCGGTCAGACCCGCCTCCACCGTCGCCGCGTCGGCACGCAGATGCATGTCGGGATAGACGAGATAGCGCCCGAGCGCCTGGAAGCTCGCAGCCTCCTGCGACGTGACGCCGATGTGGCGCAGATGCACCTGCGAGCGGGTCCAGGCGTGGATGAGCTCGTGGTTGAACGCATCGGGATGCCGATAGCGATCGATGGCGCGGTCAAGTTCCTCGCGGCTGGGCGCGGCGACGGTCCAGAAGATGACCTTGACCTTCTTGCCGGCGGGCACGCGCACGACGCGGCGCAACGCCACGATCGGATCGAGCGTAAATCCGTCCGTCCCGACAAGCTGTGCGTCCGGATCGAAGGCGGCAGCCGTGGCGAGGCTCCGGCCCCGGCCGATGAAATTGCGACGGTCCGTCTCGACCTCCGTGCGGCGTGCTCCCGCGTTATCGACGATCAGGTGCGCCACGCACATGTCTGGCTCGTTCGGGTCGCGCTTGTTCCGCAGCACACGAACCGCGTCGCCGCGGGGATCGATCTCGGTCTTCAGGAACATCCGGGCAAACAGCGGGTGCGCACTGTCGACGTCATCCGTCGTGACCACCGGCTCGGCATAGGAGGTCACCTCGATGAAGCGATCCTCGGCACCGGTGTTCAACAGCGTCAGGCGACGACCTTCCGCATCGTGCTCGCTCGCAACGATGCACTCGACCTCACTGAAGAGGGTGCCGACGGCCTTGAAGAACACCGCCTTGTCGTCACTGAACTGCGCCTTGACCTCCTCGCCGTCCGCCCGTTTGGGCGCAACGGTTGCCGACCACCATTCGTTGGTCGCCGTGTCGCGCAGGAAAATGAACGTGCCCCAGCGATCCTCGGCCGGATCGGGCCTGAAACGGGTGACCGACTGGCCGTTCCAATGCGAGTAACCCGTTCCCGTCGCCGTCAGCATCACCGAGTAATGTCCGTTGGAGAGGAACACCGCCTCGCGGTCCTCGTTCAACGGATCCTCGATCTCGCGCACTTCGGGACGAAGCAGGTCGGCCTGGGTGCTGCCTACCGTCTCCGGCTCGCGCTTGGTGTTGATGATCGGGATGTCGCGCGGCGCCTTCTCCTGCAGCAGCAGTTCGGCAGCCTCGATCACCGGGTCGGCATGGAACCGCGCCCTGAGCGCGCCGTTGAAGACGACGTTGGCGACAGCTGCAATCGACATGCCGTGGTGATGGGCCATGTAGTTGCGCACCACCGCGCAGCGCTTGCCCTCGGGCACGCGCGTCGGCGTGAAATCCACCGCATCATGAAAGCCATAGACGCCGAGCGCGCCGAGCTTGCGCAATTCCTCGAGGTTTTCCAGTGCCGCCTTGGGTGCGTACTGCGTTGCCAGCAAGGAGGCGTAGGGCGCAATCACTGCGTTTTGGCCGAGCCCGCGCTTCAGCCCGAGCGTCGGCACCCCGAAATTGGTGTACTGATAGTTCATCTCGTGGTCGCGGGCGTTGAAGGCCGCTTCCGAAATGCCCCAGGGGGTGCCAAGCCGCTTGCCGTGGTTCTGCTGTTCCTTGACGACCAGATTGTTCGTCTGGTTCAGGATGCCACCCTGCGGCTCCTGCATGACCAGCGGCGGCATCAGGTACTCGAACATCGAGCCGGACCACGAGACCAGCGCGCCGCGCGAGCCGATCGGCACGATCGGACGGCCGAGCTTGTACCAGTGCTCCGTCGCAAGGTCCCCCTTGGCGATCGCAAACAGGCTGGTCAGGCGCGCCTCCGACGCCAGGAGATCGTAGCAGGCCTCGTCGAGCTCGTTCGTCTCGACGCGGTAGCCGATCGAAAGCAGGCGGCGCTCGGGCCGGAAGAGAAACCCGAAATCCATCGAAAACGCGATGTCGCGGGTGCGGTCACGCAGGACGATCAGGCGCTGGCGCAGCGCCTCAATGCTGCCGAGGTCGAAGACGCTGTCGGCAATGTGCGCCTCGCAAGTCGCAACAAGGGCATTCGCCCACTTGACCACCTCGCCGCTCTGCGCGCTCTTGATCTCGTGGTCGAGGTTGGCAATCAGCTTGTTGACGTCGCGTGCCAGCACTGCGAGGTTGATCACCCGGATCGAGGCGAACTCGTGCTCCCGCTTCACCGCGGCGAGCGCGTTGTGGAAGCCGGAGATGCGCTCCTCGATCAGACGGCGCAGCGGGCGCACGGTCTTGCGGTCGTCCGGCAGGTCCGCCAGCGTCTCCGACAGGATCGAGGCGACGTCGCCGATGCCGTCGAGGCTTCCATGCAGGTGCGCCGACGGCGCCTCCGCCCATTCGCGGCAGAGCGAGGATACGGCGATCAGGTGGCCGGCAAGGTTGCCGCTGTCGACGGCCGAGACGTAGCGCGGCCCGAGCGTCTCCAGCGTGTTGGTGCGGTACCAGTTGTAGAGGTGGCCGCGGAACTTCGGCATGCCGTCGATCGTCGAAACGGTCTCCTCCAGACGCCGCACGGTCTCCTCGAACCCGATCCAGCCGAAATCGCGCGCCGAGATCACCGACAGCAGATAGACGCCGATATTGGTGGGCGAGGTGCGCTCGGCCAGCACCGGATGCGGCGTTTCCTGGAAATTGTCCGGCGGCAGGAAATGCTGCTCGGCGGTGACGAACTCCTCGAAATAGCGCCAAGTCCGGCGGGCGATCTTGCGCAGCTCCACCACCACCTCTTCGGGCGCGACCAGCTGATCTTCCGTCTCCGCCGTCTGGCTGACATACCAGGCAATGGCCGGTGAAAGCGCCCAGATCAAAGCAAACGGGATGGCGATGAAGGGCAGTCCCGTGTCGGAGAACAGGGCGAGCGCAACGGAGATCGCCGCCAGCACCGGCGCCTCCCACATGTCCATATAGTAGGACCGGATTCCGCCGCCCGACAGACTGTGGACCTGTGCGGCCGTTCGCCACTCGAGCATGTGTTTCCGGCTGACGAACAGGCGAAAGAGCGAGCGCACCGTCGCGTCGGCCATCAGGGCTGCCTGATCGGCGATGAAGACGATGCGTAGCGCCACCTGGGCATTGGCCGCGCGGATATCGGACAGGATCGTCTGCAGGTGTGCACGGGCGACGATGTCGCTGCGGCGCGGCACCGCGCCGGTGATCAGCGAAAGCGTCGGCGCGACGAACAGCAGGAAGATCAGCACCAGCTGCCAGATCAAGGCCTGGCGCGGCTCCATGTAATACCAGCCCATGACCGAGGCGACCAGCCAGCCGACCGGAATGAGGGAGCGGCGCAGGTTATCGTACATCTTCCAGCGGCCGAGCATGGAGACTCCGCTGGAGGGCCGGAAGATATAGGGAAGCAACTGCCAGTCGCCGCGGGCCCAGCGATGCTGGCGCGACGTCTCCACCTCGTAGCGGATCGGGAAGTCTTCGATGAACTCGACGTCGGTGACGAGCGCGCAACGGGCATAGGAACCTTCGAGCAGGTCATGCGAGAGAACGGTGTTTTCCTCGATACGCCCTTTCAGCGCCGCTTCGAACGCATCGACATGATAGAGCCCCTTGCCGGTGAAAGTGCCCTCGCCGGCAAGATCCTGGTAGACGTCGGACACCGTGAAGACATAGGGATCGACGCCGCGATTGGCGGAGAAAATCCGCTGGAAGGTCGAAGCTTCGTCGCCGGTCGTCAGCGACGGGGTCACGCGCGGCTGCAGGATGCTGTAGCCGGCGACGACCTGCTGGGTCTTCGGATCGATCTGGGGGCGGTTGATCGGATGGAAAAGTTTGCCGACGAGCTTGGTCGCAGCGTCACGCATAAGACGCGTGTCGGAATCCAGCGTCAGCACGTACTGGACGTTGTCGGGCACGATGTTGGCGCCGGGCAGGAAGCTCGTGTCGCCGTCGCCGCGCAGCAGCAGATTGAGCTCGTGCAGCTTGCCGCGCTTGCGCTCCCAGCCCATCCACACGCCTTCCTGGGGATTGAACAGTCGGCGGCGGTGCAGGAGATAGAAGCGGGTCCGGCCGTCATAGGCATAGCGCGCCGAAAGCTGCGCAATCTCACCCTTGGCATACTCCAGCACTTCCAGGTCTTGCGGCGTCTCCTCGACCTTGCTGTCGGTCCAATCGCTGACCAGCGCGAAGTAGATCTCGCCGCGGGGATTGGCGAGGTAGTGAACTTCCAGGTTTCGCACCAATTCGTCGACGTGGTCGCGCTTGGAGATAAGACAGGGCACCGCAACCAGTGTGCGCGCCTCTTCCGGAATGCCTTCTCGGAACTCGTAGCCCACCAGGCGCGTCGGCCTGACGCATAGGGTGACGACGGTGTTGAACAGGCCCACCGCACCCTCCGATGCCGGCAGCGCGAAGAGGATCAGCATGATCAGCCAGGCGCCGTCGGGAATGTCCATCTGGTCGAGGAAAAAATAGACGCCGACCATCGCCAGAAGCGTCAGGAGCGTCACCGGCCCCGCGATCGCAAACCAGTTCAGGGCCCGCGTGAAACGGACGATGCGCTGCAGGATGGACGGCCGGTAGCCGATGCGCCGCTCCAGGAGCCCGCGCTTCTTTCCGACCAGATAGGCGCCGACATTGGCCTCGTGCGCGCCGATGACGTTGCCGGCGGCCATGTCCTCGGCGGTCATGGCAAGCGCGGTTTGGGTCACCTCCAACTCGCTCCGGCCCGAGCGGCGGGCGAGCTTTTCGATCGTGTCGCGATAGGCGTTGCGCGAGCCGAAGTCGAGATCGTTGTAGTCGGACCCCTCGCGAAGGGCGGCGTCAAGCCGGCTGACGCTCTCCACCCAGACCGGCCACTCGGTGTCGTCGATCGCGCGCAGGCCCTTGATCAGGTTGCTCATCGTCGCGTTGCCGGACGATAGCCGGTTCTGCTCGGCGACAAGTACCTCCTCAAGATCGCTGCCGCGCGCTTCGATCTGCCGTTCCAGCCATTGGATCGCTGCGCCGGATGCCTGGAGACCATCGCGCAACCGGTAGAGGAGCTGTGCGACGAAGGTGTTGTCGGCGACGAGATCCTCGATCTCGCGCAGGATCACCACACTCCTCTCCGGATCGTTCAGCCGGATCAATTCGTCGGCGACCTCGTTTGCCTTGCGGCGCATGCTGCGCGATCGATCCACGCGGCTCGCGATCCGTCTCAGGTTCTCGATCAGGATGAAGCGGATGATCGACGGCAAGGCCCAGAGCTCGCCGATCTTGAAGGCCTCAATCTTCTGGAAGCCTTCGACGATCGCCGTCAGGCTTTCGCGCGAAACGCTGCTGTGGGTATGAGCGACATAAAGCCAGCCCAGCGCCATCGTGCGCGGGATCTCGACATCGCCAACCTTCATCGTCGGCAGTTGGCGGTAGAATCGACGCGGAAAATCGCGGCGGACCTCCTGGATGGCCTCCTCGACAACGTAGTAGTTGTCGAGCAGCCATTCGGCCGCCGGCGTGATGGCGGCTCCCGCTTCGACGTCGCGGGCGATCGTCTGGTAGACCCGGAAGATTTCCCGCTCGTTTTCCTTGTGTCGGGCGCGAAACACGAACGGCGCGAACCCCGGCAGGGCGCTTGCGCCGTCACGCGCCAGGGCTTCGCCGCAGGCGTTCAGCTCCTCGAGGGTGAAATAGGTATCCCGGATCGAATCGTTGTAGTCGATCTGCTTGGATTCCGGCTCGCGCGTCGAAGGCTGGGGTCGATTGTGAAGGGGCATTTGCTTGTTTCTGGGTTCGAGCAACGTGGATTTACACCGCAATCGTCGATCGCGGATCGCATTCGACGGACAAGTTCACTCGTGCGCCACCGTGAACCGTGACGCCTTCATGCGTCCTCTGCGTGCCGCCGCCAGTCCGAAGTCGGGGCGGAAATACGCAAGCCCGCGCCGCTCGATCATGGGCGCAATGTGGCTCAGGCGACACGCAAATGTACATCGGGGCCGCGTGGTGCATGAAAACAGCATTTTCTAGCCGCAAAGGCAGGTGGTTGCAACAAGGCGGCTGGGCAAGACGGTCACTCCCTGGCAAGAGGCGGCAACGGGCAAAAAATTCGATCACCCCTAGACACACCACGGTGAACAGGGGCTGAACGCAAAGCCCAGCAGAGGGTTCCGGCCAGCCGGCATCTGTCGACAAGCCCTGCTGCGACATTGACAGGACCGACGCCATCGGGCCAATCTGAAGCATCAGGGTTCTTTCGAATCGTTTCGATCCGGAGGCTAAGAGGGAAGCCGGTGCGGTGCCCCGCAAGGGACATCAAGGCCGGCGCTGCCCCCGCAACTGTAAGCGGCGAGCTGCTGTCGCCCATTGCCACTGGCACGATCGCGTGCCGGGAAGGCAAGACAGCCGCAATGACCCGCAAGCCAGGAGACCTGCCCTGATGAACTCGTAACGTCCATGGGCGGGGTGTCCCAAGGGTGCGCTTGCTCCGCAACGGCGGAACTCCAGCTCGCGTGCGTCCGGTCATCCCCCAATTCGAAGATTGGGGAAGTCATTGTCTGTCACCGTCGAAACCAACCCGTGCGGGTCCGGAAGGCCCGAGTCCGTCTTCATCTCCTGGCTGCTCTGGCAGCCGCGCGGCGCCGACCTCGCGGTCGAGGCCCTGAAAGAGGTACAAAAGCTCGCACCCTTTCAGGAGCGAGACCCCGAGATCGTGCGGCTGCGTTCTCTGTTTGCTACATTGGCGGGCCAGACCGGGAAGCCACACTAGGCAAAGCTCATAAAGACATATTGACATAAAGATACCTTTATGTGATCTCCGATGCAGATATTCCTGCATCGGAGGGCTTTGCCATGGCGGCAGCCGACCTCGACGACCTGTTCGGTCCCGAACTTTCACCCCGCACCGGCAAGGACATCGCCGACGCGCTCGAGTCCGCAGCGCGGGAGCGTATTCTCGTGCTCGACGGCGCCATGGGCACGGAGATCCAGACGCTCGGCCTGGTCGAGACGGATTTCCGCGGCAGCCGCTTCGGCGATTGCGCTTGCCACCAGCAGGGCAACAACGACCTTCTGACGCTGACGCAACCGGCCGCGATCGAGGATATCCACTATCGCTACGCGCTTGCCGGCGCGGACATCCTGGAAACGAATACGTTTTCCTCCACCGCGATCGCCCAGGCCGACTACGGCATGGAGGCGCTCGTCTATGAACTGAACCGCGACGGCGCGCGGCTTGCCCGACGCGCCGGCCTGCGCGCGCAGGAAAAGGACGGCAGGCGCCGTTTCGTCGCCGGGGCGCTGGGACCGACGAACCGCACCGCCTCGATCTCACCGGACGTCAACAATCCCGGCTATCGCGCCGTCACCTTCGACGACCTCCGCATCGCCTATGCCGAACAGCTGCGCGGCCTCATCGACGGCGGGGCCGACATCATCCTGATTGAGACGATCTTTGACACGCTGAACGCCAAGGCGGCGATCTTTGCGACCAGGGAAGTCTTCGCCGAGAAGGGCATCGAACTGCCCGTCATGATCTCCGGCACGATCACAGACCTCTCCGGCCGCACCCTCTCCGGCCAGACGCCCGAAGCCTTCTGGAACTCGGTCCGCCATGCCTCTCCCTTCTCGATCGGGCTGAACTGCGCGCTCGGCGCCAACGCCATGCGTGCGCATCTCGACGAGCTGTCCACCGTTGCCGACACCTTCGTCTGCGCCTATCCGAACGCCGGCCTGCCGAACGCCTTCGGCAAGTACGACGAGACGCCGGAGCAGATGGCCGCGCAGATCGAAGGCTTCATGCGCGACGGTCTGGTCAACATCGTCGGCGGCTGCTGCGGCTCGACGCCGGCCCATATCAGGGCGATCGCAGACGCCGCCCGCCGCCACAGACCACGCCAGGTCCCGGACATCCCGCGCCACATGCGCCTGTCCGGCCTGGAGCCGTTCACGCTGACCAAGGACATTCCTTTCGTCAACGTCGGCGAACGCACCAACGTCACCGGCTCGGCGAAGTTCCGCAAGCTGATCACCGCGGGCGACTTTGCGGCAGCCCTCGACGTGGCCCGCGACCAGGTGGCGAACGGCGCCCAGATCATCGACGTCAACATGGACGAGGGCCTGATCGATTCGGCACGGGCGATGACGGAGTTCCTCAACCGCGTCGCCGCCGAGCCGGACATCGCCCGCGTGCCGATCATGATCGATTCATCGAAATGGGAGGTGATCGAGGCCGGCCTGAAATGCGTGCAGGGCAAGCCTCTCGTCAACTCGATCTCGCTGAAGGAAGGCGAGGATGCCTTCCTTCAGCACGCCCGCCTCGTGCGCGCCTATGGCGCTGCCGTCGTCGTCATGGCCTTCGACGAAAAGGGCCAGGCCGACACGCAGGAGCGCAAGGTCGAGATCTGCGCCCGCGCCTACAAGCTGCTCACCGAGGTGGCCGGTGTGCCGCCGGAGGACATCATCTTCGATCCCAACATCTTCGCCGTCGCCACCGGCATCGAGGAGCATGACAACTACGGCGTCGACTTTATCGAGGCCGCGCGCCAGATCGTCAGGACGCTGCCGCACGTGCACGTGTCGGGCGGCGTCTCCAACCTCTCGTTCTCGTTCCGCGGCAACGAGCCCGTGCGCGAGGCGATGCACGCGGTGTTCCTCTACCACGCGATCCACGCCGGCATGGACATGGGCATCGTCAACGCCGGCCAGCTTGCCGTCTACGACACGATCGACCCGGAGTTGCGCGAGGCCTGCGAGGATGTCGTGCTGAACCGCGCGCCGAAGGCCGGCGGCACGGCGACCGAACGCCTGCTGGAGATCGCCGAGCGCTTCAAGGGCACAGGCGGGAAGGAAGCGAGGGAGAAGGATCTCGCCTGGCGCGACTGGCCGGTCGAGAAGCGACTTGAGCACGCGCTCGTCAACGGCATCACCGAGTTCATCGAGGCGGATACGGAAGAGGCCCGCCTTGCCGCCGAGCGGCCGCTGCATGTCATCGAGGGCCCGCTGATGGCCGGCATGAATGTCGTCGGCGACCTCTTCGGCGCTGGAAAAATGTTCCTGCCGCAGGTGGTGAAATCGGCCCGCGTGATGAAGCAGGCGGTCGCCGTTCTGCTGCCCCATATGGAGGCGGAAAAACTCGCCAACGGCGGTGCCGCCCGCGAGAGCGCCGGCAGGATCCTGATGGCCACGGTCAAGGGCGACGTGCACGACATCGGCAAGAACATCGTCGGCGTCGTGCTCGCCTGCAACAACTACGAAATCATCGACCTCGGCGTCATGGTGCCCGCGGCGAAGATCCTCGAGACCGCGCGCGCTGAGAATGTCGACATTATCGGCCTGTCCGGTCTGATCACGCCGTCGCTCGACGAGATGGCGCATGTGGCGAGCGAGATGGAGCGCGAAGGGTTCGATATTCCGCTTCTGATCGGCGGCGCCACGACCAGCCGCGTGCACACGGCGGTGAAAATCCATCCGCGCTACCAAAAGGGCCAGGCGGTCTACGTCACCGACGCCAGCCGCGCCGTCGGTGTCGTCTCCAGCCTGCTCTCTGCGGAGGCGAAGGCTGGCTACGTCGAGACGCTGCAGGCGGAATATCGCAGGGTTGCCGACGCCCATATGCGGGCGGAAGCTGAAAAGCAGCGCCTTCCGCTGGCGAAGGCGCGCGAGAACGCTTTCAAGCCCGACTGGTCCGCCTACCAACCGAAGACGCCCTCCTTCCTCGGCACCCGCGTCTGGCAGGACTGGGATCTGGCCGAGCTGGCCGGCTACATCGACTGGACGCCGTTTTTCCAGACCTGGGAGCTGAAGGGCGTCTATCCGAAGATTCTCAATGACGAAAAACAGGGCGCCGCCGCCCGCCAGCTCTTTGCCGACGCGCAGGCGATGCTGGACAAGATCATCGCCGAGAAATGGTTCACGCCGAAGGCGGTCGTCGGCTTCTGGCCGGCAAACGCGGTCGGCGACGATATCCGCCTCTTCACCGACGAAACGCGGTCCGCGGACCTTGCGACCTTCTTCACCCTGCGCCAGCAGCTGTCGAAGCGCGACGGCCGGCCGAACCTGGCGCTCTCCGACTTCGTCGCGCCGCGGGAAAGCGGGATTTCGGACTATCTCGGCGGTTTCGTCGTCACCGCCGGAATCGGCGAGATTGCGATCGCCGAGCGCTTCGAACGCGCAAACGACGACTACTCCTCGATTCTCGTCAAGGCACTGGCCGACCGCTTCGCCGAGGCGTTTGCCGAACGGATGCACGAGTATGTCCGCAAGGAGCTCTGGGCCTATGCGCCGGATGAGAGCTACGCCCCACAGGAGCTGGTCGCCGAGCCCTATGACGGCATTCGCCCGGCGCCGGGCTATCCGGCCCAGCCCGACCATACCGAGAAGACGACGCTGTTCCGGCTGCTCGACGCGGAGAAGGAGATCGGCGTCCGCCTGACCGAGAGCATGGCCATGTGGCCGGGCTCCTCCGTCTCCGGCCTCTACATTGCCAGTCCGGAAAGCTACTACTTCGGCGTCGCCAAGGTCGAGCGCGACCAGGTTCAGGACTACGCCCGCCGCAAGGGCATGGCGGTGGCCGAGGTCGAGCGCTGGCTGGGGCCGGTGCTGAACTATGTCCCGGCACCGCTGGCCGAAGCGGCCGAGTAGCGCATCAGGGGGCGATCGCCTGCAAAAGCAGGATCATCGCGTAGCTTGCCGCAAGCAGCACCAGCAGCGACAGGACGACGGTGGCACTGACCCGCATGCCCGCCTGCATCACCTTGCGGATGTCGACACCAAGCCCGAGGGCGGCCATGGCGACCACGGTCAGGGCGCCGGACGCCTTGTTCATGGCCAGGGCCGCCGGCTCGCCGATCAGACCGACGGAACGGGCCGCCAGCAGCAGGAGGAAGCCGACGATGAACCACGGCACCAGCCGGTGCAGCGGCGGCCGGCAGCGGTTGCTGCCCGACCGGTTCGCCGGCAGCAGGGACAGCAGCAGCACGACCGGCCCGAGCATCATCACGCGCACCAGCTTCACCAGCATGCCCACCTGCACGCCGACCGCCGAGACCGGCGCCGTGGCCGCGAAGACCTGCGGAACGGCATAGACGGTCATGCCGGCCAAAATGCCATAGTCGACACCGGATAGCCGCAGAACGGGCACCAGCAACGGCAGGAGCAGCACGGTGATGACGCCGAGCACAGCGGTGAACGCGATCGAAGATGCCACGTCGTCGGGTCGCGCCCGAATGACCGGTGCTGTCGCGGCGATCGCCGAGTTGCCGCAGATCGAGTTGCCGCAAGCGACCAGCACGGCCATCCGTTTCGGCAGGCCGAGCAAGCGGCCAATGCCATAGCTGGCTGCAAGGACGCAAAAGACGACGAACGCGATCGCCCCGAGCATTGCTGGCCCGACCGAGGCAAGGGCGGCCGCGCTGATCCCTGCGCCCAGCAGGACGATGGCAATCTCCAGAAAGTATTTGGCGGTGAATTCGATGCCGGGGTCGAAGGCGGCCGGGCGCCGGAGCCGAAACCGCAGGAGCGCGCCGAAAAGGATCGCCAGCACGAGCGCGTCGAGCCAGGCCTCCCCTGTCAAGTGCCGCTCGGCGACGTCGCCAAGATACGCAAGGCCGGCCACGGCCAGCGACAGAAACACGCCGGGAATGTGGGCGCTGAAGGGAATGGCTTTGCTCATGCACCTTCAATGACGGAAACTTTTTGTGCAATCCATCGACAAATAAGGTACGTTTCGTTCGATATCATTGAATGATTCCTATGACGCTGGACCAGCTTCGCATCTTCATCGCCGTCGCCGAACGCGAACACCTCACCCAGGCAGCGCTGGCACTGCACCTGACGCCATCGGCCGTCAGCTCCGCAGTCCGCACCCTGGAGGAGCGATACTCCATCGCCCTCTTTCATCGAACCGGCCGCCGGATCGAGCTGACTGAAACGGGGCGCGCCTTCCTGGCGGAGGCCAAGGCGACGGTCGCGCGGGCGCGGGAAGCGGAGCTGTTCCTGGCAGAGGTCGGCGACTTGCGGCGGGGCTCGCTCGCCCTGCATGCCAGCCAGACCATCGCCAGCTACTGGCTGCCGCCGGTGCTGATGCGACTGCACCAGAAGCACCCCGGCCTGGACCTGCGCGTCACCGCCGCGAACACCGAGCTCGTCGCTGCGGCGGTCATCGACGGGGCGGCGGAAATCGGGCTCGTGGAAGGGGCGGTTGAAAACCCGCTATTGGCGCAGCGGGTGATCGCCCGCGATCGCCTCGTCATCGTGGCGTTGCCGGATCATCCGTTGGCACAACGGTGCGGTGTCGAGCGCGCCGATCTGCTGGCCGCGCGTTGGGTGCTGCGCGAGGCCGGATCGGGAACCCGCTCCGTCCTGACCTCTGCCCTTAACGCCGAACCCGGGCAGCTCGCGGCCGAACTGACGCTGCCCTCCAACGAGGCGGTGCGCGCTGCGGTCCGGGCCGGGCCATTCCTCGGGTCGTTATCGGAACTGATCGTGCAGGCAGACATCGACGCCGGCCGGCTGGTGAAGCTCGACTTTACCTTGCCGGAACGCCAGTTCCTCATGCTGCGCCATCGCGAGCGCCATCGGTCCAAGGCATCCCTCGCCTTCGAGGAGATGGTCGCGGCGCAGGAACGCTGACCGGGGCGGCGTCAGCGGCTCATTCGCCCCGTCCGCGGAAGCGCCGCTGGTATGCCGGATCGTAGAGCGAGCTTTCGCGGAAATCCTCGGCCGCGAGCGTCCGCCCGACGAAGATTAGCGCAGTGCGCTCGATCGGTTCCTCGGCGACCCTGGCGGCGATGTCGGCGAGCGTGCCGCGCACGACCCGCTCGTCCGGCCACGATGCCTTGACGACGATCGCCACGGGGCAGTCGCTGCCATAGAGCGGCGTCAGTTCCGCAACCACCTCATCCAGCGCATGGATCGCCAGATGGATCGCAAGCGTCGCCCCCGTCGCTCCGAAGCCCCGCAGCGTTTCCCGGTTCGGCATCGGCGAGGCGCGGCCGGACACGCGGGTGAGCACCAGGCTCTGGGCCACCGCCGGGATCGTCAGCTCGCGCTTCAGCGCCGCCGCCGCCGCCGCGAAGGACGGCACGCCGGGAGTTAGCGTGTAGTCGATCGCGTGCTTCTCCAGCCTTCGGATCTGCTCGGCGACGGCGCTCCACACCGACAGATCGCCGGAGTGCAGCCGGGCCACGTCCTCGCCCGCCGCGGCTGCCCGCACATACTCCGCCTCGATCTCGTCGAGCGACATCGGCGCGGTGTCGACGATGCGCGCACCCGGTGGGCAGTATTGCAGCAGCTCCGGCGAAACGATCGAGCCGGCATAGAGGCAGACCGGGCAGCGGCCGATCAGGTCGCGGCCACGCACGGTGATCAGGTCGGCGGCGCCCGGTCCGGCGCCGATGAAATGGACGGTCATGCTTGTTCCTCGATTTCATTAGCCGGCTTTCGCCAGCTCCATTGGGTAACCGGCATCGCCGGCCGCCAGCCGGTCATCTGGCCGATCGGTCCGGCACGGGCAATGTCGATGCGGATCAGCGAACCGCCCAGGCGCGCATGTGCCGCGAGAAGCACAGCGTCCATCTCGGTCGTCACCGAATTGGCAACCAGCCGCCCGCCGGGTTTCAGCGCGGCAATCGCCGCCTCGATCACACCGCCCTCGCTGCCGCCGCCGCCGATGAAGACGGCGTCTGGAACGGCCAGGCCCGCCAGCGCTCCGGGTGCTGCGCCCTCGACGACGACAAGCCCCGGCACGCCAAAGTGCGCGGCGTTGTGCCGGATCCGCGCCGCCCGTTCAGGAACCGCCTCGATGGCGATGGCGCGCAGCGACGGATCGGCGAGCATCCATTCGATGCCGATCGAGCCGGAGCCCGCGCCGATATCCCAGAGAAGCTCACCGCGCCGCGGCGCCAGCGCCGAGAGCGTGAGCGCGCGCACCTCGCGCTTGGTGATCTGGCCGTCGTGCTCGAACAGCGCGTCGTCCAGTCCGGGCGTGAACGGCAACACGCGTGCCGCCTCGCCGGCTGCGACCTCGACCGCGCAGACATTGAGCATGTCGGTGTCGTCGAGCGCGAAGCGGTCCGCTTGATGCGTGCTGACGCGCTCCCGTGGTCCGCCGAGCGCCTCCAGAACGGTCAAGGTCGACGCACCGAATCCAGCTTGCTTGAGCAATGCCGCAAGTACGCGCGGACCGTCGCTGTCGGAGGTCAGGGCCAGGATGCGACTGCCCGGGTGCAGGTGCGGGCGGATCAGGTCGATCGGGCGGCCATGCAGCGAGAGGCTGACCGCATCCTGCAGCGCCCAGCCCATGCGGGAAGCGGCGAGGCTGAGGGAGGAGGGTGCCGGGAGCACCGTCATCTCCGATCGGGGAATTGTCCGCGACAGCGTCACGCCGACGCCGTGAAAGAAGGGGTCGCCCGAGGCGAGCACCACCACGGGGCGGCCGCGGGCGGCAAGCACGGCTTCCACCGAGCGCGCGAACGGGCTGAGCCAGGCCTGGCTTTCACCGACGATGGCCGGGGCGGCGAGGTCCAGATGCCGTGCGCCGCCGAACACGATCGCAGCCTTGGCGATTGCCGCCTTGGCCGCGTCACCGAGACCGGCTAAACCATCCTCGCCGATCCCGACGATGGTCAGCCAAGGCGGAGATGCGGTGGGATCAACGGACGGATCAGGCGTGGACAAGAGACGCATCCTTATTCTGGGCGGCACCACCGAAGCGCGCGAACTGGCGAGCCGGCTTTCGCGCCGCGCCGATCTCGACGTGACCCTGTCGCTCGCCGGCCGCACGATCGACCCGGCCCCCCAGCCGGTTCCCGTCCGAACCGGAGGCTTCGGCGGCGCGGCGGGCTTGGCGGACTACCTCGCCGCGCATGGCATCGATTTGCTGGTCGACGCGACCCATCCCTTCGCCCGGCAGATTTCCGCCAATGCCGAGCAGGCTGCGGACCAGGCCGGAACGCCGCTGATCCGCCTCGAGCGGACCGGCTGGCAACCCGTCGCAGGCGACCGCTGGACCCGGGCGGCGACGCTGGAGGAGGCGGTGGGGGCGCTGGGTCCGCAACCGCGCCGAGTCTTCCTCGCGATCGGCCGGCAGGAGGCGTTCCATTTCAATGCGGCGCCGCAGCACCACTATCTCGTCCGCAGCGTCGATCCTGTCGACCCGCCGCTGACGGTTCCATCGGTCGACTACATCCTCGCCCGCGGCCCCTTCGCCGTCGATGACGAGATCGCGCTCTTGCGCGACCACCGCATCGAGGTGGTCCTCTCGAAGAACAGCGGCGGCGAGGCCACCTATGCCAAGATCGCTGCGGCGCGCGCGCTCGGTCTCCCGGTGATCCTCGTCGATCGCGGAAGGCAAGGCCGCGTCCCCATGGCGCAGACCGTCGAGGAAGCGCTGCGGCTGATCGATCATGTTGCCTCCGCAGGAAGGAAGCGCGGCGTATAGACCAGATCGGGCCTGCCCTCACGCGCGATCACGCGCGTCTGCGGCGAGCCGATGATGACGCAGGTCGCCATGTCCGCACGCGCGGCATCCGCCTCGCCGAGCGGCATGACCAGCATGCGCTCGTCCGGCCGTCCGGCAGCGCGGCCGAAAATGACCGGCGTTTCCGCCGGAACCACGGCCCGCAGGATCTCGAACGCCGTCCCAAGTTGCCAGGGACGCGCCTTGCTGATCGGATTGTAGAGCGCGATGACCAGGCCGGCCTCCGCCACCAGGCGCAGCCGATTCTCGATCACGCTCCATGGCTTCAGGTTGTCGGACAACGATATCGCGCAGAAGTCGTGGCCGAGCGGCGCGCCGATCCGGGCGGCAACGGCCAGCATCGCGGTCACGCCGGGCACCACCACGAGGTCGATGCATCGCCACTCCGGCGGTCCCGCGTCGATCGCCTCGCAGACGGCGGCCGCCATGGCGAAGACGCCGGGATCGCCGCCGGACACCACACAGACGTTGACGCCCGCCGCCGCCCGTTGCAGCGCCGCCTGGGCCCGGTTCAGCTCTTCGCGGTTATCGGAGGCGACCTTGACCTGGTCCGGCCGCAGCGACAGCCGATCGATATAGGGAAAATAGCCGAAAAACTCGGTCGACGCCTCGACCGCCTTCGCCGCCTCCGGCGTCATCTGGTCCGGGCTGCCCGGCCCGGTTCCGATCACGTAAAGCGTGCCCGGCAGCCTACCCTGCATCGCGCCCGTCATGGCCGTCCGCTCCAGCCGGGAACCAGCACCAGCGAGAAGTAGGGCGCCGCGTCGTCGAGTTTCTCGGACAGCCGCAGAGACTTGCTTTCGGCCATCGTGCCGCGCTCGACATAGATCGCCTCGGCGAGCCGTCCTGCGGCCGACAGGGCCCGGCGAATTTTCGGCAGGTTGCGCCCGACCTTCATGATGACGGCTGCCTGGGTGTCCTCAAGCCGGCGCGACAGTTCGTCTTCCACCATCGTGCCCGGCAGCACCGAGAGCACGTCGTCGCCTTGTACGATCGGCAGGCCCGAGAGCGACCAGCAACCCGACATCGCGGTGATGCCGGGAACGACCTCGGTCGGGAACCGGTCCGCCAGCCGCACATGCAGGTGCATGTAGGAGCCGTAGAACATCGGATCGCCTTCCGACAGGATCGCCACGGTCCGGCCGGCCGCCAGATGCGCGGCGACCGCCGCGGCCGAGGCGTCGTAGAAATCGGTGATCTGGCGCTTGTAGTCGTCGTGATCCTTGTCGATCTCGGTCGTCACCGGATAGTAGAGCGGCAGTTCGACGACGCCGGGTTTCACGAGGCCTTCGACGATCTTCCGTCCATTGCCGGCGCGGCCGGCCTTGGCGAAGAAGGCGAGCACGTCGGCCTCGCCGATGGCGCGCACGGCCTTCAATGTCAGCAATTCCGGATCGCCCGGCCCGGTGCCCACGCCGTAGAGGCGTCCCTGCTGCGCCCCGCTCACAGGCCGGCCCTCGCGAGCGAATTCAGTGCCGCCGCGGTCATGGCGCTGCCGCCCAATCGCCCGCGCACGATGGCGAACGGAACGCCATAGGAGTTTTCCACCAGCGCCTCCTTGGATTCCGCCGCGCCGACGAAACCGACCGGCATGCCGAGGATAGCCGCCGGCTTCGGGGCGCCATCGCGCAACAGTTCCAGCAAATAGAACAGCGCCGTCGGGGCGTTGCCGATGGCGACGATCGATCCGGCCATCCGCTCGAGCCAGAGCCGGATCGCCGCCGCCGAACGCGAATTGCCGATCTCTGCGGCGATCTCGGGCGTACGCGGATCGCGCAGCGTGCAGATCACCTCGTTTGCCGCGGGCAGCCTTGCCGCCGTCACCCCACGCGCCACCATCTCCGCATCGCAGAAGATCGGCGCACCGTTTTGCATCGCCTGCCGGCCGGCGGCGACGAAATCGGGAGAAAAGACGATCTTGTCCGCAGCCTCCACCAGCCCGCAGGCATGGATCATCCGCACGGCGACGTCTGTCTCGTCGTCGGAAAACCGGGCGAGATCGGCCTCGGCGCGAATGATGGCGAAGGATTTCTCGTAGATGGCGTTGCCATCCTTTATGTAGTCATAATCTGTCATTGCGAACCCTGCCGAAAAGCCTTGGCAAGCGTGGACGCGCCGATCCGATCGAGTGCGCGCCGCGCCGTATTTGTCTGTTGTCGTTCCTGTCGAATGAGCGCGCCGATGCGCGCAAGAGCCTCGCCGAGTCCGTCGACCCTCACCGTCGCCCCCATTTCGTCGCCGGCGCGGGCATCGATTGCCAGCGCGACGCCATTTCCCTGGCCGGCCAGCGTCAACGCGGCGGCCCGCGGATGAGCGCAGCCCTTGGCGCAGCCGGAAATGTGGACGGTCAGCGACCCGTCCAAAAGATCGGGTGCCTGCGCCACGAGAAGATCGGCGGCCGCCTTCGTATCGAACCGTCCCGACGCGCAGCCAGCCGAACCGGCGCAGACGGCGATCGCGTTGCCGGGCCCGTCGGCGCGTGTCCAGAAGCCTTCGCGCTCGGCAAGCGCAATACCCGGTTCGATCGCCGCATCGGCGAGGCCGAGCACGATCAGCGACCGGTGCGGCGCCAGCCGCACCTCGTCGGCGCCGAGTGCCGCCAGCCCCCGCATCAGTCTCTCGAGAGCCGCAGCACTCGTCTGGCCATAGGCAAGACCGACGCCAAGGGCGGTACCCTCGCCGAGCCGATGGCGACCGACGGGCCGCGATGGCGATGGCGGGATCATCTTGTCCCCCAAGCCGGCAGGACAGGCGCGCGATCCGAGCTGCGATCGCAACGCTTCCGCGTCGAGGTCGCGGCCGCGGGCGGCGGGACCGAGGCCGTGAAGCACCTCAAGCACAGCCAGGACTGCGCTGACGGCATCGCCATCGGCGACGGCGGCCACTTCGCGCGCGGAGCAACTGTCGCCTCCGACCGAAAGACGCCAGCAGAGGCCACCGGACCGGCGAATTGCGTCGAGACGGATGTCGGCGACCATGTCCGACAGGCCGAGCGTTCCGCCGGCATCCACGACGATCGACAGCTTCGGCGCCAACACAAGCGGCGGCGGCAGATGGGTCGCGATGGCCGCCCGTATTGCGGCAGCGAGCGGTTCGGAATCGGCGATCTCGTCCGGATCGATGCCAGACAGCGGCGGCGTCTCGACCGCGACACCGCGGTGGAAATCAATTTCCGCCTCCGCCAGCCCGGCGGCGAGCTTCGGCACCGTCTCCTCGCGCAGGCCCCGGATCTGCAGGTTGCCGCGCGCGGTCACCTCCAGCAGTCCGTTTCCATACGCTGCGGCCAGCCGGGCGATGGCGACGTAGTCGGCGGGCTTAAGGCCGATGCGTGCCGGGCGAAGCCGCACCAACAAGCCGTCGCCGGTGGGCATCGGCGAGGCGAGCGACGGGCAGAAACCGCGCTTGCGGCCGGCGGTGGCCGCGGGAGCAATATCCGTCGACGCTGAGACCGTTAACGTCACGTCTCGCTCTCCGTCGCGCGCGCCCGGCGGATCAGGTAGGTGTCCATGATCCAGCCGTTCTTCTCCCGTGCCTGATGCCTTGTTTCGGAGATCTGCTCCGCGACATCGCCGAGCCGGCCCGACAATGTCACCTCGAGCTCGGTGCCGAGGTAAGCGCCCCAATAGATCTGGGCATCGCGATCTTCGATGGACCGGAATGCCTCGACGCCGTCGAGCATGACGACGACGTCGTCCACCCCCTCCGGCCAGCCTGCGGAAAGCCTGCGGCCGGTAGTGATCTCGACCGGCAGGCCGATCCGGTTCAGCGCGATCTGCTGGCTGGCGCAGAGCGCCTGGATGCTGGTGATGCCGGGAATGACCTCGAGGTCGAACGCGACGCGGCCGTTGGCGCGCACATGATCGACGATGCGGATCGTGCTGTCGTAGAGCATCGGATCGCCCCAGACGAGCAAGCCTATCACCTCGCGGTCAGTGGATACTTCGAGTATCAGCTCTTCGTAGATTTTTGCGATGGCATGGTGCCAGTCCTGCACGCCATCGTCATAGCTGCCATCGGCGCGGCGCTTCGGCACGGCGTAGTCATGAACGCGCGTGTCGCCATTTGTAAGATAGCGCTCGCAGATGTCGCGGCGCATGTCGGCGAGGAACGACTTCTCCTCGCCCTTGGTCGGAATGAGCAGCACGTCGGCCCGGTTCAGGGCGTTGATCGCCTGAACGGTGATGTGCTCGGGATTGCCTGCACCGATCCCGATGATCAAAATGGTTCTCGACACATCCACTCCCCGTGCGGCCAAGCGCTCCCGGTTGCGTCCCGATATGGGTCCCGCCCGACCTTCCTAATCCCAAAGTGAGGCTGAGAACAGTGCCCGAATAGCGGCGTCGGCCGGTCTTTTTGAGACGCTGCCCGAACGCGGTCCCGTGCGGCACAGTTATATCGCCTCGCGTGCCTTGAAATAGCTTCGCGGGGAGGAGCCAAGCATGCGCTTGAACATGGTGGTAAAGGCCGGAACGCTTTCGTAACCGGCTTCGAGCGCAACCGTCGTGACCGGCTCGCCGCTTGCCAGCCGCGGCAGGCAGGCGAAGAGGCAGGCCTGTTGGCGCCAGGTGGTGAAGCTGACGCCGGTTTCCTCGCGGAAAAGGCGTGTGAACGAGCGGCGGCTCAGGTTCAGCTGCCGCGCCCAGTCATCGATCCTGGCGCCGGGCACCGGATGGTCGAGGAAGGCCCGGCAGAGGGCGGCAAGCCGCCCGCTTGCCGGAAACGGCAGTCCCAGCGGTTGCTGCTCGAGCCGTCCGATCTCGTCGACGAGCAGGGCCATCACCAGTTCGGCTCGGTGCGGGTCGCCGTCCATCCCCTGCAGCCGGATCGCTTCCGCCAGAAGATGGTGCGCCAGATCGGTCACCGCCAGCACTTCGGGGGCGCCCGAGGCCGCGCGGCCGCGGGGCTCGAGGATGTAGATCGAGCGCATGCTGACATCGCTGTACATCTCCACCGAATGCGTCAGCCCTTGCGGGATCACCAGCGCATGGCCGGGCGGGATCATCCAGCGCCCGCGGGCGGTGGCGACGAGGACGACGCCGGCAAAGACGCAAAGCACCTGTGTGCGCCGGTGGCTGTGCGGCGGCACGACATAGCCGTGCGGGATCTCGTTGCTGTGCACGAGCACGTCCGCGTTCGACTGTTCCATCCAGGCAAGATTGCGAAGATGGTCGTCATGGAGCCTGGAAAGCAGTTTTGGGTTCAGCTTTGGCATCGGTCTGGCCCAATTGCGAAAGAAGTGGACCTCAGCACAAAAGCAGGCCGCGGACAATCGCGCTATGGGAGCTTGGCAGTCATCAATTCTGCGAGAGTCATTGAGGGTCCAGCATGTCGACGGCAGTCTCCGTCGCGCCGGCGCATGCCGCGCGAACCAGTTTCTCGATTATCGTCGCCGTCAGCGTCTGCCACATGCTGAACGACATCATGCAGTCGCTGCTGACGTCGCTCTATCCGATCCTGAAGGAAAACTACGCGCTCGATTTCGTCCAGATCGGCCTCTTGACCATGGCCTTCCAGGTGACGGCCTCACTGCTCCAGCCGGTCGTCGGCATGGTGACGGATCGCTGGCCCATTCCCTTCTCGCTGCCGCTCGGCATGGCCAGCACCTTCTTCGGCCTGTTCTTCCTCGCCTATGCCCATTCGTTTCCGATCCTCGTTCTCGGCGCCTGCCTGATCGGTTTCGGCTCGGCAGTGTTCCATCCGGAATCCTCCCGCGTCGCCCGCGCCGCCTCCGGCGGCCGCCACGGCCTGGCCCAATCGCTGTTCCAGGTCGGCGGCAATGCCGGCACCGCGATCGGCCCGCTGCTCGCGGCCTTCATCGTGCTGCCCTTCGGCCAGTCCAGCGTCGCCTGGTTCTCGGCCGCAGCCCTGCTCGGCATGGTGATCCTGACGTGGGTCGGCCGCTGGTATGCCGCCGAGCGCCTGCGCATGGCCGGCCGCCCCGCGGTCAGCCGCGCCTTGCCGCTGCCGCGCGGCCGCGTCGCCTGGGCGATCGCTGTTCTGGTGCTGCTGACGGCGACCAAGAACGTCTACATGTCCTCGATCGGCAGCTACTTCACCTTCTACACGATCGAGCGCTTCGGCCTGTCGGTCCAGGACGCACAGCTGATGCTGTTCCTGTTCCTCGGCGCCTCCGCCGCCGGCGTCTTCCTCGGCGGTCCGATCGGCGACCGCTTCGGCGCACGTTTCGTCATCTGGTTCTCGATCCTCGGCGTCATCCCCTTCACGCTGCTGCTGCCCTACGCCAACCTGTTCTGGACGGGCGTGCTGAGCGTGATGATCGGGCTGATCTTCTCCTCCGCCTTCTCCGCGATCGTCGTCTTCGCGCAAGAGCTCGTTCCCGGGCGCGTCGGACTGATCGCCGGCGTCTTCTTCGGCTTCGCCTTCGGCGCCGGCGGTCTCGGCGCCGCCGCCCTCGGCGTTTTCGCCGATAGCCACGGCATCGACTTCGTCTACCGCGTCTGCTCCTACCTGCCGCTGCTCGGCATCCTCACCGTCTTTTTGCCGCGCCTGCGAACGCGGTGAGAGGCGTAGAGCTGCAACGATAGGCCGCAACGTCGGCGGCCTATCCTGCTGCCTATCGGCTCGGCCATCGCCATGGCCCGCACACCAACCGTCACTCAGCGCTGAAATCGGTGGCGGCGATGTCGTCGAATCTCAAGTGTGGAATCGCTCGACCCAAAGTAAAGATTGCATTATTACGCATGCAGGTGTAGCTCTTACACCCGAGGCTCGCCATGCACTTGCGCATCATTGCCCTCGCTCTGACCGCCGTCCTTACGTCATGCGCGGGTGTCCAGGTCCATCGCGTCACCGACCGCAATCAACCCGGCATCCGCTACTGGCGTCCGGCGCCCTACCTTGCGCTTGTCGAAACCCGCACGGAGAATGCTGTCGCGTGCGAAGTCCGGCCTTTGATGCTTCCCGACAAGACCGAGGAATATGCCATCACCATCAATGCCGGCCTCGGCTCGGTCAAGGCGACCCCCACACTCACTGACGGCTGGAACCTTGTAAGTCTGAATGCCGAAGCGGACAGCAAGACGAGCGAAAACCTTACGGCGCTGGCAACCCTGCTCAAGACCGGGGCTGAGATAAAGGCGAGGGGCGTCACCAAACCTCCGACACAACCCGTGCCGACCTGCCGTGGAGTTTTTAGGGTCGACTACGACGCCGCCGGGAATTTCAAAGGCTTCTCCCGGATAAGCCTCTGACGCGGCGGGAAGAATCGCCAAAGGCTCCGCACGCGTGCCGGCTCGTCCGTCCGGTACGGAGATCAGATCCGCGCCTGCACGAGATGCGCCAACTGCGCACCGACCTCGTAGTAGCCTTCGCGGATCGGCCGGAAGCTCTGCGCCGCCGGGTCGGTGACCGGCAGCGGCAGGTCTTTTTCAGAGATCTCGCCGGCGACGTGCCGCGCCAGCACCTTGCCGAACACCGTGCCCGGTGCAATGCCGCGGCCGTTGTAGCCGGAGAAACCGATGACGTTTTCGGCCAGCCGGTGGAACCGCGGCAGGTTGTCGACGGTCATGCCGATCTGGCCGTACCACTCCGCCTCGAAGGCGATGTCGCCGATCTCGGGAAACAGTTTCTTCAGGGCACGCCGTGCCCACGCCTTGTGGATCGCCGCGCCGGTCCCACGCAACGCACCGACGCTGCCGAAGACGAGCCGTCCCTGCCGGTCATAGCGATAGGAGGAAAGGATCTCCGCCGTGTCCCAGACGCCTTCGCGCCCCGGCACGATCTTTTTCTGCAACTCCGGCGAAAGCGGCCTGGTGGCAAAATTGAAATAGGGAAGATGGACGAGCTCGGCGCGGACCTCCGCCCAGGGCGAAACCGTGTAGGCGTTGGTCGCGACGATGACCCAGTCGGCGGTCACCGAGCCTTTCTCGGTTTTTACGGTCCAGCGCCGGCCGCACCGCTCGGCGCCGATCACCGGGCTCGCGGTGTAGACACTTGCCCCTGCCGAAATCGCCGCATGCGCCAGGCCGCGCACATAGGCGAGCGGCTGGATCGTGCCGGCGCGCATGTCGAGAAGCGAGCCGGCATAGGCCGCGGTGCCGATCCGGCGCGCCGTTTCCTCGGCGCCAAGCAGCGTCACCGGGGCGCCGCGCCGCTGCCACTGTTCGGCACGCGCCTGCAGCTCCTCCAGCCCCGATTTGCCAATCGCGCAATGCAGCGTGCCGACCGGATTGATCTCGCATTCGATCGCGTGCTTCCGCACCAGCTCGAAAACGAGCTGCGGCGCGTTGCCGAGAAGATTTAGCAGCCGGTCGCCGTAGAGCTGGCCGAGCACGCCTGGCAACTCGTCCGGCATGGTCCACATGCCGGCATTGACGAGCCCGACATTGCGGCCGGAGCCGCCGAAGCCGATCTCCTTGCCTTCCAGCAGAGCGACTTTCGTTCCCCGCTCGGCGAGATGGAGCGCGGCGGACAGGCCGGTAAAACCGCCGCCGACGACCACCACGTCGGCCTCGAAGCTGCCGGAAAGGGCCTGCGTCGCAGGAGCGGCCGGGGCGGTCATTTCCCACAGGCCGTGGGAACGGGGATCATTCTGCATGGGCGTCTTCTTCGATGGAAGGGAGCGGGACATTTTCCGATGGCGCCACTTTCGTGCATCGCCGGCAAGGAGGAAAGTGCTGATTCGTCACCGGGTCATTCTGGCTGCGAATGAGTGGCTACGTCCTTCAGGCGACCTGCGTCGCGATCCAGCCGCGAAACGCCTGGCTGAGCGAGTTCTCCAGTTTCCCCTCCGGCACGACGAGATAATAGCTGTTGTCCGTCTGCATCGGCCGGTCGAACACGACGGCTAGACGGCCGCTTGCCAGCTCCTGCTCGATCAGATAGCGCGGCAGCAGCGCGAAGCCAAGGCCGGCGACAGCCGCCTCTATAACCATGGAAAACTGGTCGAAGCGGTGGCCGCGATAGGCGGTCTCGACCGCCCCGCCGTTCAGATCAAACCACTGCGCCCACAGCTTCGGCCGGGTGGCGAGATGCAGGAGCGGCGCCGTCTCCAGGTCCTTCGGATCCTCCAATTGCCATTTGCGCATCAACTCGGGGTTTGCCGCCGGCAGGATCACCTCGCTGCAAAGATAGGAGCAGTTGGCGCGCGCCCAGACGGGCTGGCCGTAGTGGATGGCCAGGTCGAAGCTCTCCTCGTCGAAGTCGAATGGGGCCGAGCGGGAGGCGACGTTGATAATCGTGCCCGGAAACATTTCCAGAAACGCCGGAATGCGCGGCGTCAGCCAACGGCTGCCGAAGGTCGGCAGCGTGGCGATCGTCAGGCTGTGATCGGAGCGCGCCGCCGACATGGCGCGCAGCATCGTCTCTTCCGTCTGGTGCAGCAGCTTGCGTACCTCGGGCAGGAAACGGCGCCCATCCTCCGACAGGACCACGCGCTGGCGCACACGCTCGAAGAGCAGCACGCCGAGCTGCTCCTCCAGATCCTTGATCTGGCGGCTGACGGCGCTCTGGGTGAGGTTCAACTCATTGGCGGCCTGGGTGAAGCTGCCGTGACGCGCGGCGCATTCGAAGGCCTGCAGCGTGGTCACGTCCGGTATCAGCCTGCGGCTTAACTTCATTCGTCTCTCGCATCAACCTAGTCAAAACATGCGCGATCGCTCGCAGGTCCGATCCGCTATGATCCATTTTGAGAATGAACGGGTCCTCCCAACCCTTGTAGAGCAATTCCTGGAGAAGTGTGAAGCGGTTTTCCGTCCGGAATTGCGCAGAATGAGACGAGTCTGACCGCCATGAAAGCAAATTATGTTTCCGCCGACGAGATCCGTTCGGATTTCTCCGCCGCCATGTCCGCGATGTATCGCGACGAAGTACCGGCCTACGGCACACTGATGTCGCTGGTCGCCCGCGTGAACGACGACACGCTCGCCGCCGACCCGCACCTGCAAGCGCGCCTCGCAGCCACGGATTCACTTGATCGCATCTCCGAGGAGCGCCACGGCGCGATCCGTCTCGGCACGCCCAAAGAACTGTCGATGATGCGCCGTGTCTTCGCCGTCATGGGCATGTATCCGGTCGGTTACTATGATCTGTCGACCGCCGGCGTTCCGGTACATTCGACTGCCTTCCGGCCGGTCGGCGACGCGGCGCTGAAACGCAACCCGTTCCGCATCTTCACATCGCTGCTGCGTCTCGACCTGATCGCGGACGAAACCCTGCGCAACGAGGCGGCGGCCGTCCTCGCCTCGCGACAGATCTTCACCGACCGGGCCATCGAACTGGTCGAAAAGGCAGAGAAGGACGGCGGGCTGGGCGCAGAAGACGCCGCCGAATTCGTTCGCGAAGTGCTCGAAACCTTCCGCTGGCATGATCACGCCATCGTCAGCGCCGGCATGTACAAGCGCCTGCACGACGCGCACCGCCTGATCGCCGACGTCGTCTCCTTCAAGGGACCGCACATCAACCACCTCACCCCGCGCACGCTCGACATCGACAAGGTGCAGGCACTGATGCCGGAGGAGGGGATCGCGCCCAAGGCCGTCGTCGAAGGACCACCGACTCGAAAATGCCCGATTCTCCTGCGCCAGACCTCGTTCAAGGCGCTGGAGGAGGCTGTCTCCTTCATAGGTGAACACGGCCAGTGGAAAGCTGGCTCGCACACGGCCCGCTTCGGTGAGATCGAGCAGCGAGGCATCGCGCTGACGCCGAAGGGCCGTGCCCTCTATGACAAGCTGCTGAACGACACCCGTGCGGTCGTTCGCCCGGCAGCGGACGGTTCGAACGCGGCAGAGTACGAAGCAGCACTTGAGACGGTCTTTGCGGCTTTCCCGGATGACTGGAACGAGATCCGCAAGCAGGGCCTCGGCTACTTTTCCTATTCGCTGACCGAGAAAGGCCGCACGGCGACGGTTACCGACACTGATGTCGAGGCGCTGATCGCCGACGGTCATCTGCAGTTCGATCCGATCGTCTACGAGGACTTCCTGCCCGTCTCCGCCGCCGGCATATTCCAGTCGAACCTGGGCGACGACGCGACGCAGGAATTCGTCGCAAGCCCGAACCAGGTGATGTTCGAGCGCGATCTCGGCGCCAACGTGCTGGACGAGTTTGCCCACTATGCGGGCATCGAACGGGCGTCTATTGAAAAGTGCCTCGGCACGACCAACATGGCCGTTGCTGCGGAGTGACAGGCGGCTGATGATCGACAAGATGCATATCGACGCGCTGCGCTCGCTGCTCGGGGAGAAGGGCCTTCTCACCGAGCCGAACGACATGGCGGCTTATGAGACCGGCGCGCGCTACGACCAGGGCCGCGCCGCCTTTGTCGCGCGTCCGGTATTCACGGAAGAAGTTTCTGCCGTCGTCGCCTATTGCGTCCGGAACGGCATCTCGCTCGTAGCGCAATCCGGCAACACCGGGCTCGTCTCCGGTTCAACGCCGGACGGAACCGGCGCACAGGGCGTCCTCAGTCTCGATCGCCTGACGGCACCGTTCCGGCTCGATCGGATCAACCGGACGTTGACGGCCGGCGCCGGGCTGCGCCTCTCCGAGGTAAACCAGCGGCTCGAAGAAGCGGGCCTGTTCTTTCCGATCGACCTCGGCGCCGATCCGCGTCTCGGAGGCATGATTTCGACCAACACCGGCGGCTCGCGCTTCCTGCGCTATGGCGACGTGCGCCGCAATACGCTGGGTCTCAAGGTAGTGCTGGCCGACACGCAGGGCACGATCCTCGACCTCGGTTCGGGGCTGCGCAAAAACAACACCGGCGTGGACTGGAAACAGATCTTTATCGGCACCTCGGGCGCTTTCGGCATCATCACCGAATGCGTGCTGAACCTTGAGCCCGTGCCGCGCCAGACGGCGACCGCCTTCCTCGTGCCGGCCTCACACGAACGCGTACCGGACCTGCTGGTGGCTATGGAAGAGGCGCTCGGCAGCTACCTTTCCGCATTCGAGGGCATGTCGGGCAATGCGGTCTCGGCCGCGCTGGCGCATGTCCCGTCGCTGCGCAATCCATTCGAGCGCGGCGTCGTGCCGGACTTCGTAATCCTCGCCGAGATCTCACGTTCCTCGCCCCCGCGCGAAGGCGAGCAGCCGCTCGATGCGGTGCTGGAAGACGTGCTCGGCGGAATCTGGGAGCGCGAGGATGCACCGCTCGCCGACGCCTTCGTCGGACCGTCGCATGAGATGTGGGCGCTACGACATGCCTTGTCGGAAGGGGTAAAGCATAGCGGGCGGTTGATCGCCTTTGATCTTTCCTTCCGCCGGGGTGACATCATGCGTTTCCTCGACCATATGAAGGTCGAAATGCCGAAGCACTTTGACGGCGTGACGATCTGCGACTTCGGCCACATCGGTGACGGGGGGGTGCATTTCAACCTGGTCGTGCCGGCCAGTGATCCGCGGCTATCGGACGGCGCCTTCGAGGGAGCCTTGCGCGAATGGGTGTTCAATATCGCCGTCGAGGAATTTGACGGCAGCTACAGCGCCGAACACGCGATCGGCCGCAAGAACCAGATCTTTTACGACCGCTACACGCCGGAGGACATCCGCAGGCTTGCTACGGGACTGAAGGCGATCACTTCGCCCGGCCCGCTCGGCAGCGTGACCTTTTGACGAGATCGGCGGCCCTCGCCGCCAGAGAAAACCTTAGAGCTACAATGGAGAACAGGACCATGACCACCGTCGACGTAAAACACGAAACCGCCAAGCTGCTCGACAAGCTCGGTGTTGCGCCCTCCGCCTGGCAGGGCGGCGACATGGCCTCCTACAGCCCGGTTTCCGGCGAGGAGATCGCCAGACTGAAGACCCATTCGGCCGCCGACGCCAACAAGGCGATCGATGCCGCCCATGAGGCCTTCAAGGCCTGGCGTCTCGTGCCGGCGCCGAAGCGCGGCGAGCTCGTCCGCCTGCTCGGCGAGGAACTGCGCGCCGCCAAGGCCGATCTCGGCCGCCTCGTCTCGATCGAAGCCGGCAAGATCACCTCCGAAGGCCTCGGCGAAGTGCAGGAAATGATCGACATCTGCGATTTCGCCGTCGGTCTCTCGCGCCAGCTCTACGGCCTGACGATCGCCACCGAGCGCCCCGGCCACCGCATGATGGAAACCTGGCACCCGCTCGGCGTCGTCGGCATCATCTCCGCCTTCAACTTCCCCGTCGCCGTCTGGTCGTGGAACGCGGCTCTCGCCCTCGTCTGCGGCAACCCGGTCGTCTGGAAGCCGTCGGAAAAGACCCCGCTCACCGCGCTGGCTTCGCAGGCGATCCTCGAGCGCGCCATCGCCCGCTTCGGCGACGCGCCGAAGAACTTGTCGCAGGTCCTCATTGGCGACCGCGCCATCGGCGAGGTCCTTGTCGACAATCCGAAGGTCGCGCTCGTCTCGGCCACCGGCTCCACCCGCATGGGCAAGGAAGTCGGCCCGCGGCTTGCCAAGCGCTTCGCCCGCTCGATCCTCGAGCTCGGCGGCAACAATGCCGGCATCGTCTGCCCCTCGGCCGACCTCGACATGGCGCTGCGCGCCATCGCCTTCGGCGCCATGGGCACCGCCGGCCAGCGCTGCACGACGCTGCGTCGCCTGTTCGTGCACGAGAGCGTCTACGACCAGCTCGTGCCGCGTCTGAAGAAGGCCTATGAGAGCGTCTCCGTCGGCAACCCGCTGGAAACCTCCGCCCTCGTCGGCCCGCTCGTCGACAAGCAGGCCTTCGACAACATGCAGAAGGCGCTGGAAGCGGCCAAGGCCGAGGGCGGCAAGGTCGTCGGCGGCAACCGTGTCACGGAAGCCGGTAAGGATACCGCCTACTACGTCAAGCCGGCGATCGTCGAAATGCCGAAGCAGTCGGGCCCGGTCCTCGAAGAGACCTTCGCGCCGATCCTCTACGTCATGAAGTACTCCGACTTTGACAAGGCGCTCGAGGAGCACAACGCCGTTGCAGCCGGCCTATCCTCGTCGATCTTCACCCTGAACATGCAGGAGGCCGAGCGCTTCCTGTCGGCTGACGGTTCGGACTGCGGCATCGCCAACGTCAACATCGGCACCTCGGGTGCGGAGATCGGCGGCGCGTTCGGCGGCGAGAAGGAAACCGGCGGCGGCCGCGAGTCCGGCTCCGACGCCTGGAAGGCCTACATGCGCCGCGCCACCAACACGGTGAACTACTCGAAGGCCCTGCCGCTGGCACAGGGCGTCTCGTTCGATATCGAATAATTGGCGACATCGAGTAAGCGCCCATGACCATTGCGACCAAGATAGAGGAGGCGGGCTTCAGGCCCGCCTCGCGGATCGCCGCGATCGGCGTTTCCAAGATCCTGCAGATCGGCGCGCGGGCCGCGGCGATGAAGCGTGAAGGCCTGCCGGTCATCATCCTCGGCGCCGGCGAGCCGGATTTCGACACACCCGACAACGTCAAGCAGGCGGCCAAGGCGGCGATCGACCGGGGCGAGACCAAGTACACCGCGCTTGACGGCACGCCGGAGCTGAAGAAGGCGATCGCCGAAAAATTCCGCCGCGAGAACGGCATCGACTATGCCCTCGACGAGATCACCGTCGCCACCGGCGCCAAGCAGATCCTGTTCAACGCCTTCATGGCGAGCGTGAACCCGGGCGACGAGGTGATCATCCCGACGCCCTACTGGACCTCCTATTCCGACATCGTCGAGATCTGCGGCGGCGTGCCGGTGCTGATCCCCTGCGACGCCGAGGCCGGCTTCCGGCTGAAGGCGGAGCAGCTTGAAAAGGCGATCACACCGAAAACCCGCTGGGTGCTTCTGAACTCGCCGTCGAACCCGTCCGGTGCGGCCTACAGCGAGGCCGACTACCGACCGCTGCTCGACGTGCTGCTGAAGCATCCGCATGTCTCGTTGATGGTCGACGACATGTACGAGCACATCGTCTATGACGGCTTCAGGTTCGTCACGCCCGTGGCAATCGAACCGAAGCTGAAGGAGCGGACGCTGACGATCAACGGCGTTTCCAAGGCCTATGCGATGACCGGCTGGCGCATCGGCTATGCCGGCGGCCCGAAGGCGATGATCAAGGCGATGGCAGTGATCCAGAGTCAGGCGACCTCCTGCCCCTCCTCCGTCAGCCAGGCGGCCTCGGTCGAGGCGCTGAACGGCCCGCAGGAGTTCCTCAAGGAGCGCCAGGCGAGTTTCAAGCACCGCCGCGACCTCGTCGTCTCCGGCCTGAACGCGATTCCCGGCATCGACTGCCGCACGCCAGAAGGCGCCTTCTACACCTTTGCCGGCTGTGGCGGGCTCATCGGCAAGACGACGCCGGCGGGCAAGGTCATCGAGACCGACGCCGATTTCACCGACTACCTGCTAGAGGTTGCCCACGTTGCCGTCGTCCCCGGCTCCGCCTTCGGCCTGTCGCCGTACTTCCGGATTTCCTACGCGACGTCGGAAGCGGAGTTGAAAGAAGCGCTGCAGCGGATTGCGGAGGCGTGCGGCAAGCTCGCGTGAGCAACCGCTCGAAGACATGAAACGGCTTTAAAGCCGGGTGCAGCCTGACGCCGGAGGAAACTCCGGCGTTTTTCGTTGCGGTTACCGCCGGGCTGCGCGGCGGTCGGCCCGGCGGACGGCGGCCAGGAACCAGAGGTAGGAGAGGATTGAGATCAGGCCCATCACGGGCACGACGATGCCGAAGGCAGGCAATGGCAGACCGAGCAGCGCTGCGGCGATGCCGCCGAGAAAACCGGACCCCATCTGGATGAAGCCCATCAGCGCCGACGCAGAGCCGGCGATGTGGGGGAAGGGATACATGCCGGCGGTCGTCATATGGGGGGAGACGAAGGCGATGCCGAACGTGTAGATCGCAACCGGCAGCATGATCGACCAGAAGCTCGGCGGCAGGACATGAACCGACGCGGCGATCATCAGGCTGCCGATGCCGATCATCCCAAGCCCCGCCCGCACCGACACCGAACCGCCATGGCGGCGGGAGAAGAAGCGGAGCGCAATCGAGCCGAAGAAATAGGCCCCGGACTGCATGATCATGCTCAGGCCGAACTGGGTCGGCGTCAGCCCCGCCTTCTCGATCAGGATGAAGGGCAGCATGGTCGCCTGCGCATAAAGCGCACCCACCGCGCCCGCCATGACGAAGGCGGCGGCGACGAAGCGGGCGTCGGCGGCAAGCTCGACATAGGCCCGCACCAGCGGCCCGGGTGCGGCGCGGCGCGGGTTGGGCACCACCGTCTCGTGCATGGCAAGATACACCAGCAGGCAGGATGCGAGACCGAAGCCGACCATCAGGAAGAAGATCGACGCCCAGCCGAAAGCCGCCAGGGCAAAGCCGCCAATGGTCGGCGCCATGGCTGGGCCGATCGCCAGCATGATGCCGATCATGTTCATGATCCGCGCCGCTTCGCCGCCGACGAACTGGTCGCGCACGATCGCGCGCGACACGGTCACGCCGACCGAAGCGCCGATGCCCTGGATCAACCGGCCGGCGAGCAGCCACTCGACGCTCGGGGCGAACGCCGCCGCCAGGCTGCCGAGGAGATAGATCGAGAGGAACAGCAAGGTGGTGAGGCGGCGGCCGAAGGCGTCTGCCAGCGGCCCGGCGACGAGCTGAGCGAAGGCGAAGCCGCCGAAATAGAAGGAGAGCGTCAGCTTGATGGTCGATTCGCTGGTCGCAAACGCCTCGACAAGCGTCGGCATCGCCGGCGTATAGAGCGACATCGAGATCGGGCCGAGCGAGGTCAGGAGCGCGCCGATCAGCGTGGTGCGCCGCTCGGTCATTGTATGCGGCATCATCGGTCCTGCCCTTCCGAGCCGTTGCCTGCGCCGCAGCGGTCCGGTTTCATCAGATTATTTCGGAGGACGCGAAGGTTGCCGCGCAACGCTTCACGAACCTCTCCGTCGAGGCCCGCCAGGACTGCATCCATGAGCCCGGAGACATCCGGCTTCAGGGCGGCAAGCAGGGCTTCGCCATCGGATGTGGTCAGCACGTTCTTGGCGCGACCGTCGTCAGGGGCTGGTACGCGCGTGACAAGCCCCATCGCCTCCAGCCGGTCGAGATAGGTCGAAAGCGTCATCGGCTCGATGCCCATGCGGGCGGCAATGTCGGCCTGCTTGACGCCACAGCCGATGGAGACCTGGATCAGCGCCCGCGCCTCGCCGGGGGTGATGGCCAGTCCCGATGCATTGATCCTGCGGTCGAAGGCGCTGCGCAACAGGCGCGAGACGTCGCTCAGCAACAGGCCGATCGTGTCTGCTTGAAATGTCTGCGACATGGGATGCTCGATTATGGCGCGCGCCCGAATTATAAGCTTTACTTATCAGTTTTGGAGGGGCTGGGGCAATGGTGTTCGCAGAAAGAATGGCGCGCAAATGTGCTCCGACGAGCCGATGGGGATGAACCCGCGGAAAAGGCGGCGCAAACACCCGATGGCTTGACGCGGATGCCGGCACAGGATCGAATGGCGCCATATTCTGCGGAGTTTTTCATGACCGGATCCATGCTTGCTGGGGCTTTTCTCGCCGCCGTATTCTACGTCATCATCCCCGGCCCGGCTTTTCTGGCGCTGCTTGGAATTGGAGCCGGGCAAGGAAGAAAGGCCGGCGCGATGTTTCTGGGCGGCCATCTGGCCGGCGACCTTGTCTGGTCCACGCTGGCGCTCGTTGCGATCGTCGGCGCCAACACGATCGGCACGCTGGTCTTCGACGTCCTCGGCCTCTTGTGCGGGTTCTACCTTGCCTGGATCGGCTGGACCGCGCTCCGGGCCAAGCCGCGCGGTGCGGACAAGCCGCTCCTTATGGTGGAGCGTCCGCTGCGACGAGGATTGATCTTCGGCCTCACCAATCCCAAGGGATATCCGGTCGCGCTCGCCACCTTCACCGCGTTGCTCGCAAGTTCGGCGAGCACACTGAGCTTTTCAACCTTGCCGATGCTGCTGGCCGTGTCCCTCTTCGGCTTTCTGCTCGCCGACCTTTTCCTGATTGCGATCATAGGTGCTTCGATCGTGCGACGGTTCTATCGCAAGCACGAACTGGCGATCGTGCGCATGTCGGGGCTGCTTTTCATGGGCTTCGCGGTCCAGGCCGTCTGGCATGCCGCCCCCGGTCTTGCCAACTGGCGCCGGGCCTGAGCCCGCGGCCGCATCCGCCGATATCAACCCGCTCCAGCATCCGTCATGGCGGCAGGAAACGTGACGACGGCGCTGAGCCCCCTGCCGCCGGCACCTTGCTCAAGCGTTAGTGTGGCGCCGAACAGGGCCGCGATGTCCTCAACGATCGGAAGCCCCAGTCCCATTCCCGGGGCGTCGCCGCGCCCGCCGCGGGCGAAGCGCTGCAAGACCTCGGTTCTCCGTTCGGCCGGGATGCCGGGACCGTCGTCCTCGACCCGCAGCCGGATCGTCTGGCCCTTCGGCTGAATGGCGACCGTAACCTCCGCGCCCGGCCCGGCATAGGCGATGGCGTTGTCGATCAGGTTGCGCAGCATCTCGCCAAACAGCAGTGGTTCGGCCCTCACGATCGCCGGACCGTTGCCGTCGAAGCCGAGATCGATGTCCGCCTGGGCGGCCAGCGGCACGTATTCGGCCGTGGCCGACCGGGCGATTGCGGCGATGTCGATTTCGGCGAGGGGATGCGGCTCTGCGGAGGCCGCCGCGTCGATTTTCGCCATCAGCAGCAATTGGGCAAGGATGCGTTCGGCATGGGCCACGGCGCTGTCGCCCTTCTGCGCCGCCTCCTGCGCCGCGGCGAGCGTCGGCGCCCGGCTGGCGAGAGCAAGCTGCGTGCGGATGATGGCCAGCGGCGTGCGCAACTGGTGGCTGGCATTGCCGGAGAAGTGGCGCAGCGAGTCCAGCGCCGATTGCAGCCGCACCATGAAGGAGTTGACGGTGTCGACCAGACCCTGCACCTCGCTTGGCACCTGCTGGTCGATAGGGTGGAGGTCGCTGGGGTTGCGTTCGGCGATGGCGTCGCTGAGCCGGTAGAGTGGGCGCAGCGCCAAGGTCACGGCGATCCACACGATCGCGGCGGCGCCGGCGATCATCAGCCCGAGGCGCAGCGCTGACCGCAGCAGGATCGCCTGCGCCAGTTGCCGGCGGGCGATGGTGGTTTCGGCCACCGTCACGACGAAGGGAACGGAGTTGACGCCGGTCGAGGCGGAGCGCTGCAGCACCGCGACCCGGATCGGCTCGCCGCGAAAGCTGGCGTCGGCATAGGCGGTCGGCTGCCCGTGCGTGTCGGCGATCGTCGGTAGCGCCTGGTAGCCGGTGATGAAGTGACCAGGCGGCCCCTCGACCCGGTAGAAGACCCGGTCCTGGGCGGCGGAGGTGAGCATTTCCAGCGCAACATAGGGGATGTCGACCTCGAGCGCGCCGTTTTCGTTCACCACCACCCGCTCGGCGATCGCGAGCGCCGAGCCGGCGAGCACGCGGTCGGAGACGGTGTTTGCCGTCTTGATCGCCTCGCGGTAGGTGTCGATCAGGGCAAGGATCCCGAACACGGCGGTGGCGACCAGCAGCCATCCCAGCAACTGGCGGCGCAGCGAGGATGCCGGATGGCCGGTCAAGCCGGAGCCGCCTTGTCGAGGTAGTAGCCGATGCCGCGGGCAGTGCGCACCGTCAGTCCGTGCGGCGCCATGCGTTTCCTGAGCCGACTAACATACTGCTCGATCGCATTGGCGCTAAGGTCGTCGTCGAAGGCAGCAAGCGACTGGATGATCGCCTCCTTCGAGACCACCTTGCCGGCGCGCAGGAACAGGATCTCGAGCAGGCCGAGTTCGCGCGCGGGAATGTCCAGTGGCGTGCCGCCGGCCGAGAACGTGCGCGAGTTGAGGTCGAGGTCGACACCGCCGAAGCTGAGCGCCGAGGACCGTAAGCCCGCCTGCCGGCGCAGCAACATCCGGACGCGGGCCTCGAATTCGGAGATGTCGAAGGGTTTGCTCATATAGTCGTCGGCGCCGAGATCGAGGCCCTTGACCTTGTCCTCCGCCGACCCGCGCGCTGTCAGGATCAGCACGGCCGCCCGGTTCTGCCGCGCGCGCATGACACGCAAAACCTCCAGCCCGTCCATTTCCGGCAGCGTCAGATCGAGGATCACCAGATCGAAGGACTCGGCCGAGATCGCGGCATCGGCCGAGGCGCCATCGCTCACCACGTCGACCGCGTGGCCGGTGCCGCGCAGAATGGCGGACAGACCATCCGCAAGCGCTTGATTGTCTTCGACGAGCAGTATTCGCACCTGGATCTCCTTGTGCGCCACACTAGCGATCAACCGCCGGCTTGTGAACGGTGCCGCGGTGAGGCAAGTTCGCCAACATGCGCATCTTAATCGCCTTTACGCTTCTGTTCTGCTTCTGCATGTCCGCGATTGCCGCCGAGACCTTTTACCCGGCCCCGGACGGACGGGGAAACGCATCTGTGCTGGTCGTTTACTCGTCACTGGATGAGCCGCTTGCCCGGCCCATGATCAAAGGCTTCCAGCAGGCCAATCCAGACGTGGCGGTACGCTATGAGGAAATGCTGACCGGAGAGGTTTACGACCGCGTGGTGAAGGAAACCGACGCCGGGCAGAAGACCGCCGACTTCGCGTTCTCGTCGGCGATGGACCTGCAGGTCAAGCTCTCCAACGACGGCTATGCCCAGCGCAGCGACCTGCCGATGAGCGAGCGCTGGCCGCGATGGGCGAACTGGCGCAACACGGCCTATGCGCTGACCTTCGAGCCCGCTGTCTTCGTCTATCACAAGCCGAGCTTCGCGCATGAGAAGCCGCCGGCCTCGCGCGCCGAGTTCCTGGACTACCTGAACCGGCACGGCAACGAGATCTACGGTCGCATCGGCACCTACGACATCGAGCGATCGGGCGTCGGGTTTCTCTTCATGGCGCGCGATCAGGAGCAGTTCGGCGACATCTGGACCGTCATCCGCGCAATGGGGGCGGCCGGCGTCAAGCTCTATTCCACCAGCTCGGCAATCCTCGAGCGGATCGCGGACGGTCGGTTCGTCATTGGGTACAACATCCTCGGCTCCTATGCGGCGGACTGGGCGGCAAAGCATCCCGACGTCGGCATCGTCCTGCCGAAGGACTACACCGTGGTAATGTCGCGCATCGGGCTGGTGCCGCAGGCTGCCGCCTCTCCGGATCTCGGCCGGCGCTATCTGGAGTTCTTCATGTCGAAGGAGGGGCAGACGATCATGGCGCAAAAGCTGCAGATCGCCGCCGTCTCGCCCGAGGTCGCGGGCGAGAACACCGCAACCACCATGCGCGAAATGCTCGGAACGCAACTGAAGCCGGTGCCGGTCAGCCCGGGTCTGATGGTCTACCTCGACCAGGTCAAGCGGGCGCGGCTGATCGCGCGCTGGAACGAAGTCCTGCGGGCGCAATAATGGCGTTCGACCACATTGTGGCAAGGCTGTGCTACGGTGTCAGTTAGATGACAGGTTTCTATGATGCCCTTGCGGGCGTCATCGTCCGTGGAGGCGGACGATCGAGACTCCCGGGGAGGAGCTCAAGCGCGACACGTGGTCCGACGGGGAGCCGTTGGCAAAGCTTCTCCCTCAATCATCGAACGATGCGCGATCGAAGACGTCGCGCCTGACGGAGGACTTCGCCTTGAAACAGTTTTTCCTTGCTTCCATCCTTGCCGGCGCCATGGCGCTGCCCGCCTTCGCGGCCGACTACAAGATCATCGCGCCGGCCAATCCCGGCGGCGGCTGGGACCAGACCGCCCGCACGATCCAGACGGTCATGCAGGCCGAGGGCATTTCCGGCAACGTCCAGGTCGTCAACGTCCCCGGCGCCGGCGGCACGATCGGCCTCGCCCAGTTCGCCAGCCAGGACAAGGGCAATCCGGGTTCGCTGATCGTCGGCGGCTATGTCATGGTCGGCGCCATCCTGACCAACAAGTCGCCGGTCACGCTGAAGGACGTCACGCCGATCGCCCGCCTCACCGGTGAATACGAAGCGATCGTCGTTCCGGCCTCCTCGCCGTTCCAGACCTTCGGCGACCTCGTCGAGGCGCTGAAGAAGGATCCGGGCGCGGTCTCCTGGGCCGGCGGCTCGGCCGGCGGCACCGACCACATCGCGGTCGGCCTGATCGCCAAGGCGGCCGGCGTCGACCCGAAGAAGATCAACTACATCGCCTATTCCGGCGGTGGCGAGGCGCTGGCGGCGATCCTCGGCGCGCAGGTCAGCGCCGGCATCTCCGGCTACGGCGAATTTGAATCGCAGGTCAAGGCCGGCACGCTGCGCCTGCTCGCCGTCTCGAGCGAAGAGCGCCTCGAAGGCATCGACGCGCCGACGATCAAGGAAAGCGGCCTCGACGTGGTGGTGCAGAACTGGCGCATGATCGCCGCGGCTCCGGGCCTCAGCGACGAGCAGAAAGCCGCCGTCAACGCCGACATCGAGAAGCTGGTCAAGTCGGCCGGCTGGCAGGAGCAGCTGAAGACCAAGGGCTGGCAGGACACCTATCTCGCCGGCGCCGACTTCGATGAGCAGCTCGCCAAGGACGTCTCGGCCACCGAAGGCATCCTCAAGGAAATCGGGCTGGTCGAATGACCGACGGGACCAAACCCGCAAAGGCACCGCGTCGCCCCGATGGGGCGGCGCTGGTCATCGCCATCGTGCTGGGGGCCATCGCCGGCGTGATCTTCTGGGACGTGTCGCAGCTTTCCGGCGCGGCCGGCTATTCGCAGGTCGGGCCGACGACGGTGCCCTATGCCATCGCCTACTGCCTGATCGGCCTCGCCATCTGGACCGCGATCGAAGCCTTCCGCAACGAGTTCCCGGCGCGCGAGCCCCAGCAATTCGGGCCGGTCGTCTGGATCGTCGGCGGACTGGCCGCGCAGATGCTGCTTCTCAAGGTCGCAGGCTTCTCGATCGCCACCGGATTGCTCTTCGCCCTGACCGCAGCCGGCTTCGGCAAGCGCAAGCTCTGGCTGACGATTCCGGTCGGGATTGTGCTCAGCTTTGCCGTCTGGGTGATCTTCGCCAAGCTGCTGCAGCTCTCGCTGCCCGCCGGGCCGCTCGAGCACCTGTTCTTCTAGAGCAATTCAACGCCAACCGTTGAAATGCTCTAACCTTTTTTTCTTACGCAATTCCTGACGCAAAACCGCTGCGCACTTTTGCTGGGATTGCTCTAGGGGGTCGGCAGACCATGAACACTTTCGAATTTCTCATGCAGGGCCTGCTGGTTGCCGCGCAGCCGATGAACCTGCTCTATGCCCTGATCGGCGTGACGCTCGGCACCGCCGTCGGCGTGCTGCCTGGGATCGGCCCGGCCCTGACCGTGGCGCTGCTCTTGCCCGTCACCTACAAGCTCGATCCGGCCGGCTCGCTGATCATGTTCGCCGGCATCTACTACGGCGGCATGTATGGCGGCTCGACGACTTCGATCCTGCTCAACACGCCGGGCGAGAGCTCGTCGATCGTCACCGCCCTCGAAGGCAACAAGATGGCGCGGGCCGGCCGCGGCGGACCCGCGCTTGCGACTGCGGCGATCGGCTCCTTCGTCGCCGGCCTGATCGCCACGCTGGCGCTCGCCTTCGTTGCGCCCTTCATCGTCAAGATCGCGCTGGTGTTCGGTCCGCGCGAGTATTTCGCGCTGATGGTGCTCGCCTTCGTCACCGTCTCCTCCGCCTTCGGCGATTCGACGCTGCGCGGGCTGACCTCGCTGTTCGTCGGCCTGACAATGGCGATGATCGGCATCGATCAACTGAGCGGCCAGGCGCGCCTGTCCTTCGGCATCCCCGACCTCCTCGACGGGATCGAGGTGACGACGCTTGCGGTGGCGATGTTCGCGATCGGCGAGTCCCTCTACATCGCCGCGCAGGGTGACAAGGGGACGGACAAGGTCGAGGCGGTCAGAGGGTCGGTCTGGATGAATGCCGCCGACTGGGCGCGGTCCTGGAAACCGTGGCTGCGCGGGACCGCCATCGGCTTTCCGATCGGCGCCATGCCGGCAGGCGGCGCCGAGATCGGGACCTTCCTCTCCTACGCGGCCGAGAAGCGGCTGACCAAGCACCCGGAGGAATTCGGCAACGGCGCCATCGAGGGCGTTGCCGGGCCGGAAGCTGCCAACAACGCGTCTGCCGCCGGCACGCTGGTGCCGCTCTTGACGCTCGGCCTGCCGACGACGGCGACGGCGGCGATCATGCTCGCCGGCTTCCAGCAGTACGGCCTGCAGCCCGGTCCGCTGCTGTTCGCCACCAATCCGCAGCTCGTCTGGGGTCTGATCGCGAGCCTGCTGATTGCCAACCTCATGCTGCTGGTGCTGAACCTGCCGCTGATCGGCCTGTGGGTGAAGCTTTTGACGATCCCGAAGCCGTGGCTCTATGCCGGCATTCTGCTGTTTGCCACGCTCGGCACCATCGGCGCCAACCCGTCGGTGTTCGAACTCGGCATGCTGCTCGCCTTCGGCCTGCTCGGCTATGTCATGCGCATCTTCGGCTATCCGATCGCACCCGTCGTCGTCGGCCTGATCCTTGGGCCGCTCGCCGAGCAGCAGCTGCGCCGGGCGCTGTCGATCAGCCAGGGCGACCTGACGACGCTCGTCGCATCTCCGGTAGCGGTCGTGCTGCTGCTGATCGCGGCGGCGGCACTGGTCATACCTCTGGTGCTGCGTGCCCGCGGCCGTGGCCAGGTGCTGTCGCAACTGGCGGCGAGCGAGGACTGAGCGCTAGCTGAAACCAATTTGATCGGTGGCACGCCGCGATGGAAATTGCGGCGTGCGGCGCCTGCATAGCAGCCCTGTGATTCCGTTCCTTGTCCGAAGCGCCCATCGGTTACATCTTTGTTCCTGTAGAAGAGAACAAAGAAAGCAAGACGATGAGCCAGTTTCGATACGCCATTCGCCAGGGTTTCCTTGGTCGCGCCTTTGCGGTGCTGGGCGCCGCGGGGGCAGCAGCCGCCGCCGTCGAAGGCAACCGCCGGCCGCGGGACCGCGACCTAAAGACCCTCGGCATCGACCCGATGTCTTTCCCGAAGTAAAAAACGCCACTGCATCCTGCGCAACGCCGGTGAGGTGACAGCAGTGTTCCGAAGGGCCCGTCGATTTTCGGCGGGCTTTGTTTTTGGCCGATGGCATGGGCCGGCGATACGTACCCGGCCGGCTTCGTGGGTATACTCCGGTAACATACGTCCAGAGCGCGAGAAAAGGACGTACAAGAAGGCCTGAAATCGTAGTCTGTCGACACTCCAGTATCTGCGCCGCAGCAGGATCGGAGACGTTATGGCCGTTACGCATGACCAGGTAATTGCAACCGAACAGCCGTCCGGCAAGCTGACGCTCCTGCCACTGACGGCCCTTGTCGTCGGCTCGATGATCGGTGGCGGTGTCTTCAACCTGCCATCCGACATGTCGCGGGCCGCATCGCCCGGCGCCATACTTATCGGCTGGCTGATCACCGGCTTCGGCATGCTGGCGCTGGCGCTCGTCTACCAATCGCTGGCAATCCGCAAGCCCGACCTCAACGCCGGTCCCTATGCCTATGCCAAGGCGGGTTTCGGGCCTTTCGTCGGCTTCAACAGCGCCTGGGGCTATTGGCTCAGCGCGTTTCTCGGCAATGTCGCCTACGCCGTGGCGATCTTCTCGGCCCTGTCCTTCTTCTTCCCGGTATTCGGGGACGGCAACAACCTCATATCCATCGTCGGTGCGTCCCTGTGCCTCTGGCTGATCCATGCGCTCGTGCTGAACGGCATCAAGCAGGCCGCGTTCGTCAACATCATCACGACCATCGCCAAGCTGGTGCCGCTGATGCTGTTCATCCTGATTACGATCATTGCCTTCAACTGGGACAGGTTCACCTTCGACTGGGGGCGCGGCGCGGGCTCGGGAGGAGCGGGGCTCGGCAGCATCCTCGACCAGGTCAAGAGCACGATGCTGGTGACCCTGTGGGTGTTCATCGGCATCGAGGGCGCCAGCGTCTATTCGGCGCGTGCGGCGCGCCGTTCGGATGTCGGCCGTGCCACCATCATCGGCTTCCTGGGCGCGCTTGGCATCTATGTCCTGGTGTCCCTGCTGTCGACCGGCATTCTGAGCCAGCCGGAACTCGCAAGTCTGAAGGTGCCTTCCATGGCCGGCGTCCTCGAGCCGCTCGTCGGACGATGGGGCGCGTCGCTCGTCAATCTCGGCCTGATGGTTTCCGTCGGCGGTGCCTTCCTGTCCTGGACGCTGCTTTGCGCCGAGATCCCCTATACCTGCGGACGCGACGGCACATTCCCGAAGTGGTTTGCTGCGGAGAACGCAAACGGATCGCCGGTGAACGCGCTGTGGGCGACCAACATCCTGATCCAGGTGTTCCTGATCCTTAGCTTCTTCTCCAAGAGCGCCTATCAGTTCTTCTATTTCATCGCCTCGGTTGCGATCCTGCCGCCCTACGTATTTTCCGGGGCCTATGCGCTGAAGCTCGCCCTGTCGGGTGAAACCTACCGGCCCGACGACAGGGCGCGCCGGCGCGACATGCTGGTCGGGCTGATCGCGACGCTCTACGGCCTCTGGCTCGTCTATGCCGCCGGCCTCAACTACCTGCTCATGTGCGCCGTGCTCTTTGCGCCCGGCATTCTCGTCTACGCCCGCGCCCGCAAGGAGCATGGCGAGCCGGCCTTTGTCGGCAAGGAGCTTTTGATCGCGATCGGGATCGGCGTGCTGGCGCTGCTCGCCATCTATCTGATGTGGACCGGAGCAATCAGCCCACTCTAACCGCAGTCCACGCTCGATTCTGAACCATTTCCTGCCGTGGAGGAGCCAAGATGCGCAATTTCGGTGTTCATTCGGAAGTCGGCAAGCTCAGGACGGTGATGGTCTGCCGGCCATCGCTGGCGCACCAACGGCTCACCCCCGCAAACTGCCATGACCTGCTGTTCGACGATGTCATCTGGGTCCATGAAGCCCAGAAGGATCACTACGACTTCGTGCTCAAGATGCAGGAGCGCGGCGTCGAGGTCCTTGAGCTTCACGACCTGCTGGGCGAGACGCTGGCCGACAAGGAAGCGCGCGATTTCGTGCTGGATCGCCGGATCATCCCCAATGTGCTCGGGACCCAGATCGCCGAGGCGATGCGCCCGTGGCTGGACGAAATGCCGGCACAGCAGCTCGCCACGTTTCTGATCGGCGGCATCGCCGTCTCGGACCTGCCCGACATCCGTGGCAAGGACCTCATGCTCGAGGCGCTGGGCGCGCCCGAGTTCGTGATTCCGCCCATCCCGAACACGCTGTTCCAGCGCGATCCCTCGTGCTGGATCTACGGCGGCGTGACCTGCAATCCGATGTATTGGCCGGCGCGTCGGGCGGAGACCCTGGTGCAACGGGCGGTCTACAAGTTCCATCCGTCGTTCAAGGGCGGCAACTTTCAGATCTGGTGGGGCGATTCCGACGAACCGTTCGCCAATGCGACGATGGAGGGCGGCGACGTCATGCCGGTCGGCAATGGCGTCGTTCTCATCGGCATGGGCGAGCGCACGACCTATCAGGCCGTCGGCCAGGTGGCCCAGGCGCTCTTCAAGGCAAAGGCCGCCACGCGCGTCATCGGCTGCTTGATGCCGAAGAGCCGTGCGGCGATGCACCTCGACACCGTGTTCAGCTTCTGCGACCGCGATCTCGTGACGCTGTTTGCCGACGTAGTCGACCAGATCCGCTGCTACAGCGTCTACCCGAAGGGCGACGACGGCACGTTCGAGGTTCGTCAGGAGACGAAGCCGATGCTTGAGGTCGTCGCCGAGGCGATGGGGCTGAAGAGATTGCGGACCGTGGCGACCGGCGGCAACGCCTACGAGGCCGAGCGCGAGCAATGGGACGACGGCAACAACGTCGTCGCCATCGAGCCCGGCGTAGTGGTCGCCTATGACCGCAACACCCACACCAACACGTTGCTGCGCAAGGCCGGGATCGAGGTGATCACCATCCGCGGCTCCGAACTGGGCCGCGGCCGCGGCGGCGGGCATTGCATGACCTGCCCGATCTGGCGCGATCCGGCCTGACGATTTTTGCCGATAGGACCCTTCCATCAGTCTTGGAGCAGCATCATGAGCCTCAATCTTCGCAACCGCTCGCTTCTCACGGTACAGGACTATACGCCGCGCGAGTTCCGCTTCCTCCTCGATCTCGCCCGCGACCTGAAGCGGGCCAAATATGCCCGCACGGAACAGAAGCACCTCGAAGGCAAGGAAATCTGCCTGATCTTCGAGAAGACCTCGACGCGCACCCGCTGCGCGTTCGAGGTCGCCTGCTCCGACCAGGGGGCAAACGTGACCTATCTCGATCCCGCAGGCTCGCAGATCGGCCACAAGGAGTCCTTCAAGGACACCGCCCGCGTGCTCGGGCGCATGTACGACGCTATCGAGTACCGCGGTTCGGCGCAAAAGGGCGTCGAGACGCTGGCACGCTATGCCGGCGTGCCGGTCTACAACGGCCTGACCGACGAATATCACCCCACCCAGATGCTGGCGGATGTGATGACCATGCGCGAGCACAGCGACAAGCCGATCGCCGACATCAAGTATGCCTATGTCGGCGACACGCGGTCCAACATGGGCCATTCGCTGCTGATCGTCGGCTGCCTGATGGGCATGGACGTGCGCATCTGCGGTCCGAAGTCGCTCTGGCCGGCGGACGAATATCGCAAGATCGCCGAGGAGTTGGCGGAGAAATCCGGGGCGCGGCTGATGATCACCGACGACCCAAAGGCGGCAGTGAAGGGTGTAGACTTCATCCACACCGACGTCTGGGTTTCCATGGGCGAACCGAAGGAGGTGTGGAAGGAGCGCATCCAGCTGCTCACACCCTACCAGGTCAACAAGGACCTGATGACGGCGAGCGGCAACGCCCAGGTCAAGTTCATGCACTGCCTGCCGGCCTTCCACGACACGGAGACGGTGGTCGGCAAGCAGATCGCCCAGGACCACGGCATGTCCAACGGCCTCGAGGTGACGAACGACGTGTTCGAATCCGAGGCGAACGTCGCCTTCGAGCAGGCGGAGAACCGCTTGCACACGATCAAGGCGCTTCTCGTGGCAACGCTGGGAGATTGACCATGCGGATCGTGATTGCACTGGGCGGTAACGCGCTCCTCAAGCGCGGCGAGCCGATGACGGCGGAGGTGCAGCGGCGAAACATCCGAATCGCGGCCGAAGCCATCGCCCCGATCACCAGCGAGCATCAGGTTGTGATCACCCACGGCAACGGGCCGCAGGTTGGCCTGCTTGCCCTGCAGGGCGCCTCCTACAAGCCGGACGAGGCCTATCCGCTCGATGTGCTGGGTGCTGAGACCGAGGGAATGATCGGCTATATGCTGGAGCAGGAACTGGGCAACCTCCTGCCGTTCGAGGTGCCGTTCGCCACGCTGCTGACGATGGTCGAGGTCGACGGTGACGACCCCGGCTTCAAGAATCCGACGAAATTCGTCGGGCCGGTCTACGAAAAGGCGGAGGCGGACCGGCTGGCGGCCGAGAAGACCTGGACCTTCAAGCAGGACGGCGACAATTGGCGGCGGGTGGTCCCCTCGCCGATGCCGAAGCGGATCTTCGAGATCCGCCCGGTGAAATGGTTGCTGGAGAAGGGCACCATCGTGATCTGCGCCGGCGGCGGCGGCATACCGACCATGTACGATCCGGGCAAGGAGCGCTCGCTGAAAGGCGTCGAGGCGGTGATCGACAAGGATTTCTGCTCCGAGCTTCTGGCACGCGAACTGGAGGCCGACCTGTTCATCATGGCCACGGACGCGCAGGCCGTCTGCATCGACTGGGGCACGCCCGGCCAGAAGGCGATCCACCGCGCCAGTCCGTCGGCGCTTGGCCAATACACCTTCCCGGCCGGCTCGATGGGGCCGAAGGTCGACGCGGCCTGCCACTTTGCCAGGGCGACGGGCAACGCAGCGGCGATCGGCGCGCTTGCCGACATTGCCGCCATCGTTCGCGGGGAGCGCGGAACGATCGTCAACGCAAGCTACACAGACATGACGTGGCATTGAGGGTCCGAACGAAAGCGGGTCGCAATCCTTCGGGTTCGCTTCCCGCGCTTCAAGTCCTTGGTTTATCGCATGTCGCTTTCGCAAAACCGCGGCACACCGTTGCGCGACATGCTTTAGGGGGTCACCGTGGCCGACAGCAATGAGCAGAGACCTTCAGACCGCTCGACACCGCGGCCTCCCTCCCTGCCTGATGCGCTCATCCCCTGCATTGCGCTGATCGGGCTGCTGGCGCTGTCCTATGCGCTGTTCGGCGACGGAGCCTCGTCGGGACCGAACCAGGTGGCGCTGCTGTTCTGCGGGGTGATCGCCGCAGGGGTCGCCTACAAGAACGGGCTGCCGTGGTCTGGCATCCGTGAGGCGGTTGTCGATGGCGTTGCAACCGGTCTGCCGGCGATCATGATTCTACTTGCGGTTGGTGCCCTGATCGGCACATGGGCGATGAGCGGAACCATCATGTCGATGGTCTATTACGGCCTGAAGCTCCTTAGCCCCAACTACTTCTATGCCACGACGGCGCTCGTCTGCGCGGTGGTGGCCTTTGGCATCGGCAGTTCCTGGACCGTTGCGGGCACGATCGGCATCGGGTTGATGGGGGTTGCCACGCATATGGGCCTGTCGCCGGCGATCACCGCCGGTGCAATCATCTCCGGGGCCTATTTCGGCGACAAGGCTTCTCCCCTGTCGGACACCGTCAATCTCGCGGCGGCGACGGCCGGCTCCGATATCTACGGCCATATCCGCGAGTCGCTTTGGACGTCGGTGCCGGCCCTCGGCATCGCAGTGGTCGTTTTCGCGCTCCTGGGCCGGCCCGGCGACTTCGACGCCACGGCGCTGCTGGCGAGCATCGAGGCAAAGGCGACGGTCTCGCTCTGGGCTTTCCTGCCGCTGCTTCTCGTCTTCGGACTGTCGGTGGCCCGGGTGGCGCCCTTTGTCGCGATCTTTGCCGGTGCCCTCGCCGGAGGCCTGCTGGCCGTGATCCAGGATCCGGCTAGGGTCGTCGCCTTTGCCAATGCCCCCACCCTGCCTCATGCGCTGGCTCTGCTGAAGGGCACCTGGTCCGCGCTTGCCAACGGCTACACGGTCGAGAGCGGCGACAAGGCGATCGACGTGATCCTGAGCCGCGGCGGTATGGCGAGCATGTTGAACACGGTCTGGCTGATCATCACCGCGCTCGCCTTCGGCGCGGTGGTGGAACACGCGGGACTGCTGAACCGGCTGATCGATCCCCTGGTCGCCAGGGTGAAATCCCCCACCGGGATCGTCTCCACCGTGGCCGGCACGGCAATCCTGTCCAACGTCATCACCTCGGATCAGTACATATCGATCGCCTTGCCGGGGCGCACCTTCCGTGGTGCCTTCGCGGACCGCGGCCTCGCACCGGTGATGCTGTCGCGCGTCATCGGCGATACCGCGACGGTGACCTCGCCGTTGGTGCCGTGGAACAGTTGCGGGGCTTACATGGCATCGGCGCTGGGGGTGGGCACGATCGCCTACGCCGGCTTTTGCTTCTTCAACATCCTGAACCCGCTGCTGACGATCGTCTTCACGCTTCTCGGCTGGCGGGTCATCACCTTGCCGAAGCACGCGGATTCGACGGAGGAAGACGATCCGCAGAAGCCGCGCCTGCGTGTGGTGAAGTAGGCGGGAATGGCCCTCGCCAGAAAGATCAGAAGTTCCGCTGGAAGCGGATGACGCCACCCCAGTCTTTGGCGTCCGGACCGGCCTTCTCGTCCATCTTGTTGCGGAAGTCGAGTTCCGGGATGATCTCGAAGCCCGGCACGACGGCGTAGGCGATGTTGAGCGCACCTTCGATATCGCCGCCCTCGTCGAAGTTCATCGAGGCGTTGATCGTCGCCTTCTCCGTCAGGATATAGGACGCGCCAATCCACGCCGCCCAGGCGCCGTCCCATTGGGCGTAGTTGTTGACGCGGTCGCCATCGGTGTTCCAGCCGCCCATGGCAAAGACCGACAGGCCGCCGATCGTGCCGTCCAGCCGCAGCTTGATCGCGCCTTCCTCCATTGACGAGTCATAGGCGCCCACGAGGCGGGCCTTGAACGGATCGGTGACATAGCCCACGGCGGCGATAATGTCCGGCACATAATCGTCGTCGGCCTCATCGACATCTTCGACCGTGCTGCCGCTCGGGTCGCTATCGTCCTCCAGCGAGATCGCCGCGACGAAACCGTTTCCCGGATCATAGGTGTAGCGGATCTGCGTCTGATGGAAATCACCGTAGTTGACGTCGTAGTAGTCGTTGATGCCATTGCCCGCATCATCGGTGAAATCCGTATAGAGCGTGTCGACATAGCCGACGAGGAAGCCCGCCAGCTCGATCGTGCCGATCTCGAGATTGACACTGCTGTCGGTGTTGTTGTCTCGATTGAACAGGGTCTCCGCGTAGGTCTTCAGGGCGCCGTATTCCGTATCGGATGCCGTGCTGATCCGGAAGCTCAAGCGCGATCGCGTGGACCAGGAATCGCCGCCGCCGCCCGGAAAGGTATCCTGCCCGTTCGGATCGCCGCCAGAGATGTCGACGCGCAGGTACCCGCCGATCTTCAGGCAGGTCTCGGTACCGGGAATGTAGAAATAAGCCTCGCCGAAGGCGTCGCAGACGCGCACATACTCCATCGGTTCCGGCTGCGCCGCGACGATGGCGTCTGCAGCACGCCCCGCATGGGGGAACAGGAGCGTCGAACCAGTGGCAACCAAGATGGCTTTGCTGTTCATGTTTCCGCCTTTGTCTCGCAAACGATCCCAGGAGTCGTCCCGATGCCGCAGCAGCATGGAGTGATTCGCTGGTTTATGACACTCTAATTCGCTGGCAAGTCGGTGCGGCGCGATCCTGAGCCGTCCCTCATCAAGCTCCGCTCCTCCTTTCCCGAGAACCGATAGAGATTACATGATGCTACGGGCATCCGCCCCTCGCGCGCGCTAGGATGGAAAACTGGAAAGCCGCGGGCCGTCCGGGATCATTCGGGCGTGATGTACGGCTTGCGGAGGACGGCACGTGTTCCTGGACTACTTTGCCCTCGGTGTTCTTGTCTTCATGGTGCTGACCCTCTTCTACGGGATCATCGCCATCCACGACATTCCCCATCTGATTGCGAAGAAGCGCAATCATCCCCATCAGGACGCAATCCACGTGGCCGGTTGGGTCAGCCTGTTTACACTGCATGCCATCTGGCCCTTCCTGTTCATCTGGGCGACGATCTATCGCGAAGATCGCGGCTGGGGCATTCAGAGCGACGGCAAACTCCAGTCGCAGAAGGAGGCAAATGCGGAAGTCGCAACCCTCCAGGCCCGCGTGCAGGAGCTTGAGGAGCAATTGAAACTGCAGACGAGGGAGCCCGCCTGATGGATCTGCTGCTTATCCTCACCTATGCCGCCATCTGCATCGCCGTCTTCAAGATCTTCCGGATTCCGGTCACCCAATGGACGGTGTCCACGGCGGTTCTTGGCGGGATCTTCCTGATCTCCGGGCTCATCCTGCTGATGAGCTACAACCACCCCTACTCAAGCGACGGGCGAATCTACTTTACGTCCGCTCCGGTCATCCCCGCCGTAGGCGGGATCGTCGTGGAGGTGCCTGTGGCGGCGAATACGCCGCTGAAGCAAGGGACTGTGCTGTTCCGCATCGACCCGCGCCCTTACCAGTTTACGGTCGACCAGAAGAGGGCAGCCCTCGCCGAAGCCGAGCAGATGGTCCGCCAACTGAAGGCCGCCATGGATGCGGCCGACTCGGTCGTCGAAGGCGCGATTGCCGACCGCGACCGGGCGCAGCAGAGCTTTGAAAGCTACAGGGAGATCTTCGAAAGCTCGATGCAGCGGACCGGCCAATCGGCTGTTTCAGAGTTGGAGGTCGAGAACCGCCGCGGGCTCTTTCTGGCGCAGGTGGCCGCCGTCGGCACCGCCCAGGCGCAGGCGCAGCAGGCGCGCCTGGCCTACGAATCGCAGATCAACGGTGTGAACCCGTCCGTTGCACGCCTGACGGCCGAATTGCGCAATGCCGAGTTCGAGCTTGACCAGACGACCGTGCGTGCGCCCAGCGACGGCTATGTCAGCCAAGTTTTCCTTCGCCCGGGGATGATGGCCAATCCGTTGCCGCTGCGCCCCGTCATGGTTTTCATCAACAGCGAGGACCGCATGCTCGCGGCCGCCTTCATCCAGAATTCGCTGCAGCGCGTCAACGTCGGCGATGAAGCGGAAGTGTCGTTCAAGGCCGTGCCCGGCAAGATCTTCAAGGCCAAGGTCTCCGGCATCATCGACGTGATGGCCCAGGGTCAGTTGCAACCGACCGGCGCGCTGATCGATCCGCAGGCGCCGGAGCGTCTGCAGCCCGGCCAGACACTCGCCAAGATCGACATTCTGGAGGACACGAGCGCCTATCAGTTACCGGGCGGTGTCGTTGCCGATGTGGCCGTTTACACGCATCACTGGCATCACGTCTCCATTTTGCGCAAGGTCCTTTTGCGCATGAGCGCCTGGATGAACTACGTCTTCCTGGAGCACTGAGATGCGAGGTCCGCGACCGCCGACCCGATTGTGCGTCAGGGCCCTCTCCTCGCAAGCCGGCAGGCGGACCGACACCGGCGACCTCCGCCTCGACGGGGTCGCAGCATGAGCCGGGCCCTGCCGATCTTCCGGGGCTGTTCGGACTATCGCGTCGGCTGGCTGCGCGACGACATATCGGCGGGGTTGTCCATCGCCGCCGTCGGGCTTCCGAGCGCTATCGCCTACCCGGTGATCGCTGGACTTCCGCCGCAGACCGGTATCTATGCCAGCATTGTGGCGCCGATCGCCTATGCCATCTTCGGCGTATCGCGGCGGCTGGTCGTCGGCCCCGATGCGGGAACGATGACGGTGCTGGCCGCCGCAATGGCCTCCGTCGCCGCCACACTCCCGGCGGCGACGCCGACCGATCGCATCGCGCTTGCCTCTATCCTTGCCCTCGGCGTGGGTTTGATCTGCTTCGTTGCGAGTGCCTTGCGGCTCGGCGTGCTTGCGACTTTTCTCTCCAGACCGATCCTGGTGGGTTTCTTTGCCGGCATTTCGCTGTCGATCCTGGTGGGCCAGATCGGACGCATGACCGGGATGAAGATCGAGTCGGATGGCCTGGTCCCGCCGCTGCTGGAACTCGTCGCCAAGCGCGATCTGATCCATTGGCCGACGGTCGCGCTGGCAGCCGGCATGTTTGGCGTGCTCCAGGCGGCACGGGCGTTGAAATCGCCGATACCCGGGCCAGTCGTCGTCGTCGTGCTTGCCGTCGTCCTTTCGGCGTTATTCGATTTCCAGTCTCACGGCATTGCCGTCGTCGGCGACATACCGACCAGTCTTCCTTCGTTTTCGCTGCCTTTGATAGCGGGCTTGCCGCTGACTAGCCTGGTCCTCGGCGCTTCCGCCATCTTCCTGGTCAGCTTCGGCTCCGGTGCGGTGACCGCGCGCAGCTTCGGTGCGCGCACGGGGGAACCCGTCGATGCCAACCGCGAGCTGATCGGCCTCGGCAGCGCCCAGGTCGCAGCAGGACTGTTCGGATCGTTTCCGATCAGCTTTTCCGATTCGCGAACGGCGATTAACCTGTCGGTCGGCGGGCGCTCCCAACTGGCCGGTCTGGTCTCTGCCGCCGCACTGATCGCCGTTCTTCTCTTCCTCAACGATGCCCTGCGTATCCTGCCGGTCGCCGCCCTCGCCGCCATTCTCGTTTCCGCCGCCCTCGGTCTCATCAATGTCGACGAACTGCGCCAGATATGGCGCATCAGCCGCGTCGAGTTCGTCTTTGCGCTGATCACCATGTGGGGCGCCATCAGTTTCGGCGTTCTCAACGGCGTCATCGTGGCGATCGCGGGAACGCTCGTCTACCTGCTGCGAAACATGATGTATCCCCGCGACGCCTTGCTCGGGCGCATCCCGGGACGCGACGGCTTCTACAAGCTGCATCGTTTCCCGGAGGCGCAGGCGGTGCCCGGGCTCGTCATATGGGTCCTTCAGGGCAGCCTGTTGTTTTTCAACACCGACCACGTGCGGGGACGATTGGCTGAGATTGCCGGGGCGTTGCCAGCCGGTACACGGTGGTTCGTGATAGATGCCGGCGCAATCGCACAGATGGACAGCACCGCGGTCGCGATGCTGGAGGAATTCGGCGCCGACCTTCGTGCGCGAGGCGTCGTGCTCTGCCTTGCCGAACTCCATGCCGAGGCGAGGGGCCTGCTCGAGCGCGGGGGGATGATCCAGCACAACGGGCCCTCGCTCGTGTTTGAAGATCTGGACGACGCGCTCCAGGCGTTTCGGGCCACGGAAATTGGGATGCAGCCACTGAACCAGAGCGGGCAACCGGGAGACGGGCGATGAACAAGAAGCAAGATGTGAAAGCCGATACGGCGCAGAAGGATGCCAAGGAAAACGGGAAGATTCGCGACTACGACAAACAAATGGAGAAACTGCAGGTCGAGATCGCCCATCTTCAAGCTTGGGTTAAGAAGTCGGGGGCGCGCATCGTGGTCATTTTCGAGGGCCGCGACGCCGCCGGCAAGGGTGGGATCATCAAGCGCATCACCGAACGGGTCAGCCCACGCGTGTTTCGTGTTGCTGCGCTACCGGCGCCAAGCGACCGCGAAAAGACGCAGATGTATATGCAGCGCTATATTGCGCACCTGCCCGCAGGCGGCGAGATCGTGATCTTCGACCGCAGCTGGTACAATCGCGCCGGGGTCGACCGCGTCATGGGCTTTTGCAGCGACAAGAAAGCCCGGCGTTTCCTCGAACTGGCACCAAGGTTCGAGGCTGCCATCATCGAAAGCGGGACCATCCTGCTGAAATACTTCCTGACCGTCAGCGAGGACGAACAGGAGCGCCGCTTCCGGCGTCGCATCGACGATCCGCTGCGCCAGTGGAAGCTCAGCCCGATGGACCTCGAATCCTATCGCAAGTGGTGGGACTACACCCGCGCTTACGACGAGATGCTGCGGATGACCAGCACCGACTTCGCACCCTGGTGGATCGTCCCGTCGGACGACAAGAAGCGCGCGCGGATCAACTGCATTTCCCACATCTTGAAATCGATCCCCTACGAGAAGGTCAAGTTCGACGCGCCGGAGCTTGGCAAGCGCCAGAAGCGCCCAGACGACTATGAGGAAGACAGGACACCGCGCACCTACGTGCCGGATGTCGCTTGAGGCCGATCTCTATTCCGGCCGATCCGACCACGGCAGCGGCGGCTTGCCGCTGTCCAGCGCGGACGGGCCACGCAGCCACGCGACCAGGAGATCGTAGAACACGCTCAGCACGATCGGGCCGAGGAACAGCCCGATGAGACCATAGGAAAGCGTGCCGCCGATGACCCCCATGAGGATCACCAGCATCGGCGTCGAGAGCCCGCGCGACACGAGAATCGGCTTCAGGACGTTATCGATGACGGCCACTGGCACCAGCAGGGCCGTGAGCGACAGCGCGTAAACGAGGTCCTGGGTCATCCACGCCCAGATGATGACGGGCAACAACACCGGTGCCGGGCCGATCTGGACGATGCACAGGATCAGCACGACGAACGTCAGCCCGCCGGAAAGAGGGAGTGCAAAGACATACAGGATGAGACCGACGAGCACGGACTGAAAGATGGCGACGCCGATCACCCCTCTGGCCACATTGTGGATCGTCGCGGCCGCCAACCGGACAAAGCCTACTCCACGGTCACCGGCGATGCGATCGGCAAGGCGGTTGATGCCGGTCGCCAGTTGTGGCCCGTGGCCGAACAAAAACCCTGCGATCACCACGGAGGCGATGAAACTCAGCAATCCAAAGCCGATACGGGCGGCCTTGGTGAGAACCTCGCCGCCCAGGTCCAGCAGCAACGGTTGAAGGCGTGTCAGCGTATCCGCCAGGTTCTCGGAGGCGAGCCGCCAGGCCTCAAAGACGCGCTGACCGACGACGGGCCATTGCTTGATACCCTCCGATGGTGTCGGAATTTGCAACGAACCGACTTCCAGTTTCGTCATCAGCCAATGGGTGGCGTCGACGAAGTTCAGCGCGATCGCGGCCAGCGGACCGATGATGACGCCGAGACTCAGCAACGTGATCACGGCGGCGGCCAGCCGCTTGCTGCCGCCAAGTGCGACCCGGAGCGCCTGATAACCCGGATAGAGCGCGACGGTCAGGATGCCGGCCCAGATCACGATCACGATAAATGGCGCGACCAGCGTGAACGACCAGTAGGCAAAGAGGGCGACGACACCCAGTCGCACATAATCGGTGACCCGCCGTTCGATCGTCGTCTGGTCGGGTGTCTCGGGTTGAGGCGCCGGGAACGATCTGTCGTCCATGTGCTTTCTCTCGGCAAGGGACGATCGCTTCGCCTAGGAAACACGTCGGCTCAGGTGACCGGGGGCTCCCAGTTGAGATAAAAGCCGATATCGCCGGGAACGCCGCCCGGGAAATTGATCACCATCGCCTTCAGTCGGTAACCCTGCGGCTGGGCCACCTCCTTGAAGCGGTCATACAGCTCTTTTGCCTTGCCCTGCAGGGTTTGCGGCCAATCCGGGTCAGCGTTGTTGATCGCCCGCCCACTGTCGCTGCAGAAATCGGACGGAAACGTGTAGACCAAGGCCTCCATCTTTCCTTCCTTGACCGCCCGCGCCACAACGTTGCGGATCATCGTCCGTTCCTGTTCGCCGACATGCTTATGAAAAAACTCGTCGGTGAACTTGTTGAGTTCTTCCCGCTTGCGGTCCCGCAACTTGTCTTCCCGCTCCATGTCGGCGAGTTGCGTTTCGAGAATTTGCTTGCGCAGGGCTTCGGCGCTGAGAACATCTTCATTCGGATTCGACTTGTCGTTACCGGTCATGTCGCACCTCCAACGATCCAAGGCAATTCTGAAGCGTCCCTCCGGCGGGTTGAAGTAACATACCAGAGAAACGTCAGTATGCTACGCGCGCCTGTCGCGTGGCGCCGCTTGGGCTGGCCGTCCGGGTCAGGACGCAAGATGGGAAAAGGCCGCAACGACCTCTTCATAGACCTTGCGCTTGAACGGTACGATCAGCTCGGGCAATGCCTGCATCGGCTTCCACTCCCAGGCGTCGAATTCCGGCTCATGACCGCCGGGCGGTGGGTTGATCGCGATCTCGCTTTCGTCGCCCTCGAAACGAAAGGCAAACCAGCGTTGCGTCTGGCCGCGGTATTTTCCCTTCAGCCCGATTCCGATCAGATGCGCCGGCAGGTCATAGTTGATCCAGCGACCGGCGTCGGCAATCAACCGGACCGAACGCATGCCGGTCTCCTCGTACAGCTCGCGCGAAGCGGCTGCCAGCGGATCTTCATCACGGTCGATGCCGCCCTGCGGCATCTGCCAAAGCTGTGGTGAGCCGTCATACTCTGAGTTCCCGATGGCAATGCGCCGGCCCGCCCAGACGAGACCGTCCCGGTTCAACACCATGACGCCGACGCATGGCCGGTAGGGCAGGTCCTCGGGTCGCACGGGCTTTTTCGCTTCTTGGCTCATCGGCATGCCTATTGTTTCGGGTTCGGGTCGACGAGGGCGGCCACGCCGACGATCTCGATGCCGCGTTGGGCGGCTTCCTGTGTCCAATCCGCGATCGCCTGCACGCTTTCGTCAAAGGCCGATGCGACACCGATCGCCGTACCGTTGCGACGGGCAACGCGTTCCAGTTCGTCCAGCTTGCGCAGGATCGCATCGCGCGACAGCGCCGAGTCGAGCTGCAGGTCGGCGAAGGCGTGCGGCATTTCCAGCGCGCCGGCCACCGTTCCCGACAACGACTGCGCCGAGGTGCCGTCGTCGAGAAAGAGGAGGCCGCGATCGGCGATGTCGCGCATGACCGGCTCCAGCGCATCCGCGCTCGACAGGAACCGCCCGCCCATGAAATTCATGACGCCCGTATAGTTGGTGATCTGTCCCATGGCGCGATGCAGTTCGTCGAGGTTCCTCTTCGCGCTCACATCGGTCCGAAGCGTATGGGGGCCGGGATCGTTGTCCGGATCGTCAAAGGGCTCCAGCGGAACCTGCAGCAGGATCTCGTGGCCGTCGCGGCGTGCCTCCTGCATCCAGCGGGACAGGCTGTTGCCCGTCGAGGCGAAGGCCAGCGTCACCTCGCCCGGCAGGTCACGGATCGCCCGCTGTGTTCCCGTCTGGCTCAACCCGAGTCCACCGACGACGATCGCAATCCGGGTGCCGCGCGCGCCCGACCAGGGCCGCGCATACTGTTCGACGGGGCGGAGGCCGTCCGGTCCGATGACGGGCAATTTGCCATGAGCGGTGGTTTCGAGCAGGTCTTCGTTCGGGAGCGCGGCGAAACGCGGGTCCTGGCCAACCCGGCTGGCATCGAGAATGAGTGGTCCGCCATCGCCGCGATCCTTCGGCGTGAACTTGCGCACGAGAGTGCCGTCGGCCGTTCGGGTTTCCTCGATGTTGGCGCCGGATTGGCCGCGTTGACGGCGTACGCCCGCCGCGGCCTCCGGCTCGCCCGCCTCCGCAGTGGCAACCTTCTCCGACGCCGGCGCCTCCGACGGAGCGGTTTTCTCCGGTGTGATCAGGTTGCCGCTGGGCGCCAGCGCCGTCCACAGCGAAAGGCCCAGCACACAGACGCCCGCGACGGCGACAGCGGCGCGGGCGGCAGAAACACGGGACGACTTCACGCGGCCGGACGCAGCCTTCCGATTCTGGCCGAGCGGTGCGTTGAGATCCGTTCCCAAGTGACAGGTCCGTGCAGAAAGGAGCGAGCCCCGGATTGCGCATCGCGATCCTCCGGGGCGTGAGGCGTCAGTTCTTCTTCAGCTCGGCCTTTTCCGGACTGGCGGGGAAGGACGGATCGGTCTTCTCCCCGCGCAGCAGCTGGAGCGCGTACTGCAGTTGCAGGTCATCCTTGGCTTCCGGCGGCACGTAGGCGGCGGAACCCGACCCCTCCTCGTTCTCGCTCTGGCCCTTGATGTGGCCGCGCAGGTTGGACTCGCCCGCCGTCTCGAGCTTGCCCTGCAGTTCCGGCGGCAGCGGCTGGTCGACCTTGATGTCCGGCGTGATGCCGGTGCCCTGGATCGACTTGCCGGACGGCGTGTAATAGAGCGCCGTCGTCAGGCGCAGCGCGCCGGCATCGCCCATCGGGATGATCGTCTGCACGGAGCCCTTGCCGAAGGAACGGGTGCCGACCACGGTGGCGCGGCGCAGGTCCTGCAACGCGCCGGCGACGATCTCCGACGCGGAGGCCGAGCCGCCGTTGATCAGCACGACGAGCGGCTTGCCATCGGTCAGGTCACCCGGCGAGGCGTTGAAGCGACGGGTCTCGTCCTCGTTGCGGCCGCGGGTCGAAACGACTTCGCCGCGTTCCAGGAAGGCGTCGGAAACGTTGATCGCCTGGTCGAGCAGTCCACCCGGGTTGAGGCGCAGGTCGAGGACATAGCCTTTCAGCTTGTCGGCCGGAACGTCGGCCTTGATCTTCTCGATGCCCTTTTCGAGGTCGTCAAAGGTCTTCTCGGTAAAGGAGATCACCCGCAGATAGCCGACGTCACCCTCGACGCGGAATTTCACCGCCTTGACCGCGATGATGTCGCGCACGATCGTCAGTTCGATCGGCTTGTCGGCGCCCTTGCGCAGGATCGTCAGCTTGATCGGCGTATTGACCTTGCCGCGCATCTTGTCGACGGCTTCCTCGAGCTTCAGGCCGCGGACGTCCTGGCCGTCGATCTTCGAGATCAGGTCGCCGGCGAGAACGCCCGCCCGTGCCGCCGGCGTGTCGTCGATCGGCGTGATGACCTTGACGAGTTCCTCGTCCATCGTCACCTCGATGCCGAGACCGCCGAACTCGCCGCGCGTCTGGGTGCGCATCTCTTCGGCGTCCTTGGCGTTCATGTAGGACGAGTGCGGATCCAGCGAGGACAGCATGCCGTTGATGGCGTTCTCGATCAGCTGGTCTTCCTTCGGCGGCGTCACGTACTGCGCGCGGACGCGCTCGAACACGTCGCCGAAGATGGAAAGTTCGCGATAGGTCGACGCGCCCGCAGCTTCGGCCGGCATCGTCAACGAGTAGATCGAACTCATGGCCGTCGCACCCAACAGTGCTCCGACGAGAACAAGGGAAGCCCTACGAATCATTGCTTGCCTTTCCAGAGACAGTAGCGGACCACCACGGTCGGGAATCAACCGGTTTGCCGTTTTTTCGGAATTCAATGTAAAGCGTCGGCCGGTCGGTTTCCAGCGCCAATGCGTTTACGCTTGCCACTCTTTTCTCACCCATCACAGCGAGCGGCTCCCCGGCCACGACGAACTGTCCTTCCCGAACGTTCACCCGGTCCATACCCGAAAGCACCAGGTGGAAATTGTCGCCGACGTTGAGGATGATCATGCGCCCGTAGCTTCTGAAGGCACCCGCGAAAACAACCCAGCCATCGGCCGGCGCCGTCACCAGCGCGCTCGGATTGGTCGCAAGTATCAGCCCCTGGGACGCATGGCCCGTTCCATCCGCCTCGCCGAACTGCCGCAGCGCATCGCCCGCAACCGGATAATCGAGGCGCTTCTGCAGCTCCGAAAAGGCATATGCCGGAGCAATGCGGTTTTTGTCGGGCGAGCCGGACCGTGCGGCATCGCGCGCCCGCTGGCGTTCGGCCTCCGTTTGCTTGGCACGCTCGGCCTCCTGCACCCGGGCCAGCGCCGCCGCCTCGCGCACGGAGGTGATCTCGCGCTCCATGCTGCCGATGAGGCTCTCGAGGCTGGTCGCGCGACCGGCGAGTTCCTCCGCCCGCCGCCGCTCGGCCTCGAGCGTGCGGGCGTTGGCGGCCGCCAGCGCCTCGTTCTCGCTGATCAGCAGTTCGGAGCGCCGTTCCTCCTCCAGCCGGTTCGTCATCGCGATGGCGAGGTCGGCCTTCTCCTTGTCGATGTCCAGCCGGACCGCCGCCAGCCGCTGCAGGTCTGCGACCAGCCGCTCCGTCTCGGCCCGGATGCCGGGCACGACCGCGCCCAGCACGATCGCGCTGCGGACCGAGGCGAGCGCATCGTCGGGGGTGACGAGGATCGCCGGCGGCGGGTTGCGGCCCATTCGCTGCAAGGCCGCGAGCACCTCGGCGAGCAGGCCGCGGCGCTCATGCAGGGAGCCGCGGACGGTCTCCTCTTCATCCCGCATCGCCGCAAGTCGCTTCTCGCCGGCGAGAATCTTCGCCTCCATCTCCTTGCGCGTTTTGGCGGACTGGACGATCGCCTCGCGCAGCGACGCGCGATCCTTCTCCAGCCTGTCGATTCCGGCCTCGAGCTCGCGCGCCTTTTCCTCCGACAGCGTGATGGTTTGCGACAGCGCCTCGAGTTCGCGCCGCGTGCTGTCGCGCCTAAGGGCTATCGCCGCGGCGGGGTCGACCTCGACCGTCACCTGTCGGCCGACCTTTCCGGCCGTGGCAAGCGCGGAGGTCGGTTCGGCGCGGAGCGGCGCGGCAGGCTGGCTCAGGCAAAGACCGAGCGCGGCGGCAGCGAGCAGCCGCGGCCCTGCCGGTCCCCGAGCCGCGGAGCTCCTGATGTTCAAGATGGTAGCGGACGTTGTCATTTTCCCGCGCGTTGCCGTTCCAATGTCCGTCTAAGCCGATTTGCCGATTTCGCCAAGGAACAACGCCAAAATTGCGTCCGGGCCGCGAGCGGTCTCCCGCCGATGCGGCCATCGTCAGGCGCGGTGATAGGGATGACCGGACAGAATGGTCGTGGCGCGATAGAGCTGCTCGGCGATGAGAATGCGCACGAGCTGGTGCGGCCAGGTCATCTTGCCGAGACACAGGATTGCCTCGGCGCGCGCATGGAGCGCCGGGTCGAGGCCGTCGGCCCCGCCGATCGCGATCATGACCTCGCGCTTGCCATCGTCGCGCCAGCGGCCGATCAGCCCGGCAAACTCTTCCGAACCGAGCGCCTTGCCGCGCTCGTCGAGCAGCACCAGCACCGCATCGGCCGGAAGCGCCTTGTCGAGCAGGGCCGCTTCCTCGCGCTTGCGCGTATCGGGGTTCGGCGCACGGCTCTCCGCCACCTCGACCAGCCGGCCGAGTTCGAGGCCGATCGGCGGCCCGGACTTTGCGAACCGGTCGAAATAACGCGCGGCAAGGTCCCGTTCAGGCCCAGCCTTGAGCCGGCCGACCGCAAAAAGCCCGATCCGCATCTATCCCGTTCCTCCGTCGCACGCAGCGGCAACGACACCCGAGCGGGTGCAAGGTCATCTGGCCGCACGCCACGCCCGAAAGCCGGGCGCTGCGACGCGCTAGTGCAACATGCTCTCTTCCATGTCCGGAGCCGCCCACATCCTCTCGATGTTGTAGAACTCGCGGATTTCAGGACGGAACACGTGGACGATGATGTCGCCCGTGTCGATCAGCACCCAGTCGCCGGCCTCCAGTCCTTCGACGCGGGCCGAACCGAAGCCCTCGTCCTTCAGGTCGGTGAGCAGATGGTCGCAGATCGCCGCGACATGACGGTTCGAGCGTCCGGACGCGACCACCATGTAGTCGCCCAGCGCGGATTTTCCGACGATGTCGATCGTGACGATATCTTCTGCCTTCGAGTCCTCGAGACTTGCGAGGACCACTTGAAGAGCGCGGTCGGCGGCATAGTCGCCGCGTCCTGCGCTTTTGGGAAGTGTGCTACCGACGCTTCCCTTCGCGTGCGCTGTTGTCAGTGTATTTCCTTTCCTTTGAACAGGTCCAGCACGGTTGCGATTCGTGCCACTTGCGACGAACCACCGCTAGATTTAGGCACCAATGCCCCTCGGTTTCAAGACATCACTTGTGATCGGCGCATTTCTCCAGCTCCAGCCGCTGCCTCAGCGCACTGGAGCTGAGGGGCGAACGCGGGCCGTGGATGAAGGTCCAGGCCGGCGCCTTGCGGAACGCCAGCGCGCCGGCATCGTCCTCGTCGACGCGGGCGCGGTCGAAGGTCTTTGCCATTCTCGACGACAGATAGGCAAGCGTCGACCCAGGCCGGTCGATGACCGCGATCGGGAAGGTCCGGGCGATCTTCTGCCAGTTCTGCCAGCGGTGAAAGCCCTGCAGGTTGTCGGCGCCCATGATCCAGACGAAGCGGATGCCGGGATTGCGCGCCTTGACGAACTCCAGGGTCTTTGCCGTATAGCTCTGGCCGATCGTCTTCTCGAAGGCCGTGACCTTGATGCGCGGGTCGGGCGTGAGCGCTTCGGACAGCCGCAAGCGCTCCTCCAAGGGCGCCAGGTGGCGATGATCCTTCAGCGGATTGCCCGGTGTCACCATCCACCAGAGCTGATCGAGCTGGAGCCGGCGCAGCGCGATCTCGGCCACGAGCACGTGGCCCTCGTGCGGCGGGTTGAAGGAGCCGCCGAACAGGCCGACGACCATGCCCCGCTCGACATGCGGCATCCGCAGGTAACGCGTTTCGACGGCCTCGGGGGGCACCTAGGGGCGCACCTGTCCGGTGCCGCGCACCCTGTACTTGAACGAGGTCAGCTGCTCGACGCCGACCGGCCCGCGGGCGTGCATCTTGCCGGTTGCGATGCCGATCTCCCCGCCCATGCCGAATTCGCCGCCGTCGGCAAACTGGGTCGAGGCATTGTGCAACAGGATCGCCGAATCGATCTCGGCGAAGAAGCGGTCGGCCACCGCCTGGTCCTGCGCGACCACCGCCTCGGTGTGTGCCGAGGACCAGCGGTTGATGTGCGCGATGGCGCCTTCGACGCCGTCGACCAGCGTCACGGAGATGATCGCGTCGAGATATTCCGTCGACCAGTCCGTTTCGCTGACAGAGGCCAGACCGGGAACGAGCGCGCGGACCTCCTCGGTCGCGCGGACCTCGCAACCGGCCGCCTTGAGCGCGTCCAGCAGCGGAGCGAGGTGCGTCGATGCCGCCGACCGGTCGATTAGCAGCGTTTCCGCCGCGCCGCAGATGCCGGTCCGGCGCATCTTGGAATTGACGACGATGGCGCGCGCCATGTCGAGATCGGCCGATTTGTCGACATAGACATGACACAGCCCCTCGAGGTGGGCGAACACCGGGACACGCGCCTCGTTCTGCACCCTGGCGACGAGGCTTTTTCCGCCGCGCGGCACGATGACGTCGATCGCGCCGTTAAGACCGGTGAGCATCGCGCCCACAGCGGCGCGGTCCGCGACGGGCACCATCTGAATCGCATGATCCGGCAGCCCGGCCTGCCGCAAACCGCGGACCAAGCAGGCGTGGATCGCCCGGGAGGAGTTGAGACTGTCCGACCCGCCGCGCAGGATCACGGCATTGCCGGCCTTCAGGCACAGCGCCCCGGCATCGGCCGTCACGTTCGGCCGGCTCTCGTAGATGACGCCGATCACGCCGAGCGGTGTGCGCACGCGCTCGATGTGCAGCCCGTTCGGCCGATCCCATTCCGCCATCACCTCACCGACCGGATCCTTGACGGCGGCAATGGCGCGGATGCCGGCGGCCATCGCCTCGATCCGCTCCGGCGTCAGCGTCAGCCGGTCGATGAAAGACCCGGCGAGCCCGCCTTGGCGCGCCCCGGCGAGGTCGATCGCATTGGCGGCAAGAATCTGCTCGCGATCGACGAGGATCGCCGTCGCCATCGCTTCGAGCGCCGCATTCTTGGTCGCGGTCGAGGCGAGCGCAAGCGGCCGGCTGGCGGCGCGCGCGTTCCGACCTATATCGGCCATCAGGTCGGGCACGTCGCCGCTCGTCTGCTGCAGGTCACGCATGGGCAGCGGCCTCCTCCTCCGCCGCGGCGTCGTCCGCCTTGGCCGCGCCGGTCATGACGAGATCGTCGCGATGCACCATCGCTGCCCGCCCTGCATAGCCGAGGATCCCGGCGATCTCGGCCGATTTCTTGCCGGCAATCTGGCGCGCCTCCTCGGCGTCGTAGCTCGACAGTCCGCGGGCGATCTCCCGTCCGCCCGTGCCGATGATGGCGATCGTGTCGCCGCGGGAAAACGCCCCGGAAACGGCGCGCACGCCGGCGGGCAGCAGGCTCTTGCCGGAGCGCAGCGCGGCTTCCGCCCCGGCATCGATCGCAAGCGTGCCGGCCGGCTGCAACTGCCCGGCAATCCAGGTCTTGCGCGCGGTCACCGGCGAACCCGACGGGGCGAACCACGAGAAGCGGGCCCCAGTATCAATCGCCCGCAGCGGATGATCGGTCTTGCCCGATGCGATGATCATGGCGCAGCCGGCGCCGGTGGCGATCTTGCCGGCGTCGATCTTGGTGCGCATGCCGCCGCGCGAGAGCTCCGAGGCAGCCCCGCCGGCCATCGCCTCGATGTCCGGGGTGATGTCCGCAATCGTTTCAAGGAAGCGCGCATCGGGATCTAGATGCGGCGGCGCGGTGTAGAGGCCGTCGATGTCCGACAAGAGGACGAGCAGATCGGCGCCGGCCATGGTGGCGACGCGCGCGGCGAGCCGGTCGTTGTCGCCGTAGCGGATCTCCGTCGTCGCCACCGTGTCGTTTTCGTTGATGATCGGGACCGCGCCGAGCTTGAGAAGCTGGTTCAGCGTGGCGCGGGCATTCAGGTAACGCCGGCGTTCTTCGGTGTCGCCGAGTGTCAGCAGCACCTGGCCGGCGACGATGCCGTCGGTCGACAGGCTTTCAGACCAGGCCCGGGCGAGCGCGATCTGGCCGACGGCGGCGGCCGCCTGGCTTTCCTCCAGCTTCAGCGGGCCCTTCGGCAGATCGAGGACGGTGCGGCCAAGCGCGATCGCGCCCGAGGAGACGACCAGCACCTCGGTGCCGCCCTTGCGCAGCGCAGCGATGTCGGCGCAGATCGCATCGAGCCAGCCCTTCTTCAGCCCGCTTGCGCGATCGACCAGCAGGGCGGACCCGATCTTGATGACGATGCGCCGATGCTTCGACAGCGGCTGGCGGGTTGCGGCCATCTCAAGCCTCGTCCTGTTCTTCCGTGCCGAAGCGGACGATCTCGTCGCGAAGCGCGCGCAGGGCCTGCAGCATGCCGACGTTCGTGATCGCCGACAGAAGCAGCGGCTTTTGCCCGCACGCCTTCTCCAACTCCTTCGCCTTCTTCTTCAACTCGTCCTCGTCGAGCACGTCGATCTGCGACAGCGCCACGATCTCCGGCTTGTCGGTCAGGCCGCCGCCATAGGCCTCGAGCTCATGCTTGACGGTCTTGTAGGCCTTGCCGACACTTTCCTCCTGCGCCGAGACGAGGTGCAGCAGGACGCGCGTGCGCTCGACATGGCCGAGAAAGCGGTCGCCGAGACCGGTGCCCTCGTGGGCGCCTTCGATCAGGCCGGGAATGTCGGCGAGGATGAACTCGCGCCCATCGACCGTGGCGACCCCGAGGTTCGGGTGCAGCGTGGTGAAGGGATAGTTGGCGATCTTCGGCCGCGCCCGCGTGCAGGTTGCGAGGAAGGTGGATTTTCCGGCGTTCGGCAGGCCGACAAGGCCGGCATCGGCGATCAGCTTCAGCCGCAGCCAGACCGTCTTTTCCTCGCCTTCAAGGCCGGGATTGGCCCAGTTCGGCGCCTGGTTCGTCGACGATTTGAAGTGGGCGTTGCCAAAGCCGCCATTGCCGCCGACGGCAAGCCGGAAGCGCTGCCCTTCTTCGGTCAGGTCGACGATCAGCGTTTCGTTGTCCTCCTCGAAGATCTGCGTTCCGACCGGGACCTTCAGCGTCACCGAGGCGCCGTTGGCGCCGGTCCGGTTGCGCCCCATCCCGTGCGTGCCGGTGGCGCCCTTGAAATGCTGCTGGTAGCGGAAATCGATCAGCGTGTTGAGGCCGTTGACCGCCTCGACCCAGACGTCGCCGCCACGCCCGCCGTCGCCGCCGTCCGGACCGCCGAATTCGATGAATTTCTCGCGGCGAAACGAGACAGCCCCTGCCCCGCCGTCGCCGGAGCGGATATAGACTCTTGCTTCGTCGAGAAACTTCATCGGCTTGCCGTTCTTGGTTGTCTAACGCCTGATCATCAATTTGACGCCATCGATATAGCCGGTTCCCGCGGAGGTCAAAGACTATCGTGAAATTCGTCAGCTACAACATCCAGTACGGCATCGGCCGCGATGGCCGGCTGGACCTCCGGCGCATCGCCGCCGAGATCGAGCGCGCCGATGTCATCGCGCTCCAGGAAGTCACCCGTGGGTTCCACCGCAACGGCAACATCGACATGGTCGCCGAACTGCAGGTGCTGCTGCCGGCGCATTTTGCCGTCTACTGGCCGGCATGCGACGTCGACGCCGGCTCGGCCGTGGAGAAGGGGCGTGCCGTCGGCCGGCGGTTCCAGTTCGGCAACATGGTGTTGTCGCGCTATCCGATCCTCGCCTCGCGGCTTATTGCGCTTCCGCGCAGCCGGACGATCGACAAACTGAACCTGCAGCGCGGCGCGACCGAGGCGGTCATCGATGCGCCGGGCGGCGCGCTTCGCGTCTATTCCGTCCATCTCGACCACGTCTATAGCGGCGAGCGGATCGCGCAGATCCGCTATCTGAAGGACCGCGTCCAGGCCTATGCGCTCGACGGCGGGGCGATTTCCGGCGCCGGCGAATTCGGCCTGCGCGAGCCGCCCGTTCCGGACGACTACGTGCTGATGGGCGATTTCAACATGGTGCCTGAATCGCCCGAGTACTGCGCCATGGCCGGTGAGATCGACGCCTACTACGGCCGCCAGATCCGCGCCACGAATCCGCTGGACGTGCTCGCCGGCCTCGGCGGGCGCGGCCCGGACAGCTACAGCTGGATCGATCCCGACGACCACGACCACCGGATGTTCCTCGACTATTGCTTCGTCAGCCACGGCCTCGTCGGCCGCCTCAAGGAGGCCTGGGTGGACCAGACGGCGACCGGATCGGACCATCTGCCCGTCTGGTTCGAGCTCGCCTGAAAAGCTGCCGACGGCGGAAGGGCCGCCATCGGTGCACCCCACCGATCCACCGATGGCTACCGGCGTGGCTGGGCCGGGCGGAAATCGCCCGCAAGCAGGCGCGTCTCGACATGCGGCACCATCCTGTTGCGCGCGGTCGAATAGATCTCGCTCAGGCCGGTGATACGGAAGCCGATCTTCTCCTGGATCCTCAGCGATGCCGGGTTGTCGGCGAAGACGCCGGAACGGATCTCCACCCCGGACATCCGCATGAGAAAGCGGCCGGTCGCGGCGTGTACCGCTTCGCCCATGTAGCCCCGCCCCCAGAAGAAGCGGTTGAGCCAGTAGCCGAGGTGCCACTGGCCCGCACGCTGCTCGAAGGAGACCACCCCGAGATGCACGTCGTCGCCGTTGGTGATCGCCAGCGCCCAGCCGGGCAATAACCCGCTGGTGACGCTTGAAAGCCACTCCTGCGCATCCTGCCGGTCGAACGGTGCAGGCACCGACGCGAGCATGCGCGAGACACGGAAATCGCCTAGCGACTGGGCGATCGCGTCCGCATCGGCGATCCGATGCGGACGCAGCGTCAGCCGCTCGGTCGCGACGACCGGGCAGGGGCCGGGGTCGGGTTCTCCCGCCACTTGCCGTTCCTGACGCAGCGCGCTCATCCGATGTTCCCCCAGCTCTTCAGCGACACCCAGGTCTTGCGGTCGAGCCGGTACCACTCGACCGGCACCATGCCGCCGATCGCCAGGCTCTGGACCATGCCGGTCGCCTGGAACTGGAAGCCGCACTTCTGGATGACGCGGCGCGAGGCGATGTTCATGACGCGCACGCGCGCGTCGATCTGGTCGACGTCGCGGGTGCGGAACACCATGTCCGTCAGGCTTTGTGCCGCTTCGGTGGCGTAGCCCTGGTTCCAGTACGGCTCGCCGAGCCAGTAGCCGAGCTCGACGGTCGCGCCGTCCTCGTGCGGTTCGATCCCGCAGCAGCCGAGGAATGCGCCATTGTCGGCCCTGGTGATCGCATAGACGCACTTGCCAATCGCGCCGGCTTTTGTGCGTCGCACGAAGTCGGCCGCGTCCGCGACCGTGTAGGGATGCGGCATGCGAGCGACCATATTGGCGATGTTGGCGTTGTTGGCGAGATGGGCAAGGGCGTCGATGTCGTCTTCGTGCGGGGCGCGCAGGACCAGCCTGTGCGACAGCAATATGGGACAATCGGTCCTCGACCGTTCCGGCCTTGGCCGCTCTTCGGGAGACCGGGACTGGTCTTCCCTCATCAACTCGCTGATCATGGTTTCAATCCTCCAGATGAACAAAAAGGGGAGATGGATTGCCCCATCTCCCCTTTTGTTTCTGCAGGTTTGACACCTGTAGCATCAGCCGGGTCGATGAGACGCCGGCTGTTTTAGAGCGCTACCGGCTTATTCCGCTGCTTCGGCTTTCGGCATTACGGACACGTACACGCGGCCATTGGCCTTCGTACGGAAGTCCACGTTGCCGGCCGTAAGCGCAAAAATCGTGTGGTCCTTGCCGAGGCCGACATTGGCGCCCGGATGCCACTTCGTGCCGCGCTGACGCACGATGATGTTGCCTGCGAGGACGGCTTCGCCGCCGAACTTCTTCACGCCGAGGCGCTTGGACTCCGAATCGCGACCGTTACGCGAGGAACCGCCAGCTTTCTTGTGTGCCATTGGAGTTCTCCTTTACCTGTCCTGGTCTTCAGTTCGCTGCTGCTTCGGCAGCGGCTTCAGCCTTCTTGGAAGACTTCTTGGCCTTGCCGCCGGCTGCCGCGATCTCGACGATGCGGACGGTGGTCTGGTGCTGGCGGTGGCCGCGCGAACGCTTGGAGTTCTGGCGGCGACGCTTCTTGAAGGCGATGACCTTCTTGGCGCGGCCCTGCTCGACGACTTCGGCCGTGACGACCGCGCCTTCGACGAAGGGAGCGCCGATCGTCGCGTCGGCGCCTTCGCCGACCATCAGCACTTCGATAAATTCAATTTTGTCGCCAGCGGCGCCGGAGAGTTTTTCAACCGTCACGACATCGTTGGCCGCCACGCGGTACTGCTTACCGCCGGTCTTGATGACTGCGAACATTTCTTGTCCTTTCATGTTCGTTCCGGCTCTTCGCCTGAGGGGCGCGGCCGTCTTTTTGTCAGTCGGGTTTGACGGACAGTGGCCTGTCCGCCGGTGAAGGAAGGCCCGCAAGGCGCCGCAAGCGGCACGTGCAAAACACCATCCCGCGCACAAACGGCATTCGCCCTTTGCCACGCACGTGCGGCATTAGGCGAGCTTCCGAAACCTGTCAAGAACGTTTCGCCGGATCGACGGGAATTAGTTCGCTTTTGTGGTCGACATCCCCTTGCAAGGCGAAAAGACAGCCGCTATGAACCCCTCCGCGCCTTCGGGCGCCAACCGGCGACGCGGAGAGGTGGCAGAGCGGTTGAATGCACCGCACTCGAAATGCGGCATAGGGGCAACTCTATCGGGGGTTCGAATCCCCCCCTCTCCGCCACTTGCCCTCGCGAAAGCGTTCTCCCGATCCGGCTGCGGCTGGATTTTCTCGTTGCTTTCGAGGGTTAT